>CAZKNJ010000024.1:0-24305 GCA_964554185.1 uncultured Planctomycetales bacterium | reverse complement strand
TGGGACCGCAGGTGGATACGGGCGAGCCCGGCGCCGGCCTGCCGGGTGCGCGGGAGCTGGGGATGCCGGGCGGTGGGAGGGCGGCGCGGGCGCGGTGGACAATGCGCCGATTGAAGCCCCGCAGCGCAGCACGGCCTCGGCTACCCAGTTCTATGCGCTGAACGACGAGAAGAACATGCAGCGCAAGTCCTACCGGGTCGCGAGCGTCACCGCGGGCGACTATAATGACGATTCGCGCTACGCCGAGTGACTGGTAAGCGCAGCTGGATTTGACACCGGCAAAGTGATGTAATACCATAAAAGGCTCATTAAACGAGGAAAACCAAAAGGGCCTGACTAACCTGTGGAAAACGAACGGAAGAAAGAGCTAATTACCGATTACCAACAGCACTCGGGCGACACCGGGTCGCCGGAAGTGCAGGTCGCGCTCCTGACCGAGCGCATAAACCACCTTAATGAGCACCTCAAGCAGCACCGCAAGGACTTCCATTCCCGGCGGGGACTGCTGCTGATGGTGGGCAAGCGTCGCAAGTTCTTAAACTACTTGAAGAGCAAGGACTACGACCGTTACCTTTCTGTTATCCAACGGCTCGGCCTGCGCAAGTAGGGCGTGACCCAGTTTTTGTGAGGCAAGATGCAACCTATCGTCCATGAATTTGAGATTGACGGCACTAAGATTCGCCTGGAAACCGGCGAGATTGCCAAACAGGCCAGCGGAGCCGTGCTTCTTAGCTGCAACGGCACCACCTTGTTAATAGCCGCCACCGGGTCCAAGGAGCCGCGCGAGGGCGTGGATTTCTTCCCACTGATGGTGGATTTCGAGGAGCGGATGTACGCCGCGGGCAAGTTCCCCGGCGGCTTCTTCAAGCGCGAAGGGCGCCCCAGCGAGGACGCCATCCTGGCCGGCCGGCGGATTGACCGCACGCTGCGGCCGATATTCCCCGACACCTACCGCAATGAAGTCCAGATCGTCATCACGACGCTGTCCAGCGACCTGTCCACCCGGCCGGACATCCTGGGAATCATCGGCGCCAGCGCGGCGCTGGAGCTTTCGCACGTTCCCTTCCCCAAGATCATCGGCGCGGTGCGCATGGGGCTGGTTGACGGCACCTTTGTCGCCAACCCCAACTATGAGCAGTCAGCAGTCTCGGAAATGAACCTGCTGGTGTCCGGCACCGCCGACCGCATCAATATGATTGAGGATGAAAGCGCCGAGGTCAGCGAAGAGCTGTTGCTGGAAGGGCTGAAGCGCGGCCACGAAGTCGTGCAGCAGGTCATCCGCGAGATCTCGGCCTTCGCCGACAAGGCCGGCCGCAAGGAGAAGCTGCCCGTGCCGGAGGCCGGCGGCAACGAGGAGCTGAAGGCTAAGGTGCGCGAGCTGCTGGAGCCCCGGCTCAAGAAGATCATCCCGGCGGACGACAAAGCCGACCTCTACGCCGACATCTCGCTGGTCAAGCGCGAGGTGCGGGATAAGTTGCTGGAAGGACATCCCGAGATCGACCCGCTGAAGCTCGGCGGCGTCATTGATAAATACGTGAAGGAGTACGCCCGGGAGTTCGTCCTGCGCGAGAAAGTGCGGGTGGACGGGCGCGGCCCGGAGGACATCCGTCCGATTTCCAGCCGGGTGGCGCTGTTGCCGCGGGTGCATGGCAGCGCGCTCTTTACGCGCGGGCAGACGCAGGTGCTGTCGTCGGTCACGCTGGGCACTTTCGCCGACCGGCAGCGAGTGGACTCGCTGAATGTTGAAATGCACAAGCGCTACGTGCACCATTACAACTTCCCGCCGTACTCCGTGGGCGAAGTGCGCTTCATGCGCGGCCCCGGCCGCCGGGAGATCGGGCACGGCGCGCTGGCGGAGAAAGCGCTGCTCCCGGTGATACCGGACGAGATTGAGTTCCCCTACGCCATCCGCGTGGTCAGCGAGGTGACGGAGAGCAACGCCAGCTCCAGCATGGCGAGCGCCTGCGGCAGCACGCTGGCGCTGATGGACGCGGGCGTTCCGCTGAAGCGGCCGGTCGCGGGAGTTTCCACCGGCCTGGTAATGCGCGATGAGAACGACTACATGCTGCTTTCGGACATGTCCGGCTTTGAGGACTTCAACGGCGACATGGACTTCAAAGTCGCCGGAACCGAGCGGGGCATTACCGCGATACAGGTTGACGTGAAGATTGAGGGGCTGACGCTCCCCATCATTGAACAGATACTGGAGCGCTCCCGCGTCGGGCGGATGTACATCCTGGAAGAAATGCGCCAGGTCATCGCCGAGCCGCGCGGCGAGCTCTCGGAGTTCGCGCCCAAGCTGATGATCCTCAAGATTGACCCCGAGCAGATCGGCTTGGTTATCGGCCCCGCGGGCAAGACCATCAAGGGCATCCAGGCGGACACCGGCGCGTCCATCGACATTGATGAGGACGGCACGGTTTACGTGGCCGGCGTGGACGCCGACGGCGTGCGCCGGGCCTACGAGACCATCAAGTCGATGACGCTGGAGATTGAGGCCGGAATGGAGTTTCAGGCCCGGGTTGTTTCCATCGTGCCGTTCGGCGCGTTTCTGGAGATTGTTCCGGGGCGGGACGGCCTGCTGCACATTTCCAACGTGGCCGCCGGGCGCATTGAGCGGGTGGAGGATGTGCTCTCCCTGGGCGACATCGTGCCGGTGAGAGTGCGCGAGGTGGATACCAACGGCAAGGTTAACCTGGTGCGCACCGATATTGAGTACTCCCAGCGCGGAAGCGGAGGCGGCGGCGACCGCGGTGGACGCCGCGACGGCGGGGGCAGGCCCTCCGGACCGGGCGGACGCGGAGACCGCGACCGCGACCGGAAACCGTTCCGGCGGTAGAGGCAGTTGACTATGGTGCGCCTATTCCATAGAATGGACTCATCACGGGAGGATCTTTTATGAAAAGGATTTTGGCCGTTGTTCTAACTGTGATTGCATTGGTGGCGATGGTGTTTATGTTCGCCGGCTGCCTGGGCAAGGACTACACACCCAAGAAAGGCGGCGGGACGGTCATGACCGAACCGCCTCCGCCCCCGCCTGACACTGGCGGCACGGCTGGTGGCAGCGCTGCCGGAGGGGCTGCCGGCGGTGGAGCCGCTAAGGACACCGGCGACGACGAAGAAGACGTCTTCGGCGGCGAGTAGTAAGTCCATCATCAACTGAAGTGAACGACGATTTCGTCCGGCTTTCGCGCATCGTGCACGGTGGCCGGGTGCTGTGGGCTGTGACCGCCGGCAAAGGCGCGTTGCAGCCCATTGCTTCATTCACCGACCATACTCCGCGAGGGGAGCCAATAGGCGAAGGAGAAGTCCGGCTGCTCGCGCCGGTGGAGCCGAGCAAGATAGTCTGCGTCGGCCGCAACTACCTGGCGCACGCCCGCGAGCTGGGCAATGAGCCGCCGGAATACCCCCTGCTGTTTCTCAAGCCCCCCAGCGCGGTGATTGGGCCGGGCGAGGCTATCCTCATTCCTCCGGTCTCCGAGCGGGTGGATTACGAGGGCGAGATCGCCGTAGTCATCGGGCGTACTTGCTGCGATGCGGACGAACGGCAGGTGCGGGAGTGCATCCTGGGATATACGGCGCTGAATGATGTCACCGCCCGCGACTTGCAGAAGAAAGACGGGCAGTGGACGCGCGCCAAGGGATTTGACACCTTCGCGCCGGTGGGCCCGGAAGTAGTGCTCACTGCCCCGGAGTTTGACTGGGCGTCGCTGGAAGTAAGCACGCGGGTGAACGGCGAGCTGAAGCAGAGCGGAAAGGCCGCGGACATGGCCTTCTCCATCCCGTTCTTGGTCGCATACATCTCGCAGATAATGACGCTGTTGCCGGGAGATGTTATCGCCACCGGCACGCCCGAAGGGGTGGGGCCGCTCGCGGTGGGCGACGAGGTGGCGGTTGAAGTGACCGGTCTGGCGCCGCTGGTGAATCCGGTCAGAGCACGGTGACGGTAAGCTGAGCGCTGCCCCAGCCCGCGAGGCCGCGTATCCTGGCGGTGGCGAGATACTCGCCGGCCGCGGGATACCAGACCGTAACCTCCGCGCAGCCAGCCGTGCCGACCTCATCCAGGCTGATAGTCTGCTCCTCCATCTCGCCAGCAGGGCCGTCGGGGTCAAGCCGCAGCTCGTCGGGGATTTGCACGCCCAGAGGATTCGTCTTGCTGCACCAGCCGTCTCCCCACTTGAGCGCCAGGCGTACCGCCAACTGACCTGCGGGCGCCTCTTCCTGAACCTCAACGCGCTCAATGGCGAAGGGGCTTGTGGTTGGCATGGAGCCTGGGGCGCACAGAAAAACTTGCGGCTCGTCGCGGTCGATGCCCAGCAAATCATCAGTAATCCAGTGCTCCCAATCGGACTGGCAGCTCGCGAGGAGCAACACCACCAATAATGGCAGAATCACCCGCTTCATCTTTGCCTCCCGGTATTCACTACTATTCTACCCACGCGCGGGCGTGCCGAACGGGCTAGCGGGAGGTGTCCGGTGAAAAAGAAGCATCACCGATGGTGTTCGATTTCCGCCCAGTCCTCGAACCCCGACCGATGATGCTATTCAGGGAGGTGATGCCATTCCTGACATCTAAGAAGGCAGGGATGCCCTCTCATTTCATTTATCGGCGGAGTTCTGCTGTGCTTTAGCTCTGCGGCTGGAGATTCCGCCAGCGCGCGTTCTGTAACGGGATTGTCATTCCAGGCGGATGGAACCCCGATTTCGGATTGACATATCCCCTAAGGCAAACTATTATTCACTCAGCCCGCAGGCGCCGCGCTTCAAGGTGCAATGCTCTGAAGCCGCAGCGAGTCTGCGGCGGTTTGGCTTGTATCCGGCAGCCGCCTGGAGCTGCCGGGTGGCGGAGCTTTCTGCGCAATGCGCGAGCCCATATACACCTACATGGACTACAACTGGGTGGCGCTGTTTGTTATCGGCGCCATCGTGCTGGTTGCCATTATGCTGCTGGTGGCAGCGCTGCTGCGGCCGCGCCGGCCGGATTTCGTCAAGCTTACCACTTACGAGTGCGGCGAGGAGACCATCGGCCCCACCTGGATCAGGTTCAACACGCGCTACTACATCATCGCGCTGGTGTTTCTGGTGTTTGATGTGGATGTGGTGTTCCTGTTCCCCTGGGCGGCGGCCTACCGCCTGCTGACCTTCGGCGATCCCCGCGTTTACTTCGTACCGATCGGCCCGAGCGCCTTCGGCGAGGCGGCGGTTTTCCTGTTCGTCCTGCTGCTCGCGTGGCTGTACGCTTACAAGAGGGGGGCGCTGGATTGGGTCTAATTGACGGCCACAATATCAACGCTTCCCCGCGCTCCATACCGGGTGTCACGCTTACTTCGCTGGACTGGCTCATCAATGTCGCCCGGCGCAACAGCCTGTGGCCGCTCACTATGGGGCTCGCCTGCTGCGCGATTGAGATGATATGCGCGTCCGCCGCCAGGTTTGATATCTCCCGGTTCGGGATGGAGGTTTTCCGCCCCAGCCCGCGCCAGGCGGATGTGATGATTGTCGCCGGCACGGTGGTCTACAAAATGGCCGCCCGGGTGAAACGCATTTACGAACAAATGCCCGAGCCCAAATACGTGGTTTCCATGGGCAGCTGCGCCAATAGCGGGGGCATCCACGCCGACAGCTACGGCACGCTCCGCGGGATTGACAAGATACTGCCGGTGGACGTGTACATCCCCGGCTGCCCGCCGCGTCCGGAGGCGCTGCTGCACGGGCTGACAACGCTCCAGCGCAAGATTGACCGCCAGACGCTGCGGCGCGACGCGCCGAACTACGTGCTCGCGGGCCACGGCCCCGGGCCGGGCAAGCTCAGCCCGGAGGTCGCGGTGGAGCTTATGGCCGCCGCCCGGCTGGGCATTGACCTAACGAAATGAACCGAGTATCCGCACAAACCGACTTCAGCGGCGTCTTCCGCGAGGCGTTTTCGTTTGAGCACGAGTACGACCCGGCGGCGCAGGTGCTGAGGCTGGAGGCGGAGCACCTGCCGCAGGCGTTCAAGCTGTTCACCGAAGACAGCCGGCTGAAGCTCAACTACCTACGCGATATGACGGCGAAAGAGGGGCCGGAAGGGCAGCTCTTCACCGTGTACAACTTCGTGTCGCTGGAACTGAAGCACGTGCTGATGGTCATTGCGCGCGTGTCGGAAGACCTAGTGGTGCCTACGGCCACATCGCACTGGGACAGCGCGGACTGGATGGAACGCGAGGCCTACGACATGTTCGGCATCAGGTTTGCGGGGCATCCCGACCTGCGGCGGATCTACCTGGAGGAGACGGTAGACTTCTACCCGCTGCGCAAGAGCTTCAAGCTGGACGAGGTGCCGAACGTCGGCGACCTGGGCGGCCGCGAGCGGGAGCTGGCGAAGGTGAAGGCGAAGGAGGAGAAGGCCTAGTGGCAGTCAAGTACGAGCAGCCGAAGGTGTGGGATTTACGGTGGGACGACCTGTTCACCGAGGACCTGGTGCTCAATGTCGGCCCGCAGCATCCCTCCACCCACGGCGTGCTGCGCCTGGTTGTCACTTCCGACGGCGAAGTCATTAAGGACATTGAACCGCATCTGGGTTTTCTCCACCGCGGGATGGAGAAGCACTCGGAAATAAAGGAATACCGCCAGATCATCCCGCTGTGGGAGCGCAACGATTACCTCTCCGCCATGCACATGGGCTATATGGTCACCAGCGCGGCGGAGAGCCTGATGGATATCGAGGTGCCGCGGCGCGCGGAGTACATCCGCGTGATAATGCTGGAGCTGCAGCGCATCGCCAGCCACCTGTTCTGGTTCGCGTCCTTTGCGCTGGACTCCGGCGCGGTCACCCCGCTGTTCTACGCGCTGAAGGAGCGCGAGAAGATAGTCGACCTGTTTGAGCTGGCGAGCGGCGCGAGGCTGCTCTACAACTACATCCGGCCGGGCGGAGTAAGGCGCGACATTGACGCCGAGTTCATGGAGGGCCTGGCGGCTTTCCTCAAGCACTTCAACCGGTACTTGGACGAGTGCGAGCAGCTTTATTCCGGCAATGCCATTTTCATCAACCGCGCCAAGAACATCGGCGTGCTCAGCAGGGAAGCGGCCATCAACCTGGGCGTGAGCGGCCCGGTGCTGCGGGGCAGCGGCGTGGAATGGGATATACGCAAGCACGAGCCCTACAGTATCTACCCCGAATTGAACTTCGACATTCCCATCGGCGAAAACGGGGATGTGCTGGACCGCTACAACGTGCGGTTCTACGAAATGCGGATGGCAGCGGAGATTGTGCGCCAGGCGATGGACGGGCTCCCCGAAGGTGATTACGTCACGAAGGTGCCGCCGTCCATCAAGACCAAGCAGGGGGAAGTGTATGTGCGCCAGGAAGCGTCGCGCGGCGAGCTGGGCTGTTATCTCGTCAGCGACGGCGGTAAGAACCCTTGGCGGCTGCATGTCCGCCCGCCGAGCTTCTTGAACCTGGGCGCGCTAGCGACCATGTGCCGCGGCTACATGTTCGCCGACCTCATCATCATCCTGGGCAGCATAGACATCGTGCTGGGGGACGTGGATAAGTGATGCCGCAGAGCGTGACCATCTACGAGGCGGCGCGGGAGCTGATGATGGGCTGGGGCCTGTCCTATGCGTGGGCCCAGGTCATCACGCTGCTGCTCGCGTTCCTGGTGGTTGCGCTGTTTGTGGTGGTGCTGGTGCTGCTGCTGGTGCTGCTGGAGCGCCGGCTCATCGCCTGGATACAACTGCGCCCCGGCCCCAACCGCGTGGGCGGGCGCACCGGCATCCTGCAGACCGTGGCCGATGCGCTGAAGCTGCTCTACAAAGAAGACATCATTCCGCTGAACGTTGACCGGCCGACCTTCCTGGCGGCGCCGTATGTGGTGTTTGTGCCGGCGCTGGCGGCGCTGGTGGTGATGCCTTTCGGCGTGGCGCTGATAAGCGGATCGTACAAGTATTACTCAGTGGCCAACCTCAACATCGGCCTGGCTTACATCCTGGCCGCCGGCGCCATCGGGGTCATCGGCATCATCATGGCCGGCTGGAGTTCCAGCAACAAATACGCGCTGATCGGCTCGATGCGCACGGTGGCGCAGCTCATCAGCTACGAAGTGCCGATGGTGCTGTCGCTCATAAGCGTCGCGCTGTTCGCCGGCAGCCTGTCGCTGGTGGACATCGTGCAGCGCCAGAGCAGCACCTGGGCGTTTGTTCCGCTGTTCTTCGCCTTCATCATCTTCTTCATCTGCGGCCTGGCGGAAACCAACCGCTGCCCCTTTGACCTGATGGAAGCGGAGAGCGAAATCGTCGCGGGCTTCCATACCGAGTACAGCGGCATGCGCTTTGCGCTGTTCTTCCTAGCCGAGTACTTGAACATGTTCGTCATCGCCGCGCTCATCACCACCTGCTTCTTCGGCGGGTGGAAGGGGCCGATGTTCCTCGGCGAGGCGGGGCTGTGGTTGACCAGCTTCTGCTGGTTCATGGCGAAGACGTTCTTCTTTGTGTGGTGTTTCATCTGGTTCAGGGGCACCTTCCCGCGCATCCGCGTAGACCAGCTGATGGTGGTGGCGTGGAAGTTCCTGCTGCCACTGTCGGTGGTGCAACTGCTCATCGTGGGATGGGGCATCACCTACCGCAACCCCTTGTTCTCGGCGAATCTCATCCCTTCCCTCACCGCGAGAGAGGCTTACGCGGGCGGGATAATGGTGAGCTACAAGTATATGACGCTGGCGGAGGGGCTGGGCGCCATCTCCAAGGCGGAGCTGGTGGCCTTCGGCTGGAGCGTGCTGGGCGCGCTCGTGGTCGTCGCCCTGCTGGCAGGGCTGTTCTACCGCACGGTGAAAGGCTACTACCCGAGCCGTGAGTTCCTGGAGGAAATAAGAGCGGCTGATGGATAACGAGCGGACAACCAGCCGGCCGGAAGAGCAGCAGGCGGACAGCGAGGTGCGCGCCCAGCTGCAGGTGCACTTCTGGTTTACCGAGCAGATGTCCGCCACGTTCAAGAGCTTCGCGACGCTGGTCGTGTTCTGGTTCCTCGGAGTGTACGCCGCCGTGTACGCCTTGCAGTTGTTCACCGGCGCGGAGCTTTACCAGCCGGCGAAGAAACTGACGCTCATCCTGCTGGCGGGAATACCGCTCATCCTGATGACCTATGTGGTGCTGCGGTTCTACTGGTGGGTCTCAATCCAGTTGGCGCGCATGAGCGGCTGGGGAAAGGAAGCCGGTTGGCCGCGCCACTTCTGGTTCTGGACGCTCACCATCTGCAGCTTCGCCTGGATTGACCCGCTGGACCTTGTGGGCAAGTTGATCGCCAAGTTCCCGGCGATGCAGAATCTGGCGCCTTACGGCATCCCAGCGTTCAACCCGGCCGCGCTGTTTGTGCGGTTTGTGGTTGTGCTGCTGGTGATAATGCTGCTCTACGACTACCTCAAACAGGGGTGGCAGATGGCGTGGGCGCGGGCCAGCGAAATCTGGGAGGAGGCGGTGTCGCTGTGCCAGGGGCTGGCGGTTACGCTTACGAACTTCATGCGGCCGAATGTCTGCGTGGAGTACCCTGAATACCGCTGCGATGTTCCGGAGCATTTCCGGGGGCGGCATGCGCTGATGGCGGACGAGAGCGGAATGCACAAGTGCATCGTCTGCCGCGCCTGCGAACGCGCCTGCCCCGACCGGCTGATACTCATCTCCGGCACGCGCAACCCCGAGACCAAGAAGCAGGAGCTTACCGGTTTCCTGCTGGACAACTCGCGCTGCTGCTTCTGCGGGCTGTGCGAGGATTCCTGCCCGACGGACGCCATCAAGCATACAAACAACTACGAGTACTCGTGCTACGACCGCAGCGAGCTGGTCATCGATATATTCGGCGAATATCTGGCGCGAACGAAAGAGCTGCGCGCCAAGCACGGAGGCGGGCATGTCAGCTGATACGATGATCATCATCTACTGGTGGCTGTTTACCTTCGCGGTGGTGGGCGGCGCCGTCGGCTGCGTGACCCTCCGGAGCCTGTACCATTCGGCGCTGGCGCTCGTTGCCTCGCTGGCCGGCGTGGCGGGCTACTTCGTGCTGCTGCACGCCGAGTTCCTGGCCGCGGCGCAGATAATCGTCTATGTCGGCGGCATTATGGTGCTCATCATCGCCGCCATTCTGGTGTCCCAGAACATGATGGGGCGCGAAATCAAGCAGGAAAACAACCTGGTGTGGCCGGCGCTGCTGGTAAGCGGCGCGTGGTTCTGCATCATGGTTTACGCCAATATGCGGATGGCTTATGTGTTTAACCCGGAAGGCCCCTGGCTGGCCAACAACGTGGAGCAGGTCGGCTGGAGCCTGATGGCGACTTACACGCTCCCCTTTGAAATCGCGGGAGTGCTGCTGTTTATGGCCATGATCGGCGCAATCGTCATCGCGCGCAGGGAGCCGCCGGATGCTTGAACTGAATCTGATGGCGCTCCTGCAGGACGCCCAGGCTTCCATGAGCATGGCGGACGTGCTGGCGCAGTTCAGCGGATTTTTCCGCACGTTTTTCGTGGAGTTCGGGCCGCGCCAGTTCTTTACCATCGGGGCGCTGCTGTTCTGCATCGGCTGGTACGGCGTACTGGTGCGCCGCAACGCCATCGCCGTGCTGATGGCGACGGAAATAATGCTCAACGGGGTGAACATCATCTTTGTGGCGTTCAACCGCTGGTGGGGGCTGAAAATCACGCGCGCGGCCTTCACCGCGGCGGAGCAGGTGCTCTCGCCGGTGGGGCAGATATTCGCGATATTCATCATCATCGTGGCGGCGGCGGAGGCGGCGGTGGGCCTGGCGATAATCATCGCCATCTACCGAACCAGGCGCACCGCCAACCTTGAGGATCTCAACACGATGAAGTGGTAACGGTATGGCGGGAATGATGCACAACTGGAGCTGGCTGATACCCGCGCTGCCGTTCACCTCGTTTCTGGTAGTCATCTTTTTCGGCCACAAGCTCAAGGACCGCGCATCGCACCTGCTGGCCACCTGGATGATGATGCTTACTATCATCGGCGCCTGCTTGCTGATGCTGGAGCGGCTCGGAGGCGGCGCGCCGGAGCAGTTCACCCAGGCCTTCACCTGGATCAGCACGCGCAACCTGAGCATCCCGTTCACCACGAACATTGACAATGTCACGGCGATTACGCTCCTTATGGTGAGCATCACCGCCGGGATGATCCACCTGTTTTCGCAGGGTTACATGCGCGGGGATGTGCGGTATTCGCGGTTCTTTGCGCTCATCTCGCTGTTCTCCGCGTCCATGTTCGGCGTGGTTCTCACCGACCACTTCATCACCTTCCTCATCTTCTGGGAGATAATGGGCTTCTGCAGCTATGCGCTCATCGGCTTCTACTTTGAGAAGCGCAGCGCGCAGCTCGCGATGAAGAAGGCCTTCATCACCACGCGCATCGGCGACGTGGGGATGCTGCTGGGCATCGTCATGCTCTTCATGACCGGCGGGCCGCTGCGCTTCAGCGAGATGCCCGCGTACTTCGCCCACGGGCACAATCCGCTGAGTGCGACCCTCACGACCGTTATCGGCTTGCTGCTCTTCTGCGGCGCGGTGGGCAAGAGCGCGCAGTTCCCGCTGCACGTGTGGCTGCCGGACGCGATGGAAGGCCCCACGCCGGTCAGCGCGTTGATTCACGCCGCCACCATGGTGTCCGCCGGCGTGTTTCTCGTGGTGCGCATCTTCCCCATCGTGGCCGCCAGCACCACAACCGCCGCGGTGGTAGCGTCCATCGGCGCGTTCACCGCGCTCATCACCGCCATCCTGGGGCTGGTGATGAACGACATCAAGAAGGTGCTGGCGTTCTCCACCATGAGCCAGCTCGGATACATGTTCCTGGGGCTGGGGGTGATGGCGTACACCGCGGGCGTGTTCCACCTCATCAACCACGCGTTCTTCAAGGCCTGCCTCTTCCTCGGCAGCGGCTCGGTGATACTCTCCTGCCACCACAACAACGATATGCGGCGCATGGGCGGGCTGGCGAAGTTCATGCCCATCACTTATTTCACCTTCCTAGTGGCCACGCTCTCGCTGATGGGCATTCCGCCGTTCTCCGGCTTCTGGAGCAAGGATGAGATTCTCGGCGGAGTGTATGCGCGGGCGGTGGAGATGGGCGGAGCTTACTGGCTGCTGTTCATCGCCGGCGAAGCTGCCGCCTTCCTTACCGCGGCGTACATGACACGCCTGCTGTTCCTCACCTTCGCGGGGAAATTCCGCGGCAACGACACGCCCGCACGCGACTATGTGGACGATGCGGCGGCGCTGCAGCGCGAGCAGGTGAACTACGAGGTTAAGAAATACGACGAGTCGTTGGGCGGGCTGGAAACGCTCTACCACGAGGACGAAGAGCACAGCGACCACCACCACCACATAGTGCCCAAAGAATCGCCGTGGGTGATTACCGCCGCGCTCGCCGTGCTGGCTGTCTTCGGCGGCTTCTTCGGGCTGGTAGGCGCCTCGCCCATCGGGATTAGCTGGTGGCAGGGCTTCATCCACTTCGGCCACGCCGAGCATGAGGTGACCAACTGGATGGTGGTCGGCATATCCACGGCGATGGCGTTAGGCGGTGTTGCCACCGGCTGGGCCATCTGGGGCCTGAAACCGCAGGCGGCCACGCGCCTGTTCCACACCGGCTGGGTGCAAGGGCTGCGCGCAGTGCTGGTGAACCGCTACTACATTGACGCGTTCTACGACAAGGTGCTGATACGCGGCATGATGGAGTTCGCCAAGGCGCTGTGGATGTTTGACATCTGGGTGATTGACCTCCTTGTCAACGCCGTCGGCGCGGGGACGAAGCTCTTCGCTTACGCCTACGCATGGTTTGACCTCTGGGTGGTGGACGGGCTGGTCAACCTCGCCGGCTACATGTGGCTCGGCATCAAGTGGGCCATCCGCCCGGTGCAGAGCGGGCAACTGCAGCACTATATGCTGGTGACGCTGCTGTCCGCGGTGCTGCTCTGGTTATTCAAGTATCTGTTCTGAGTGATATCGGGGACGTCTTATGACGGAGAAGAAGCGGACATTTATGCAGGAAGCCTCCAAGCAGGCTGCCTACGTTGTCGCCATCATCGTGGTGCTTGCGCTGATGTCGCAGGCGGGCCGGTACATCCCGTTCCTCGGCTCGTTCACCAACTTCTTCCGCAATCCGGTGAACCTCAGCGTCTTCATGCCGTTCATCGGCGCCGTCGTCCTGCTGTTCATTGACCACCGCAAGGCCAATGTCATCCGCGGCTGGGCGCTCACCTTCACGGTTACTCCGCTCATCATTGTCACCGGCCTGTGGCTGGGGTGGTGGAGCGCGATTGCGCAGATGCTGAGCCCCTCCAGCTTTGTCGGCGAGACGATGCTTATCTGGGCGCGGTTCGTGCCCGATGTCACCGGCTTCACTTACCTGTTTGACCGCACGTGGATTGAGATTTCCGGCATCAGCATCCATTACATCACCGGCCTGGACGGCCTGTCGTTCCCGCTGTTCCTGCTCACTGCATTCATCGGAGTGCTGGCCTGCATCTCCAGCTTCGGCATCAAGGAGCGGGTGAAAGAATACTTCGTGCTCTACCTGATGCTGGTAGGCGGCATGATGGGCGTGTTCGCCGCGCTGGACTACTTCCTGTTCTACGTTTTCTGGGAAATCAGCCTGGTGCCGATGTACTTCCTCATCGGCATCTGGGGCGGTCCGCGCCGGCTCTACGCGGCCATCAAGTTCTTCCTTTACACGCTGTTCGGCAGCGTGTTCATGCTTATCGCCATCATCGTGCTGTTTCTCGTGACGGGCATGGAGAGCTTCTCCATGCTCAAGCTCAACAACCCGGAGATGGTCAGCTCGGCGGCGGTCTGGGTCCGGCTCTTGATATTCGGCGGATTCTTCCTGGCGTTCGCCATCAAGGTGCCGCTCTTCCCGTTCCACACCTGGCTGCCGGACGCGCACGTGGAGGCGCCGACGCCCATCAGCGTCATCCTGGCCGGCATCCTGCTTAAGATGGGGGCTTACGGCTTCCTGCGGGTGCTGTATCCGACCTTCCCCGACCTCGGCTACCTTCTCGGCGCGTTCATCGGCACCCTGGCGGTAGTTTCCATTATCTATGGCGCGCTGGTGGCGATGGTGCAACCCGACCTCAAGAAACTCGTGGCCTACAGCTCCGTGTCGCACATGGGCTTCATTATCCTGGGCATCGCCAGCATGACGGTGGACGGGTACAACGGCGCGATTATGCAGATGATCGCCCACGGCCTGGGCACCGGCGCGCTGTTTATGCTCGTCGGCGTGATTTACGACCGCACGCACACGAGGATGATCAAGGACCTCGGCGGCCTGATGCTCACAATGCCGCGTTTCGGCTTCGTAATGTACGTTGCCGCGCTCAGCTCGCTGGGGCTGCCGGGGCTCGTGGGCTTCTGGGGCGAGTTCCTCATCATCAAGGGCACGTTCACCGGCAACCCGGTGTGGCAGCAGATCATCGCGCTGGGGATGCGCGGTGACGTGATGATGCGGGTCTTCGCCGTGCTGGCGGCCATCGGCATCATCCTCACAGCGGGCTACATCCTGTGGATGATTGAGCGCATCATGCTCGGGCGCGAGCATCCGCGCTGGAAGGGCATGAAGGACATGGTCGCCTTTGAGTACTGGTCGCTCGTGCCCATCGCCGTATTCATCGCCTTCTTCGGCGTCTATCCCGCGCCGATGTTCCGCTTGTTTGACTACTTCAGCTTCACACTGGCGGGCAAGGCGCTGACGGTGGGCTTCTAGGCGACAGGCGGATACGCTCCAGGCTCTCTGCTTCGGCTAAAACCAAGCCAATACTGCCGCTTAAAATGATCCGGCCCCGTATCATCGGGGAGTTCCTCTACTTCGGCTGGTTGGAACTCCGAAGAGTTCCGCCCGGCTGAAGGGGCAGACAATCAGCACCACCCACCATTACGGCCGGTTCACCGCTATCCGCTCCGCCGAAGCATCGCTTCATCGTGGTGTTCCCGCCGCCAGCTTGAGAACTGGTACTTTCCATCCCGGACGAGCCGGGCGGGTTTCGCAGCACTCTCGGGAGAAGTCCCTCCGGCTTCCAGCCTCGCCGAAGCGGGGCTATCCGCCGGTGGCGCCTTCTCCAGGGTGTTCCGTATTGCCTGCTTTCAAGGATCTCGCCCTCCACGGGGCCGGTCCGGTATACCACAGTCAGTCTATAGGGGGGCGGATAGGGTGTCAAGGGGTTTTGCCGTTAAATAGACTGAGTGGCTTCTCCGGAAGTTATCAACGCGCACGGATGCAGTATTGATGCGGGTTAAGGCAGGAACTGCAGTTGTATCCGCGATTTCTCAAAGATGCGTTTCGTGTCCTCAATGTCCTGTTGAATCTGCGTGCGCAGTGAATTGGCGTCAGCGAAGTCGCGGCGCTCGCGGATAAACTCCAGGAAGATGAACTCGGCGGTGCGGCCGGTCAGCTCAAAGTCACCTTCGCCGATTACATGGCCTTCCACCAGGGCGGCGCCTTCTTCGTAACCGGCCACCTCGGGCATCTGTGCGCGCAGGAAGTGCGGCACCTGGTGGGCATCGGTGATGATGAGCGCGGCGGGCCAGAAGCGCTTGTCCTTGTGGTAGGCGCCGGCGTAAACGCCGTAGGGCGGCAGCAGCTTCTCGCGGGGCAGCAACAGGTTCGCCGTGGGAACGCCCAGCACCTTGCTGCCGACCTTCCGGCCGGCCTGCACCTGGCCGCGCACGAAGTAGGGGTAGACAAGGAGTTCGTTGGCCTCCCTTATCTCGCTTGCAAGAATCAGCTCGCGGATGCGCCGCGACGAAATGGGCTCCCCGCCGCGGGTGACCGCGCCGATGCGCATAAACTCGAAGTTGAGCTGGCGCGCGATGCGGTGGAACTTCTCGTCGGTGGATACGCGGTCGGAACCCACGGAGGTGTCGTAGCCGGCCACGAACGCGCCGATGCGCAGGTGTTCGCCGAGCTTCTGGAAGAACTCCACCGCGTGCAGCCGCCGGAAAGGCTCTTCAAAGTCAAAGCACGCGACGTGCTCAAAGCCGATCTTGCGCAGCAGATGGGTCTTTTCCTCCGGAAGCGTAAGAAAGCGCACCTCGCGCTGGGGCTGAAGCGCCTGCAATGGGTGGTTGCGGAAGGTGAAGATGAGCGGTATCCCCTTGAGGTCCACCGCCAACTCGCGGGTCATATTGAATATCTGGATGTGGCCCCGGTGGATGCCGTCAAAAATGCCGATGGTGAGCGCCACGCGCTCGCCGCGCAGCTTGGACAGGTCGCGCCAGTTGCGGTAGATGTTCAGCCGGTGGGGCACAAAACCAGTATAGCATCAGGAGGCGGGCCTAGCGGGGCGGCGGGTAGGGCGCCTCTTCCGGCACGGTGAAAGATATGACCTTGACGCCGGGATTCAGCGAGAGGTCAATCTGGCGGCGCAGGTGGAGGACTTCGTTACCCTCCCGGTCAAAGAGAACGCGCAGCACCGGCCGGTAGGGCTTGTGCGAGGGATACTCCACGGGCGTGCCAATCTCGCCGGTGGACAGCTTGATCAGGGCGTTGCGGGGATAGACGCGGACGCTGCGCAGGAAGGCGACAAACACCTTGGGCGAGACCGCGGTCTTGGTGTACGCCATCAGGATTTCCACGGCGTCCGACGGATCCTTGCGCTCGCGGTGCGCCTTCTCGGTAATGAGCGCGGCGAACTTGTCGGTGATGGCGACAATCTGGGCGAACTCGTGGATGGCGTCTCCACGCTTGTTGCGCGGGTAGCCGCCGCCGTAGAAGTTCTCGTGGTGCTCAAACGCCACGATGGGGGCGCGCGGGCTGAGGTTGGCGTAGTCATCCAGGATGTTGCGCCCGTAGTAGGTGTGCTTCTTGACTTCGGCGTACTCCAGCTCGGAAAGCGCGCCGGGTTTGAAGAGGATGTTAGCCGGCACCTTGGTCATCCCGATATCGTAGAAGAGCGAGGCGATGGACAGGTCCAGCATCGCCGGCAGGTTGTACTCCAGCTCTACGCCGACACACAGGCTGTATACCCAGGCCGCCAGCGAGTGGGTGAGCAGCGGGGTGAGGAAGAAATCCGCTTCCTTCAGCAGCTGGAAAAGCTGCCGGGAGCCCAGCAGCAGGTCGAGCGTATGGTCCATCACCTCTTCTACCCGCTGCGCCCTCTCGTCGTCGGCGCAGCACGTCGCCGGCCTTGCCTGCAACGGGATGTTGGCCAGGAAGATCTCGCGCATGGCACGCAGCGTGCTTTCATATGCCGGCGGAGTGTCGTGCGCCAGCAGCACCTGCTTGTAGCTCTCGAAATCGTCCTCGGAGAGGAATACGTGAACGGAGTCCACGCCGATGCCGCGCAGGCGCTGTATCAGGTCGTCGTTGAGCACCGTGCTAAAGCGCAGCAGCGTGGCCCCGCGCAATACTACATTGCGCGAAAGCTCCATGCCGGGCTTGAGCCGGGGGACCGGCAGCAGGAACTCAGGTCTGGCGAGGACATCCATTCAGATACGATACTCCAGTATCCGGTTGTTGGTTGGGTCGCAAATGAATAGCTTACCAAGTGAAGCATCGATTGCAAGACCTATGGGAGCGTATTCTCCGAATTGGTTGCTTCTGGTGCCGGCGCTGCCGAACTGGAGCAGATATCCGCCGCTGGAATCGAACTCCACCACTCGTGAGAGGCCCTGGTCAGTGGCGAAGATGTTTCCGAAGTGGTCAAGGGCGAGGGCGGACGGCTGCACCAGCTCCGGCACTCCTTCAGTTTCTATGAGAATGGGCGAGGCGCTGCCAAGATCGGCGGAGTACCGGACGATGCGTGCATTGCCTTCGTCCGCGACCAGCAGCTCGCCGTCGGCGGTGAACGCCAGGCGGGTGGGCGAACTGAACTCGGTGTCGCCGGTGCCGGTGGCGCCGAACTGACTGAGGTATACGCCCAGCGAGGTGAAGACCTGGATGCGGTCGTTGCCCGTATCGGCCACAAACACGCGCCCATCGAACGCCACCGCGACTCCTTCAGGATTGCGGAAGCGGCCACCGGTTGATCCGGGCAAGCCGAAGAACCCGAGGTATGCGAAATCCGCATTGGTGATAAGCACGCGCGAGAGCGAGCGGTCCACTATGTAGATTCTCGTTTCCTCGCTGTTAACGGCAAGCGCGACCGGTTCTTCCAGCGCAATCTGGCCAAAGGCGTGGCTGCTGCGGAGATGGTGGAAATCGCGATCCAATAGTTGGACCCGGCGGTTGCCGGTGTCGGCGAGGACGAACTGCTGCTTGGTGGCCAGCCAGAGGATGTCCTGCGGCGAGGCTATCTGGCCCGGGCCGGTGCCGGGCGAGAGATACTGCTCAACCATGTCAAGCTGCAAAGCGGGGGCGGTTACCGTGTTGCCCGGGGCGCTTTCCAGTCCGGACGCCTTCTCGGCGGTTACGTAGTAATAGTGCGTGGCGGGCTCGGTTATGAAGTCCGTGTAGGTGGTTGCTGTGAGCGTCTCAGCGTTAGTCTTGGAGAAGCCGGCTGCCGCGTCAGTGCTGCGGTACACCGAGTACCCGGATGCGCCCGTGACTGGGTTCCATTGCAGAACACGCGTTGAAGGGGAGTTGTGTACCAGCACGAGGTTTGCGGGCGCGGGCGGAGGCAACTCCTCGGGAAGAGCCGAGAACAGGCCGTAGACGCCGAACTTGGTGAGGCTGAGCGTTATTGTTTTCGCGTCTTCGGCAACCGTGGCGGTTTCTTCGGTATCCTCAAACACGGAGGTGACAAGCGACTTGCGGTAGAGAGCCAGCGAGTGGCCCGCCGGCAGGGAGTAGGCGCTCTTCACCGTGAGGGTCGCCGCCTGCGTCAGGCCGGTGGCGTCAGCGGTCTGGCTGGAGTGCCGCAGGCTGGAAGGTTGCTGCCCGCCCGCAGGCGGCTCCTCCTCGGCAACAGGCACTTCCTGGGTGAACTCCCAGGCGACCAGCAGCATGCGCCCTTCAGGGCCAAGGGTGTCTTGTTCGCGGCTGGTGACTTCGCGCAGAATGAACTTGGTCTCGGCCGAGACCGTGCCTGCGGGGATGGAGAGAGCCAACAGGCCGCTGCTGTCGCGCAGGATAACGGCTTCGTCCTGCGGCACGGGAATCGTGAACTGGTTGGGATTACCGCCGCTCCCGCCTCCGCAGGCGCCGAGTAAGACGGTCACCAGTACTGCCAGCAGTATTACGATAACTCGCATATCGAGAGCTCATTAGATGGGAGCGAGCACGAGGTTCTCGAAATAAAGGTCCACCACTTTGCCGGCCGTCCCCGAGAACATATCGTTGATGAAAACCATAAGCTCCTGTTTGAAGGCATTCTTGCCATCCTGGCTTGTGAGCTGGTCGGCAGTCATACCATTGAACTTGCCGATGATGAAGTCCCGAATGATCGGCAGGTTTTCATCAATTGACTGAGCCAGCAGCCCCTGGGGAGCGGGCGGAGCTTCGGCACCTCCAGCGCCTGCAGCGGCTTCGCCGCCGCCGTGCCCACCACCACCGCCCTCACCACCGTCTTTGGGAGAAGCGGAGCCTATGTAGTAGTCTTCCAGCTTGAGGACGATGCGGGCGCTGACAAAATAGCCGTCCTTGGTGTTGACCTTGAACTCGTCCTCAAAGTAGTAGAACGGGTCGGGAGTGATGCGGGAGGCGACGCCGGCGGCGCCCTCAACACTTGCGCCGATGTCCTCCCGGCCTTCAACGGTTTTCTCAGCCTTACCGCCGCGGAGCATGAACATCCCCGCGACCCCGATGACCACCACAGCCGCGACGATGATGATGATGGGAACGAGCGGCATCTTGCGCTTTGTCGCTGGTTGCTGCTCCGGGGCATCGTCTCTGATTTCTTCCATCAGCGTCTCCTTATGGTCACGATCTTCCCCGCCGGAAACCGTATTTCTTGGCGGCGCCTTCGTCCTTGAATTTCACCAAGTACTTCTCGGGTATCTGCTTGGCTTTCGCCGAGTCGAATGGGTAGTAGACCTTGGTCCTGGTATCACCGTAGTACACGAAGCCCTGGCTCGCCACGCTCCTGGCGAAATGGGATGAGTAGTCGCTCTCGGAAGGCCTGAACAGCCCGGGAGCGAGGAAGTACAGCAGAGTGATTACCGCCGCGAGAGCGACCAGCCATATTAGCAGATTGCGGTTCCAGGGCGGCATCCGTTGTTTGCGTTGTGTGGCCATCAGACTTCCCCTCCTCCACCATCATACACGCCTTCGCCGTCGGCTGCACCATCGCCTGTGGTAGGACTGCTCTCCACCGGAGCGGGCACGGGCTCCGAGTACTGGTAGAAGCCCTGGCCGCCCTCGGATTCCGCGGGCTGAGGGGCAGCGGGTGGCGCCTCCTCGTAACCACCGCGCAGGATCACAATCTCCACCCGCCGGTTGTGCGCCATGTTCTCCGGCGAATCGTTGGGGGCGACCGGCTTAGTGTCGGCATAGCCCACGGCCAACAGCTTGGAGGGATTGTAGTTGAACTCGTTTATCAGGAAGCGCTTGACCGAAGCAGCGCGCGCGGTGGACAGCTCCCAGTTACTGGGAAACGCGGGGGTACTTATCGGGCGGTTATCGGTGTGGCCCTCAATCTGAATGGTGTTAGGGAGTTTCACCAGTTCGGCGCCGAGTTTGCGCAGAATCTCCTGGAATTGCGGCTTGAGTTGGGCCGAAGCGGTGTCAAACAGAATCTGGCTGGGATACACCGAGATTACAATCCCGCGCTCGGTGTATTTCATCTCAATCCGGCCGCCTGCTTCCTTGGCGATGCGCTGAAGCTCGGCCTCTATCTTCTTGATGCGCTGGAAGGCAAACACTTCAAAGGGGATGGAATCCTTGATGCCGGAGCCGGTGAAAGGAGCCGCCGCACCGCTCTCAAACATGGGAACAGCCCCACCGGGGCTGGTGGCCCCGAAGCCCTCGCGGATGGACTTGGCGATGGCTTCAAACTTGCGGGCGTCAACATCGGAGATGGCGTACATCACGATGAACAGCGCCAGGAGCAGCGTGATCATGTCGGCATAGGTAATGAGCCAGCGCTCCTTGCCTTCCTCCTCGCCGCGTTTTTTCCTCCTGGCCATTGGGTATTCCGGTGGTTACTCATCCTGCAGGCGCAGCGGCGGCGGCAGGAACGCGTTTAGCTTCTCCTTGACGATGCGCGGATTGTCGCCCGCCTGGATGGAAAGCACTCCCTCAATCATTATCTCGCGCATTAGCGCCTCTTCAGAGGAGAGCAGCTCCAGCTTGCTCGCCAGCGGCAGGAAGAGGGCGTTGGCGCTGACCACGCCGTAGAGGGTCGCGATGAACGCGCCGCTTATGCCGTGGCCGAGGCTGGCCGGGTCAATGCTGGCGCCGAGGCCGGCGAGCACTTGCACCATACTCATGACCGTTCCGATAATGCCGAAGGTCGGGGCGAAGCCGCCCAGGTTCTTGAAGTACTTAGCGCCCCGCTCGTGGCGGCTCTCCAGATAGGCGACCTCGGTGTTCATAATATCCCGCACCAGCTCGGTGTCATTGCCGTCGATAACGAGCTGAAGGCCACTGCGAAGGAAGTCGTCGCGCAAGGCGGAGACGTCTTCCTCCAGCACCAGCAGGCCTTCCCGGCGAACTTTCTCGGCGAACTGAACGAACATGGCGATTACTTCATGCGGGTTGCGCACGTTCCTGAAGAGCGTGTTCTTGAGAACCTTGGGGACTGAAATGGTGTCAATCAGCGGATGGCTGGTGATACCGGCGCCTATAGTTCCGATGATGACGATCATGAAGGCGGGCACCTTCACCAGGTAACCTAGAGCGCCACCTTCAAGAATGAAGCCACCTAAAACGCCCGCAAAACAGACGACGATGCCGATGATTGTAGATAGTTCCATAGGCTCCCTGCCTCAACCCGGAACGGCGCACGCGGCAGCGGCGCTTCCAGCTAAGGATTATATCGGCTTTGAATGCTACCAGCTTGAGTTGCCTTAGGCAACGGGCGCTTGCGTGCGAGGAGCGTCAGAAGGGCAAGCCCTCCTCAAACGCCTTGAGGATGTCCTCCGGCGTCTTATACCTGGGCGCGAGGTCGCTGGAAAAGGCATCCAGCTTCTCTTTTTCCTTGACAGACAGCAGGAAGACCTCAAACGCCTTGGCCAGCGGCTCCTGCGGTGAGATAATCCCCTCATCAAGGAACCTCAGCGTGTGGGCGTAGAAGCGGCGCTGCATTTCAGTGATGATGTCACCCTTCAGGCTAGCGTCGCCGGTGAAATACGTGGCCGTGAACTTGCCGCCCTTGAACTGGTACAGGGACTCCCGCTCGTCAACTGCGTGGATGTGGAACTGCGTAAGCACGATGGGCTGGCCTTCTGCGGGGAGGAGGGCGAGATAATATACAGAATCGCTGCGGAAGGCCATGGTGAAGGTGTAATAGCCGCCGGCGGGGGTGAAGCCGGCCTTCTGGCTCATCCGGTCGAGCCGCACTGCGCTGGCTTCTTTGATGTCTGCGGGAATGCTCTCTTCGTCCAACGGCAGGTTTTCCGTTACCGACAGCCGCTCACTGCGCGCGAGCAGTGCAAGCTCGTTGGCCGCGGAGGCTGATAGCCGGACTCCGGCCAGCCGAATGCGGGGCCTGCCGGGCAGCTTCTTGCCGCCGAGAACCGGTTCGCCGGGCGCAACCAAAGCGGCCATCTCGCGGGCAGCGGTCACCAGGGGGGCGATGTCCTCCGGCACGTAGGGCAGGGAGGCGCCGGGCTCCGTCAGCCCCTGCTCTTCATGCGTGCGCGGCCGGGTCTGCGTGGGGCTGAAGGTAATCCACAGAGAATCCCAGTCCGTAGTGTCATCCGGCGCCGGCACTTTGACCGCCAGCAGGCCGCTCTCTCCGGCGATGATATGGAACTCATTGCCCTTATAGGCGACGACGTACCGGTCGTCCTCGCCGAACTTGCCGGTCTCAATGAGCCGGGGTTTGGAGTCGACCGCCGGGGCCGGGGCCTTGGAGGCCTCCGCGGTTGCCGCCGCATCGGGCTGGCTGCTCTGCTTGGGCGGCTGCGTGCAGGAGGCCAGCAGCAGTATTACAGCAAGTATGGCTAATCCGATTACCGTTTTCATAGCAGCGGAAATATACCACAGAAGCCGGACAGGCGGTGGTAGTATTGAGGAGTTGGCGGAAGCGGCGGACAACCGGGTGGCGGTGGCGATGAGCGGCGGCGTGGACAGCAGCGTCGCGGCGCTGTTGCTCGCCCGGCAGGGCTTTGAAGTTGTCGGCTTTACCGCCCGGCTGCTGGACGGCGATGAGGGCAGCCGGTGCTGCTCGCTGGACGCCACTTACCGGGCGCGCCGGGTGTGCGAGGCACTCGGCGCGGAACATGTGACGGTGAACCTGGAAGCGGAGTTCCGTGACCGGGTCATCCAGGCGTTTGTGGACGAATACCGCGCCGGCCGCACGCCCAATCCCTGCGTGGACTGCAACCGCTTCATCAAGTTTGACCGCTTCCTCAAGGTGGCGGACTGGCTGGGCTGCGGGTTTCTGGCGACCGGCCATTATGCCCGCATTGACCTGCGGCCGCGCGAGACCTTCGCGCCGGTGGACAAGCGGGTGGGGGACACGTTGCACGACGGGCGTAAACGGATGGGAAACCTGCTGCAGCTGATGCGCGGGGTGGACCGCGAGAAGGACCAGTCCTACTTCGTGGCGGTGATTACGCGCGGGCAGATGGAGCGGGTGATGTTCCCCTGCGGCGAGATTACCAAGGTGGAAGCGCGCAAGCTCGCGGCGGAGGCGGGCTTTCCCACGGTGGAAGCCGAGGAGAGCCAGGACGCCTGTTTCCTCACGGCGGAGCGGGGCGTGGAATACTGGGTGAGAGCGCTGGCGGGTGAGCCGATGAAGCGCGGCGAAATCGTGGGGCTGAATGGGGAGAAGCTGGGCGAGCACGCGGGCATTGAGCGCTTCACCCGCGGGCAGCGCAAAGGTCTGGGCGTGGGCGGCGGCCCGCCGCTGTACGTGGTGGATATTGAGCCGGAAAACGCGCGGGTCGTGGCCGGAGAGGCCGGCAGCCGCCCGATTGCCGACATCGCGCTTACGAAGGTGAACATCCTGGCGGAGGGCTACACCAAGGGCAACCGCGAGGTAATGGTGCGCACGCGTTACCGCCAGCAGGAGAAGCGCGCGGTGCTGGAGGAGCTGGCGGAGGACACGCTGCGCGTGCGGTTCGCCTCGCCCCAGGAGTTCATCTCGCCGGGGCAGTGGTGCGTGTTCTACGACCGCGAGCTGGTCATCGGCTGCGGTATGATAGACCGCATCGGGTATGCGGGCGGGTAACGCCGCCGCGGTGGCGAGGGCTGGCACTTCAGGGTATAATGATGGTGAATCCTGACGCGGGAG
>CAZKNJ010000023.1:6623-25556 GCA_964554185.1 uncultured Planctomycetales bacterium | reverse complement strand
TCGCCATCAATCCGCTCACGCGGCAAGCTGCAGCGATAGGGCAGTTCGAATCTCCAGGCTGGGTCAGCCTACCGCTCTTCCACCAGGGGTACATATACTTCAGTATGTGTATTCCGCCTCAGAACCAGCATATTCAGCGCGTAGCAAGGATGGACCCTACGACCGGCAGTGTAATGAGCACAACGCTGAATGGCCGCGTGATTACGGAGCTCGACGCTTACGGAGGCAGTATATATACTCTCCAGCGTGACGAGGAGCATAGCTGCCACCTCTTGGAGTTGCGGGCTACAGACCTCGAGCTACTCGACGATATCACGATTGGCGACGAGAACACTATTCGCATACTGGCCGACCAGCCTTCGGGGCGGATAGTAGTTGATGATAGGACGAACTATAGCCTCATCTTGGTGCAGCTTTGACCTAGAGCCGGGCTGTCAGCCCGGCCTACCCCGCATCGTGCTGCTTCACTCCTCCCACAACATCCGCCCCACCCGCACCATCGTCGCGCCCTCCTCTATCGCCCACCGGTAGTCGGCGCTCATGCCCATGGAAAGCGTGTCGAACTCGGCGCCCAGTTGCGGCCGAAGTTCGTCAAACAGGCGTTTCATCCGCTGGAAGCTCGCGCGCGCGCCGCGCTCGTACTCCGCATCGGGCTCGCCCGCCGGCCATTCGGGGATGCACATCAGCCCGCGCAGCGCCAGATGCGGAAACTCCGCCGCCACCTGCGCGGCGAAGGCGCCCACCTCGCCCGGCGCGACGCCCGCCTTCTGCGGCTCCTCGTCAATGTTAACCTCAATCAGCACCGGCAGGCTTAGCCCCATCTCCCCCGCGCGCGCGTCCAGTATCTGCGCAATCTTCACGCGGTCCAGCGCCTGCACGAAGCCGTAGCCCTCGGGCACCTTGCGCGCCTTGTTGCTCTGGATGGGGCCGACCAGGTGCGCGGTGAAGCTGCGCCCGGTGGCGCGCACGGCGTCGAACTTCTCCATCCCCTCCAGGATGCGGTTTTCGCCCAGCTCGGTGAGCCCGGCGTCCACCGCCGCGCAGCACCAGCCCGCGTCCACGTACTTGGTGATTGCCACGATGCGCACCGGCTGTGCCGCCTTGGCGATGGCCTCCAGCACCGGCGCGGCATTGCGCCGCACCGCTGCCGCCTTGCGGGCTATGTCAGTGGAGTCAAACGCGTCCATCACCCGCGATTGTAGCACCCTCACATCTCGAACCCATCCCAATGGCGCACGGGATGGGCGGCGGAAGATTCGAGGGAGAAGCGGGCGATGGCGTCCCTGACCACGGGCGTGGTGAGGCGTTGCGACGCGAGGTGCAGCAGCAGCGGGAGCGTGCCGCGGCCGCCGCGCGACAGGCGTTCCTGCACCAGGCTCCACTCGGCGCTTTCAAACTTGAGCGGCGCGCGACCGCGGTAGTTCTTTTTAAGCGCTTTGCGCCGCGCGACCAGCTCCGCCACCGGCGGCATCGGGTGCAGCTCCAGCGGCGTATGCGCCTTGGGCACGAAGAAGCTGAAGCTGAAGCTCACCGGCGGCTCGCCCTTCGGGCGCACCTTGCGCGCCTCCGCGTCCAGCACTTCCAGCCAGCGCGCCAGCCGCGCGAGGTAGCCCTCGTCCTCAAACTCAAAGCCGAGCATGAAGTAGTACTTGATGCGCTTGATGCCGGCAGCGAGCAACTCGGTGGAGCGCCGGAGGATGCCGGCGTTGGGCGGATAGGGCTTGTGAAGGCGGCGGCGGTAGTTTTCATCCAGCACTTCCGGCGCGATGGTCACCGTCTGCTGGCCGCACGCGAGCAGGCTCGCGAGCATCTCGTCGTTGATGCTGCTCAGCCGCAGCGACGAGAACGACAGGTCGCAGCCCTCGTCCACCAGCGCGGCGGTGACTTCGGCGATGGCCGGATGGTCGCCGGGGGATTCGGCGATGAAGCCGATGCGTTTGGTCACGCCCCGCGCTAATCGCGCCGTTTGCAGCAGCGTGTCCGCGTCCACCAGCCGCAGCGGATGGGTGGTGCAGCCCGCCAGGCAGAAGTCGCAGCGCGCTGCACATCCCCGCGCCGACTGCACCAGCAGCCGGTTGGCGAACGCGGTATCGGGCGTGACGAAACGGCTCACCGCGACGTGCTCGCTGGCGTCGGCGACGTAGTGGCGCTTCACCGGCTTGTCCACATTGATGTTGGGGCAATAGAAGCCGGGGCGGCCGTGCCAGTGCTTCAGCAGCTCCGCGCGCACCTCCTGCCCGCGGGGGGATTTCAGCTCCGCGAGGTTCGCCAGCACTTCGTCCAGGAACGGCGGGAAGGCCTCCTCCGCCTCGCCGATGAACGCCACATCCAGCACCTCCGCCAGCGGCATCGGGTTGCCCGTGGGCGAGTAGCCGCCGGCGATGACCAGCGGCGCACCCGCACGTTCATCCGGCGTCAGGCCGACGCCCTGCTCGCGCAGGATGCGCACCACGTTCACGTACAGCAGCTCAAACGGGATGGTGAACGCGATGACGTCAAAGTCGCGCAGGTCTATCCCCCGCCCTTTGCCCGCCACACTGCGGTGGCGGTAAAGGCCCAAATCCTGCTGGTAAAACAGCAGCTGCGGCACATAGGGCGTGCGCTCGGCCAACAGGCCGTACAGCGCGTGCAGGCCGAGGTTGCTCATGCCCATGTGGTAGGTGTCGGGGTAGATGAGCGCTAGCTTGAGCCGCGCATCCTTCGGCGGCGGCGCGGCCAGCGTTATCGGTCGTTCGCCGGGATAGGCCTCGCTCACTTCTTCAGCTTGCGCAGGAAGGTGGGCACATCCAGGTCTTCTTCAATCGTATTGCTGTTGTGCTCCGCCGGCTCGGGCACGCGGACGGGCTCTTCCCGAGGCAGCGAGTAGTCTGCGCGCTGATGGTTGCGGCCCTTCTCGCGGCGCACCGCCGTGTGCAGCTTGGCCTCGGCGGCAAAGCCGGTGGCCAGCACCATCACGTGCACCTCGTCGCGCTGCTCGGGGTCGATGATCGCGCCGAAGATGATGTTGGCGTCCTGGTCCACCCGCTCGGACACCAGGCTCGCGGCCTCGTTGACCTCGCGCAGCGTCAGGTCGCGGCCGCCGGTGAAGTTGATGAGCACGCCGGTGGCGCCGTCAATGCTGCTTTCCAGCAGCGGGCTGAGTATCGCCTGCTCCACCGCCACGCGGGAGCGGTTCTCGCCGCTGGCGCTGCCCAGGCCGATGAGCGCGGTGCCGGAGTCCTTCATCACCATTTCCACATCCGCGAAGTCCATGTTCACCAGCCCCGGCTTGAGGATGAGCTCGGAGATGCCGGTGACGCCCTGGCGCAGTATCTCGTCCGCCATCAGGAACGCTTCCTGCAACGCGGTGGTGGAGGTCGCGAGGTCCAGCAGCTTGTCGTTGGGAATGATGATGAGCGAGTCCACGTTCTTGCGCAGGTTCTCAATGCCTTCGGCGGCCACGCGGGTGCGCCTCCGGCCTTCAAAGGAGAACGGGCGGGTGACGATGCCCACCGTGAGGGTGCCCTCTTCCTTGGCCACGTTGGCGATGAGCGGGCAGGCGCCCGTGCCGGTGCCGCCGCCCATGCCGCCGGTGATGAACACCAGGTCGGCGCCGTGCAGCAGCTCGCCGATGTCCTGGCGGCTCTCCTCGGCAGCCTTGCGGCCGATCTCCGGGTCGCTGCCGCTGCCCAGGCCGCGCGTCAGCTTGGCGCCGATCTGCAGCTTGTGCCCCGCACCGGAGCGGTCCAGCGCCTGTACGTCGGTGTTGACCGCCACAAAGTCCACGCCGCCCAGGCCAACCGAAATCATGCGGTCCAGCGCGTTGCAGCCGCCGCCGCCCACGCCCACGACCTTTATCTTGGCCTGCAGGTCCTCACGGTAGAAATCGCTTGCCATTTGTTTCTCCTCGGTGAAAAGACGAGCCTTCCGCGGGGCCGGCTTGCGCGCACCCCGTTTCGGCGGAAGGACGTCTCCGAATAGACCGTGTACCACCTTGAACCTTCATAATACGGCAAGAAGCCGCCTCGGCGCAAGTTGGGCGGCTTCCGGGGCGGGTACGCCGGGCTGACCAGCCCGGCTCTCAAAGGCCAGCAAGAGGAGATTCGGCCGCCTGGCTCATATCCCTTTGGGCCAGGCGTACAGCTTGTGCTTGCCGTCCAACATCTCGCTCTCGCGCGCTTCTTCCTTGGTGAGTGCCATAACCATGATGCTGAACAGCTTCCCGCCCGCTTTAGGGAACCCCAGAGCAATGCCGACATAGGTGTTTCGGTCCTTGCGGAAGTAATACATATAGGTCTTCACCGGCGGAGGATTCGTATCTTCCACGTATTCCAAGCTTGGCTCTCCGTAATGCTCAGTCACCGCTTCCTCAGATAGGCTCCAGATTGTCTCGCCCGTGCTGGTTTCTACCTGGACAATGGACAATCCTGGCCTGGCTGGAAAAGCTTCAGGATAGGACAGCACCGCGACTTTCAAGTTCCCCTGGGCGTCCACCTGGAAGTTGCCGTTTGCACACGCATACGCTCTCTCATCGGGGCTACCTAATCCTAGACCTGGCGCCTCGGTGAGCTGCAAGCTGGATGGCAAAGGCTCCCCCGGAACTATGCCAGCGCGGGCGAAGTCCTGCGCCAGCTTGGCGGCGCCTTCAGATTGCGCGCCTGGAGCGGAGCAGGCGGCGAGGCCTGTCGCCGTCAGTAACGCGGTAATCCAGACTGCTAGTAACCTCATCCTCTTCTCCTCCTTCGGGCCTTGCGGCTGCGCATTGTAGGGCGGGGACCTGTGCCCCGCCGAGGGAGTCCCTGGTTAGCGGGCCGGCGGCGCGCCACTCTTCGAGCCTGAGCCTCAGAGCCGAAGGCAGGTGCGCGCCCCACAGAAGAAAGCTACTTCACGCGGGAGCCGGGAGCGATGTCCTTATCCAGCAGCACCAGCGCGAGGTTACCCGCGTCGTCCTGCGCCGCCAGCAGCATCCCCTCGGACAGCTCGCCGCGAATCTTGGCCGGCCGCAGGTTCGCCACGATGGGGAGGCACATGCCCACCAGCGCTTCCGGCTGATACCACGGCGCGATGCCGGCGACCATCCAGCGGCCGCCCGCGCCGTCGTCCACCTTCATCTTGATGAGCTTGTCCGCGCCCTCCACCCGCTCGGCGCTCAGGACCTTCGCCGCGATGATTTCCACCTTCATGAAGTCGTTGAACTCTATTACGTTCTCCGGCATTTCCGCCTCCTTTTCCTTTGGTTCATCCGCCACAGGCGGTTCTTCGGGCGCTGCCAGTTCCACCCGCGGGAAGATAGGCTGCGCTTCGCCGATGCGTCCGCCGCGCGGATATTCGCTGAAAGCGTCTTCCATCGCGCAGTCCTCCACCTTGCCGCTGAGGCCGATCTGCTCCCAGATGGCCTGCGCCGCGTGCGGTATCACCGGCGCGAGCACGATGGCGAACGCGCGCACGGCGTCCAGCAGCACGCAGAATGCGCCCGCGAACTCGTCGCGCTTCTCCGGCTGCTTGCCCAGCACCCAGGGCTTGCGCGCGTCAACGAACTGGTTGCAGCGGCGCACGGCCGCGAAGACTTCCTCCAGCGCGCGGCTGAGCTGGTAGCCCTCGCCGCGCCCGTAGAGCTTGACCGCTTCGCGCAGCGACGCCTGCACCGCTTCGCGCAATTCCAGGTCGCTGCCGCGGTACTCCGCGACTTCCGGCACCACCCCGCCGAAATACTTGTTGGTCATCGTCAGCACGCGGTTGAGCAAATTGCCCAGGTCGTTGCCCAGGTCGTAGTTGTAGCGGTTGACGATAGCCTCCAGCGAGATGTTGCCGTCCAGCCCCAGCGGCACCTCGCGGGCGAAGAAGTAGCGCAGGCCGTCGGCGCCCACCAGGTCAATAACCTCGCGCGGGGTGATGGTCTGGCCGCGGCTCTTGCTCATCTTTCCGGTGCCGTAGAGCCAGTAGCCGTGCACCAGCATCTGCTCCACCCGCGGCAGCCCGTAGGACTTGAGCATGGCGGGGAAGATGACCGCGTGGAACCACGGGATGTCCTTGGCCATCAGGTTGAGCTGCGCCGGCCAGGAGCATGGCTTTTCCGGTTGGGTGAAGTCGTAGCCGCTGCCGGTGAGGTAGGCCAGCAGCGCGTCCACCCAGACGTAGAACACGTGCCCCTCGTCCCACGGCAGCGGGATGCCCCACTTGAGGCTGGAGCGGCTGATGCAAACATCTTGGAGCCCTTCACGCACCCGCGAGAGCATCTCGTTGCGCCTGAACTCGGGGATGACGAAGTCGGTGGTGCTGAGCTCGTTCTCCAGATACTCCTGGTAGTTGCTCAGCCGGAAAAAGTAGGCCTCCTCCGCGACTTCATGGGTCGGGCGTTCGCACTTGGGGCAAAGCCCGCCCTCCAGCAGCTCCTTGTCGGTGTAAAAGGTCTCGCAGGGCGTGCAGTAGTGGCCCGAATACGAGCCCTGGTAGATATCATCCTTCTCGTGCAAGCGCGAAAAGAAATGCTGCACCAGCCGGCGGTGGCGCTCCTCGGTAGTGCGCACGTACTCGTAGAGGCTGATACCCAGCTCGCGCCAGGCTTCGTAGTAAAGCTGCGCCATTTCGTCGCAGAACGCCAGCGGGTCTTTGCCCGCGGCCTGCGCCGCCTCCACGATTTTCTGGCTGTTTTCGTCGCTGCCGGTGACCAGCAGCACCTCGTATCCCTGCATCCGCATGAAACGCGCAATGATGTCGGCGATGATGGTGGTGTACGCGGTGCCCAAATGCGGGCGCGCGTTCACGTAGTAAATCGGCGTCGTTAAGTAGAAGCGCTTCGCGCGTTGGTCATCCATTGGTCGCTCCTGCACGCAGGTGAGCGGTATTCTAACACAGCATCCTGTGCGGTTTCCGTGTGGGAGTGGAGCGTTGTATAATGAGAGAACACCTTCCGGGAGAGGAATCTATGCTGCAAAGAGCAAGACCGCTCATCACCGCAATCCTGATAGCCACACTCCTTGCGTCCGTTGCCGCCTGCGGAGGCGGGGATGCCAAGCCCACTGCGGGCTCTCTCTTTCCAGCTACAAGCATGGATGCCAGCCAGGTGCTGGCGGAGCTGGATGCCGCGCAAGCGCCCGAGGGCGTGGATGCGGAGCTGTTCGCGCAGCTCAAGAACGAGCTGGCGGCGCAGCTGCGCGCCACCAACAATGCGCGCCTTGTTTCCGCCCCGCCCATGGGCGAGAGCAACCGCGTCACCGACCTAGTGGCTCTGGACAACGGCGACGGCACCTTTGAGGTGGTGTGGCACTACCGCAACACCGGCGACTACGATCAGAACGGCGCCGTGAGCATCTCCGACATCACACCGATCGCTCAGAACTTCGGCACTGAGGTGCCGCCGGGCGACCTCTCGCTGCTGTCGGTGGTGAACGGCGACGGCAACGACTCCATCGGCATCAGCGATGTCACTCCGATTGCAGTGCATTTCGGCACGCAGTGCGCTGGCTATTCTATCCGCACCAGCGCCACGGAGAACGGCAGCTTTGCCGAGGTGGACACGATTGACGTGGGCGAAGGCACTGGCGAGGGCCGCCTGGAGTTCCGGCGCACGCTCGCGCTGACCGTGGGCGAGTGGGTGCAGGTCGTGCCGCTGGACGGCGCGGGCGGCGAAGGCCAGCCCAGCGACCCCGAAGAGGTGATTGAGTGGTTTGACGACTTCACCTACGATGTCACTTACACCAGCGAGACCACTTACATAGATGAAGGGCATCTCGGCCTGCTGAGAGACGCGGATACCGAAACACACACCTACACCTTTGACGCCCAGGGCGTGGTGGCGGCGGGTCTGGACCTTTCGCCCGGCCGCATCATGCTGCTGCACGGCATTGCGCTGGAGACCGTGGTGGACGCCGAGACGGTGGGCGATGACCTGATAATTCAGGGCGAGAACGCTTATCTGACCGACGCCATTGAGGACGGCACCATCGCTTGGGACTACGGCGTGAACTTCACACCGGACAAGATTCCCTCAATGATCATTGATGGCAAGCAAGTGTTCGCCGATGGCGACGGGGTCATTGAATACGAGTTCCCCTGGGGCGACTACACCTACGCCATCAAGGTTGAGCTGCGCGACGCCTACGCCGCCATGGAATTCACCATCAGCAAGGATATCGGCGGCGGGCTGGGCGTGAAAATGGTGCTGGAGGGCAATCTGGAGCGCTTCCGCGTGGACGATCTGATAGAGCTTGAAGGCAAGCAGCTCAAGAGCTTCAACCACAATTACGAGAAGATGAAGGGACAGGGCAGCATCTCGCTCATCGCGGCGGGCACGGTCCAGGACACGATGACGCTGGTGGACCTGCCGGCGCCGCTGCTCATCATCCCCTTCGCCGTCGGCCCGGTGCCGGTGGTGCTCACCATTGAAGCCAAGTTCCTGGTGGAAGTGATAGTGCCGCCGATAGACGGCTCCTCGCGGGTGACGGTCAGCTTCAGCTACGACAGCGACCTGGGCTTCAACTACGACGGTGTGAGTGTCCACAACACGGGCGCGTTGGGCTCGCATTCCTTCGACGACGAGGTAACGGAGACCGGCGGCTCGTCGGCGCTGGGCGTGAACTTTGGAGTGGCCTTCCCACGCGTAAAGCTCAGCGCGTTCTGGGGGAAAATCGTCCCCTGGGCGCATATCCAGTTCGTCATCGGCGGCACCTGGGACCCGATTGCGCCGTGCCAGACCGCCGACTACGAGATACGCGGCGTGGGAGACGTGGACTTCACGCTGTTCAACCTGAGCAGCGTGGTCGGCGACCTTACGTTCTTCCATCAAACCGAGGAGTTGCTGCGCGCCGGCGACTGACCGTGAGGCCATCCCGGCGTGTCCGGGACTAGGCGGGGCTGAACCCGAGCGGAAACTCTGAGCCATTCGTTCGCGGCAAGTACTCACGAGCCTCGAAATCCTGAGTTAAAGGCACGCCGTAGAGGTATAATTACGGGTACGCAGACTTCTAAGGAGGGTATTAACGAAAATGAGACCAATCAGCTTCCTTCTGGTAGCTGTTGTGGCATTCTCGCTGCTGTCGTGCGGCGGGAAGCACAAGTCGACAGTCACGCCTTCACTCGTGGCTCCAAGCGCGACCAACGGGAACACGGTTCTGGCTGAACTTGAAGCGATGCCGACGCCCAACGGCGTTGACGCCGCGGTATTCCAGCAACTCAAAGACGAGCTGGCAGCCCAGCTCGAGTCGTTCCAGAGCGCCAAGGCTGCTTCAGCGCCTCCTTCGGGCGAGGGCAACCGGGTGAACGACCTCGTGGCGTTTGACAACGGCGACGGCACCGCCGATGTCCTCTGGCACTACCGCAACATCGGCGACTACGACCAGAACGGCACCGTGGGTATATCCGACATCACACCGATTGCCATGCACTTCGGCGAAGAAGTGTCCACCGGCGACCTGTCTTTGCTCGCCGTGGTTGACGGCGACGGTAACGGCACAATCGGCATCAGCGATATAACCCCCATCGCCCAGCACTTCGGCGCCCAGTGCACGGGCTTTGTCATTGAAAGCAGCTCCAGCGAGGAGGGGCCGTTCACGCCGGAGGACACCGCCACACTCCCCTCGGCCTCGGCGACGGGACGGCTGCAATGCAGTTTCGCCCTACCGCTGTCCCCCGGCCAATGGGTGCATGTGGTTCCCGTTGACAGCACGAACACTCAAGGCCTTGCCAGCAACGCGTCATCGGTGGCCGTTACCGGCGGCGGCGCTGACGTCACCGTGGGAACCGACACTATTGACACCTCGCAGACGATTGGCCCGGCCGGCGGCACCATCACCGGCCTTCCGGGAACCGACCTTGAAGGAGTTAGCGTCGAATTCCCGCCGGGAGCGTTGTTCGAAGATGTACTGGTCGAACTGGGCACGAACGATGGAAACGTCACCCCGGAGTGGGGCGATGCCGGAGGGGTCATCATCGTGCTGAACACGGGAGACATCACTGACTTCGACCAGGCAGTCTCGGTTACCATACCTTACACCGACGATACGGCCATTCCGGTGCCTTATTGGGTCGATCCCGAAGGCGGCCTGCACGTCATGCAGCTAGTCGCCGCCGACGCCGGCGCTGGCACCGCGACGTTCCAGACCTTCCACGCCTCGCTATTCACCTGGATTATGGACATCCTGGGGTTAACCCCGGATGAAACCGCCTATGCCACGGCTTACCGCCCGGGAAAAGACGGAATGCAGGTGGTGAATAACGGCTCCAGCTACAACCGCGGGGGAGAGTGCTTCGGCATGACCTCCTTCTCGCTCTGGTACTGGGAGCATCACCTCGCGAGCGGGATCTTGTTCCCCCGCTTCATGTATAACGTGGGCGGGCTTACCGGACAGGATATCATCGCCACCCGCACCTTCATCTCCATCGCCCAGAAGTGGAACGTGTACTGGCCGGAAATCGCGAACGAGACCACCCTGACCAACGAGCAGAATTACGTGATCATCCGCAACGCCATCCTCAACACCACCAGTCCGGTGCTCATATACCTGTACCACACCGGCGCGGGCGCAGGCGCTCATTCAGTGCTGGCCTACGCGTATAACCGGGGTGACGTTTCCATGTACGACCCCAACCATCCGGGGCAGACCAGCACCGCGGTTTACAGCATGGACACCAAGGCCTTCAGCCCTTATTCCGGCTACAACGGCATCATCTACAACGGGGACGGTTCACTGCACCTCACCGAGTCCTACACGAACATCTTGAACGATGCCGACAATCAATTCAGCGGCAGCAATGAGGCCACGATCAAAGATATCTATCCCGCCGATGAAAGCGAAATCACGGCGCGGAGCACTACGCTGAGCGGCACCATTGAAAGCGGTGAAGTGCTGGTTGAGAAACTGAAGGTCTGGGCCGGAGGAGGCAGCTACACCGTGGATGTCCCCGAGAGTGGAGCCTTCAGCGTGACGATTCCCATTGAGCGCGGCACCAACTTCATCTTCTTCGACACCAAAGGCCATGACGCCGGTAATCACTGGATCGACGTGCCCAACAATATGGACACCGAACTCTTCACGCTGGAAGGAGTCTTTGACGAGGCGGCGATACTGGTGACGGTGACCTGGGACAAGAACGACACCGACGTGGATACCTATGTGATTGACCCGACTGGCGACTACTCGTCCTACTTCCACAAATACACCGCGGACGGCGGCTGGCTGGACGTGGACGATACCAACGGATACGGCCCCGAGCACTGGACGCTCACTTACGGCAACACCGTGCGCTGGGGCGAAGACTACCGCGTACGGCTCCACTACTACTCCGACCACGGCAATGGCGGCACCAATTACCAGGTGAGCATCCTGCTCTATGAGGATACTCCCTACCAGGTGCAGTACCATTACTCTGGTTATCTGGGTACCAGCAGCCCGGGCAACAACCAGCCCGAGAACAGCGGCGCCGACTGGGCCGATATCGCAACGGTCACTCCGGTGGAGCATACACCGAGCGCGTTAGGGGGCTGGCAGCCAAGCGTCCGTATGGGGATTGACGGCATCCCGCACATCACCGTGCCGGTGCCTCCGCCTTCGCTGCGAGCGAAGTAGGAGGGATTGCAGATTGACTCGTGAACGCAGTTTCACGTAAGACGGAAAAATGAGCAGTAGCCACCACTTTCGGGTAGCTCCCCGATGGTGGTGGCTGCTGCTCTTGCTTGTAGTAGCTGCGGCTGCGTATGCGTATGCAGCGCAGGTGAAGCGTCCGGCGCAAACCGAAGGCGGTGAGAGGAAGATGACCCCACCTAGTGCAACCGATGACGCCAACCTCAAGTCCGAGGTAGTCTGCGCCCGCGCAACCATGGGCCCCGACGGGGGCACTCTCAGTGTAGAAGGAACTTGCACTCCGGCGGACGGGCTGAAGGCGGTGGTGCCGTCTGGCGCACTCGAGGAGGAAGACGAGATAAGCCTCGGCTATTCCAGCGGTAGCGTGAAAATCCGCGCGGGCACCGGCTCCGGAATCGTGCTGTTTCTGGGAGCCAAGCGCGCCCACGAGTTTGAGGAACCGGTGACGTTGGAAGTTCCGCTGGACGCATCGCTGTTCAGCGACCTGGCCATCCCCTACCAGATTGACGAAGATGGCCGCTTGCACGTGATGGACATCAAGCAGATCGACCAGGAGCACCTGCGCCTGCGCATCAACACGTTCAAGCCCTGCATGTTCACCTGGGTGTATCCGTAGCCAGTTGGATCCTCCGCAATAGGTAACTCATACCGTTTCACAAGCTCTCGGCGGCGCTTTGGAGCGAATCTGAAATGAAAGCGAAAACGCCAGCGAATACCTGCCAGGCGTATTGACTACAGCCAGGATGCCACCTATAATCGGCGGATAGTACGGGAGGTGGGGCCTCTCCATTCGTCTCGTGAAACAAATCACAACACTGATAACCAACCGGTACAGTCGTGGAGGTTAATGATGTCACTACTCAAGAAGAAACTGGCGGACCAGATTCCCGGGCTGCGCGAAGAAATCCGCAACCTGGGTAAGGAGCATGGCGACAAGGTCATCTCTGAAGTAACCGTGGCGCAGGCCTATGGCGGCATGCGCGGCGTGAAAGGTATGATCTGCGACACCTCGGTGGTGGAGCCCGACAAGGGGCTCATCATCCGGGGCATTCCCATCCTGGAGCTTACGGACAAGCTGCCGGAGGAGATCTTCTGGCTGCTGCTCACCGGCGAACTGCCCTCCGCCGAGGAGCTGAAGTCGCTGCAGGACGACCTGCGCAAGCGCTACGACGTCCCTGCATACGTGTGGGACGTGCTGAAAGCGATGCCGGCCGACAGTCACCCGATGACGATGCTGGATACGGGCATTCTCGCCCTGCAGCACGAGTCCGAGTTCGCCCGCCGCTACAGCGAGATGGCGAAGACGGAGTACTGGGATGCGGCGCTGGAGGACGCGCTGCAGATTACCGCGATGATTCCCAGCATCGCCGCCGGCGTGTACCGCATCCGCTACCAGAAGGGCGACCTGATTAAGCCCGATATGAAGCTGGACTGGGCGGCGAACTACGTGCACATGCTCGGCCTGAAAGAGACCGAGGACTGCTACGACATGATGCGGCTGTACCTCGTGCTGCACAGCGACCACGAGGGCGGCAACGTCAGCGCCAACACCTGCCACACCGTGGGCAGCGCGCTTTCCGACCCTTACTACTCGGTGAGCGCCGGCCTCAACGGCTTGGCGGGCCCGCTGCACGGCCTGGCGAACCAGGAGTGCTTGGGCTTCATCATCAAGGTCATCGAACGCTTCGGCGGCGTACCCACCGAGAAGCAACTCACCGATATGTGCTGGGAGCTGCTGAACGCCGGGCAGGTCGTTCCGGGCTACGGGCATGCGGTGCTGCGCGTGGTGGACCCGCGCTTTACTGCGTTCAACCAGTTCGGCAAGAAATACTGCGCCGACGACGACACCTTCAAGACGGTGGACCTGCTGTTCCAGGTCGCTCCGAAGGTGCTCACCGAGCACGGCAAGGCCAAGAACGTGTGGCCGAATGTTGACGCCGGATCCGGCGCGCTGCTCTACCACTACGGGCTGACCGAGTTCCCGTACTACACGGTGCTCTTCAGCGTCAGCCGGGCGATGGGCATGCTGAGCCAGCTCGTCCTCAACCGCGCGCTGGGAACGTCTATCACCCGCCCGAAGTCGGTTTCAACCGAGTGGATCAAGCAGCAAGTCGGCGCATAACCCGAGACCCGTAACCGGTAAGTTACATATCGAAAGCCGGGGAAGGACGCTTCGGCGTCCCAACCGGCTTTCCGCTTAACCTTGCTTTAATCGGCCTTCCAGCCGGGGATGGCGCCGCAGCGCTTCCAGCTCATCTTCGCTATAACTCGCGCGCGTCGCATCCAGCGCCGCGGCATCCTTCGCGTCATACATCACGCTCTGCGGGTCGGTCGAGTGCGGAAGACCGAAAGTGTGGCCGGCCTGGTGCAGCGCTGCTTTCAACAGGCGCGTCCGCACCTGCTCCGGCGACGCCCCGGCGGCGAGTTTTGCGATGCTGACGATGCAGGCGTTACCGCCGTGCTGGGAGTAGCCGAAGATATCTTCGCCGCGCTCGGATAGCTCTGCGCCCGTAACACCGATGAGCAGCAGGTGGCCGCTGCGGTGGTAAGCATGCGCCAGCTCGTCCAGCGCGGCATCCGCGCGAATCCCCTCCCCACCCTTGGCACGCGCAAGGTTGCTGAGCGGCAGCGCCGCGCCCAGCTCAACCTCGGCTGCGAAGGTCTGCGTCAGATCGGTGGCCAGCGCCGCGAGCAGCAAGTCCTCCGGCGCCTCGCCCAGCCCTTCCGGCGCAGCCAGCGGCACCAGCAGAATTCCTCCCGCCGCGCTCTGAGCAGATGGGCTGGGTGTACGGTTGATGAGAGTAACGAGAGAAATGATGCTGGCGGCGGTCAGCGCCAGGAGCAGGGCACCGGCGAGCGAAAAGGCGGCAACGCGCTTCACCGGCCCGCCATCCCCTGCAGCACGCGGTCAATGAAGTCGGTCGTGTAGCCGGAAACCAGCGTATCGCGTCCCAGTGGGAAGGAAAGCGTGTCGCTGAGCTTGAGCGCATCCTCCAGCCTGCGCAGGTGCAGACGTGGGCTGTAGGCGCGGCTGTCCGCGCCCAGCAGCGTGGGCGCCACTACCGCATCAAAGCGGGTGAAAGCGCGCTGAGTTATCAGCTCCTGGGCCACGCGGGTGCCGCCCTCAACCAGCACGGAGTGGATATGCAGTTCGCCCAGCCGGCGCCAGAGCTCGCCAAAGTCCAGCCGCCGCTCGTTGCAGGGAATCTCCAGTATCTCTACTCCCGGCGGGAGGACGTTTCCGGCTGGCGCCTTCCCCGCCACCCCGGCGAACACGAGCCAGGGAACCTCGCGGCGGCATTCGCCCTCCTCCGGGCGGTTGAAGATGCTGAACACCGGGCGCGCAAGCTCGCCCTTCGGCGGCGCGTAACTACGCACCAGCTCAAACGCCGGGTCCACCACCACCCGCGCCGGCTGGCGGAAGCGGAAGTAGTCCACCTCGTCACCGGCGAATTCGCGCAACGCGGCATGGCGGACGGTAAGGCTCGGGTTGTCCGCCTTGACCGTGCCCATTCCCACCAGCACCGCGTCGTGGCACTGCCGCAGGAAATGGGAGTAGCCGCGCGCAACCTTGCCGGTAATCCACTGCGACTCGCCGTTTTCCAGCGCGATGCGCCCGTCCAGGGACATGCCGAGCTTCAGCGCCACGAACGGCTCGCCGGTGGCTTTCCAGTGGCAGTAGGCATCGTTCAGCCGCACCGCCGCCCGCGGCATCAGCGGCCCTTCCACCTCCACTCCCGCTTCACTCAGCACCGCTTTGGCGCGGCAGCAGGTGCGTTCGTCGGGGTCGTTGCCGCCGTACACCACGCGAGCGATACCGGCGGCGATGATGGCGTCGGCGCAGGGCGGCTGCTTGCCGTGATGGGTGCAGGGCTCCAGGCTGGAATAGATGGTGGCGCCGCGCGCGGCATCCTTCGCCCGTGACAGCGCGGCGGCCTCGGCATGTTCCTGGCCGCAGACGCGGTGCGCCCCCCGCCCCACTTCGCTGCCATCCTGGATGACCAGCGCGCCGACGGTGGGGTTAGGCGCGGTGTAGCCTGCGCCGAGCAGCCCCAGGTGGAAGGCTTCGCGCAGGTAGTGCGCGTCATCTCCGTCCTGCGCTTCCGGCGCGCAGGCGGCGTCCACCATTGCCCGCAAGTGGTTCACGGGAGTATTGTAGTTAGAAGCGGCTTCCGGCGCAAAGCGCGGTGGTGCTACTTGACGATTTCCAGGAGCTCCACGTCAAAGATGAGCGTGGCGTTCGGAGGTATCACCGGCGGATGACCGTGCGGGCCATAGCCCAGGTCGGAGGGGATGGTCAGCTTGCGCTTGCCGCCGACCTTCATTCCGGCCACGCCTTCGTCCCAGCCCTTGATGACCTTGCCCGCACCCAGCGGAAACTCAAAGGGCACACCGCGGTCAACCGACGAGTCGAACTTCGTGCCGTCTTCCAACGTGCCGGTGTAGTGCACGCGGACAATGTCGCCGGCCTTGGCCTCGGCGCCGTCACCGACCTTCACATCTTCATACTTCAGCCCCGAAGGCGTGGTTACTATCATGGGTGCCTCCTCGGCGCCAGTGTCCCCGGCAGCAGTCTCGCCCTCGGCGGGAGCAGCTTCGCCCTCCACCGTAGTTCCCTCCGCGGGAGCAGTTGCATCAGCGGGCGGAGCGGCCGTCTCGTCAACAACCTTTATCGTGCCCAGGTTCTGGCTGCCCGTATCCTCGTCCTCCGCGGGCTGGGTGCAGCCAACCGCCAAGACGAGCAGCAGCAAAGGCAATGTAAGCAAAACAAGACGCATCAGTTTCCTCCATTACCGGCGCAGCCGGCAGATAATCCGGCAGGATTCTAGCACGGTTAAGCGCAGCGCGCCGCAGTTTCCCACGGCGCGCTAACTGCCGGACGGTATAACCGCCCGTTGCTTCTACCAATTTGGGTTAATGCAGTGCGATGCTCTGAGGCTAGCCGGTGGGTGGCGCTTCGTCGCCGCCTTCACCTCCGCCCTTGTCTCCACCTTCGTCACCGCCGCCCTCAGCGGGCGGGGCGGTCTCGTCTCCACCCTCGGCCGGAGGCGCCACTTCGCCGCCCTCTGCAGGTGGCGCGGGCGCAGCCTCATCTGTCGGAGCAGTGGCATCCGTCGGCGCAGCGGCGCTATCGTCTACCACTTTGATGGTCCCAAGGGTGTTCGGGCCCTCATCTTCCGGCGGGGCCTGATTGCAGGACACCATCATCACAATCGCAAACAGAGCCAAGACAGTAAGGACTCTCAGCATGAACTCCCCCAATAATAGGTTTACAGATTACGGGCGCCGCACGGCCGGAGACGCATTGAGCAGAGGGAGAAACCACCCCAATCCCCGGTGAGCGGGGTGCGGAGCCAGCCACTACCCCCTGGCAACTGCGATCCCCGTCCGGGAACCGCGGCGGAGGTTATTCTAGCACTATTGGCGCGCCGTGTGAAATCGGCGCAGCCCGGCGGGCTGAACCGGCTGTACACGGCAGCTGCCAGCTAACAGCTACCGGCCGGAGTTGAAGGGGCACGCGTTCATTCAACAGGAATGGCATCAGCCACGCCAGCGCCAGCCAGAAGAGGACGGTTGCCAGCGTCCAGTTGCCCAAGGCTTGATTCTAGCCGAAGCGCCCGCAATAACCGCGAGTATGGCATAATTGCCACAGTCAATCACACCGGGAGGGGATCATGTCCGTTAGAACCGTTTTGCTGCTGCTCGCTATTGCATTCGTGCAGGCTTGCCTCATCACTGAGGCCGCTGCCAAGGACTTCGAGGATTACGCGCAAGTGGTCTTGGTCAACCACCCGCAATCCGGCGTGGTGCTCTCGAAGTACAAAGCCTGGTTCCGCGACCGAGCCAAGCAGACCTTCCTTGACTTATGGGCCTACGGCAAAGAAGAAGCACCCATCAGGGAAGCCGGCTACAACTACGAAGTGGGCTACACCAACGCCACCAGCCATGACATTGTCGCTCTGCAGGTCAATGTTGTCGCCTTCAACGCCTTCTGGGAGTACTGCGACACTTTCGCCGTATTCCACGGCGCCATCATTTCGCCGGGCAAATCGCTGGACAAGGGCGGAATGGTGAGCTTCAACAACGATGTCTCAGCTCTCTACTACGCAGCGTGGGTGGACAAGGTGCTGTTTGACGACGGGACGGTCTGGAAGATGGACCTGGCAACCGTGCGCCAACAGATTGAGGAAAAGTTTAACGTCTCCGTGGATTACGACTGGCTCTCGCCCGCCAGTGTGATTGAGGTGCACCGCGACGAGAAGTTCCGCCGCCAGGTCCAGCCCACGGGCCGCGAGCCGGTTCATTGAGGTGAAGCCGCGTTACAGCTTGCTCAACCTGGGCGGTAGTGGAATCGAACCACTGACCTTTTCGGTGTCAACGAAATGTTCTAGCCACTGAACTAACCGCCCAAACGCGCAAAGGAGGCACCCGGAATCGAACCGGGGATAAGGGTTTTGCAGACCCTTGCCTTACCACTTGGCGATGCCTCCGCGCTTATGCTGATTATACCGTGCAGGCGGAATGCGGGCAATCCCTTCAGGCGAGTGTGGCAGCTTTGTCAGAAACAAAGTAGAATAATTATGGCGCAGCTTCTGGTGCGCCGGGGACAGGCGATGTTTGACCGCATAATTGGGCCGATCTCCACCATGAACGCGTCCGACTGGGCGGGCTTCATTGTCCTGGTGTTGCTCATCGGGTCGGTCCTCGGCGGCATCTTGATGTTCTGGGACGCCACTGACCGCTTCAACCCCGGATTCGCCTTTGCCCTGGTGCTGGCGCACATCGTCACCTACTTCGTTATCATGTTCCCCATCATCGTCGTGCTGTACGGCGTCTACTGGATTTATATCCAGCGTCATGAGGCGCGCCAGCTTGAGGAGGACCAGAAGCAGCGCTTCGGGCTGCGCTTCTCCGGCGACCCACAGAAAGAAGCAGCCAAGCTAGGGCTGCCCAGCGTTTACGGCGGCGCTGATCCTGACACCATCGCCGCGACGGGACGGATACCCGAGCTTGACAGTTTGCTGTCCACCGGGAAAGCGGCGGAGGCTCTGAAGTCCGCCGAGGAGATGCTGAAGACCGCCGAGGGCTTCGGCGACCTGGCGCTGGCCGGTATCTGCCGCAAGTACATCCGCAAGATTGAGCGCGGGGAGTACTAGGAGGAGGTACATGAAACTGCTAACCGGACTGGTGCTGGCGCCCATGGCGCTAGGGCTAGCTGTGCAGAGCGAGCCTTCGCCGTGGCTTAGAGACGAGAACTTGATGGGTATCGCCCTCATCTTAGGCTCTGCAATGATAGTAATCATCACTAGCATCGGCATTTGGATGACCATAGACGCGTGGATAAACTACGGCCCCGGCTGGAGTATTGGCGCGG
>CAZKNJ010000023.1:2519-6523 GCA_964554185.1 uncultured Planctomycetales bacterium | reverse complement strand
TGGATGACCATAGACGCGTGGATAAACTACGGCCCCGGCTGGAGTATTGGCGCGGGCACGGGATGTCTGCTCGGCACTCTCGGTTGCGGAGTGGGCGGATGCCTCGTCATCATTCCTTATGTAATCATCCGTTTCTTAGCCTATCCGCCATCCCGGATGAGGGAGGCTCGCGCCATGAATCCACCCGGCGCGTCTTACCGGCCCGGCTCCCCGCCCCCGGCGATAGACCTTGACCTGGCGCCGGACGAGCGCGACTCCTCGCTGGATGAGCTGATAGCGGAGGGAAGGCTGCGCGAGGCGATGGGCCGGGCGCAGGAGCTGCTGAAGATGGCGCGGGACTTCCACGACTCCCGGGGCGCCCAGCGCTACTCCAAGTACGTTGAGCGCATCCGCCGGGGCATGAGATAAGTCTCCGCCCGAGGTACTGAATCCCCTTACCCGCGCTCTCGGACGAGCGAAAACTAGCGGCAGACAACCTTCCTAGCCAAGCGAAAGCCCGGCGTACCTGGGACAGCTATCCCCGATTCCACCCCCAAACCCCTTGACAGGAGATTGTAGTAATGTTATAGTGTTATACGACAATTGGAGAATTTACGATGATTTGGTCTAATTACACTTGGGGCGTTGTGTTCGTGTTCGCCTGGTTCGCGGTGGCGTTCTGGCTGTTCAGCGACGTCTACGACCAGCACGGACCGGACGGATGCGTAATCCTGGGACTGATCTACGTGCTGCTCACGCCCATCTTTCCGCTGGTCCTCATCGTCTACCTGGTGCTCCGCGCCATCAGCCATGGCGGGCCCGCCAGGTTGCCAAAGCGGGAGGAGGAGCCGCTGGTACAGCAAAGGTGGCACACTGCCGGCAGCGGAGCGTGGACGGGCAACCCTATGATCTCCCCCGGCAGCGGCCCCATCTCCGCCAGCGAAAGCGACGGAGAACTGGACCTGCTGCTGGCGGAAGGGAGGTTCCGCCAGGCGTTGGAGCAGGCCAAGGAGAAGCTGGAGCTCGCGCAGAGCTTCGGCGATCCGGCGGGCTTGGCGAAGTACCGCAAGTATGTGGCCTTCATCCGCTTACGCGCCGCCAAGAGGTGAGATGAATGGACACTGCGATTACACAACTACCGGGAATGATGCTCGCGCTCGGATGAGAGCCGGTTGGGGGCGGGCCGCCCTCAACTCTGGCAATCTCGCTGGGGCTGCTGTTCACGGTTATCATTGTCGGCTCCGTCGTATGGATGCTGTTCGACTCGCTCATCCGCTATGGAGTGCTCGCCGGCATCGCCGTGGCCGTGGCACTGGCGCTGAGCTGGCTGTACGAGCCGCTGGCGATCTGGGTGTTGCTCATTATCTATTGCTTCGTCCGCATGCAGGTGCAGCCGCGCGGCCCCCAGAAGGACGCGGACTCCTGGCAGCGGGAGCTGGCGCAGATGGAACGCACCGCTGCCGCCAACAGCGCGGCCTACGGCAACGGCGGAATCCTGCCGGGCGAGAAGGATGCGCACCTGGAGGCGCTGATGGCGGCGAAGAACTTCGCGGTTGCGCTGAAGTTTGCGCGGGAGCACGCGGCGCTGGCGCTGGCCGACCGCGACTTTGAACGCGCGCGGGTCTACGAGAAGTACCTGGACCGCCTCCGCCGCGGCGGTGGATAATGCTGCGAAAAACGGCAGGCGATGGTAGAATAAGGTTACATTCGGCTTTCGCGGGGAGCAGCAGATGTTACAGGAAATCATAGATTTCCTGGTACAGCCGTGGTACCTGTATTTCCGGGACGCGTTTGAGTCGGACACGGCGGGCGTCGTGTTCGTCGCCGTTTTGCTCGCCCTGGGATTGGCCGGCCTGTGGCTCTGGTGGGACTCGTTTGACTTCTTTGACATGGTGGGCGCCATTGCGCTGCTGACGGCGTTCCTGCTTATCTCGCCGCTCATCCTCGTGGCCTACCTCGGCGCCAAGGCGCTCGCCTGGGCCGCCACCTGGGTGACCACCCGCTCGTCCCTGGCGGACGAGCGCTGGTTTAGGCGCTACCGTCATGTGATGCGCCACCGCCGGCTGGACACCAGGGCGCTCACCAAGAAGGACTACGAGGCGATTGCCGCCATCAGGATTGACACCGAGATAACGGAAGCGGAGAAGGACCGCAACGTGGAGGAGTACCTGCAGTCCGGGCAGCGCGACGAGGCCATCGCGTACGTGAAGGACATGATCCACGTCGCCCGCAGCATGGGCGACAAGAAGGCCATCGCGCGCTACGAGAAATACTACCTCTCCCTGCGCCTGGGCCGACCGGTCTCCGGCCAGCGCCCGAAGTTCACTTAGGGCAACCTTATTTGTTGGAGAGTGACGGTGATGAAAACGAGGCTCGCTTGCTTATGGGCCTGTTCATTGGCGCTCCTGGCTCTGGGAGCATCGCCCGTGTGCCCAGCCGAGGCGCCGGCGCTTCCCGAGCCGTACGGTTCGTCCTATGAGGTTCAGAGCACGGTGCCGGTGTTCGGCGGTGACTCGTATGATGGTGAAGTGGAATACCCAGGATACTTGGGCGATGAGGAGGGGCAACTCGATCCTCGCAAACATTACCCGGAGTAATGAGAATGCACCTCGGATATTCAACGAAACGTGCAACTGTAGTTCTTGCAAGCCTTTGGGTAACAATGGCAATGGTCGCACCGGTCAGCGCTGCTGATAGCGCCCCCTTTAGCGTCCCTAGGCTGCCTCCGCCGTACTCATCGGCTTTTAAGGTTGAGTATTACATGCCCATCGAAGCTGGCGGAGCCAGGTTCCACGTCTACTGCCTCGCCAGCAATCTCTCCAAAGCGGATGACCCTTATTTGCAGGTTCGGCAGGCCGTTCTTGTGGCAAATGAAATTCCAGCTTTCGGAATGACCACCAGCTACTTCAGCGGTAACTACTACGCGAGCGTCGACTCTCTGGTGAAGCGATGGCCACCGTTCCAAGGGCCAGCAAAAGCAGCTTATGTTCTTGTGCGGCGCGGAACTGGCGGGATGGGCTACGGCTTCTCGCGAGACGAGGTCCTGGAGCTGAGCGCTGGAGGGGCCAGGTCCCTACTGGACATGGTGGAATCTACTGGGCTCAACGGGACTCTCTTTGGATTGGCATATTCTGATAGCTGGCCAGATTCACCCTTAGTCATTCTACAGGACGATAGCCTGTTTACCTCCGAGAGTAGAGAGAGACTCCCATTTCCAACATCCAAGTCTTCGTTCCCAGGATTCCCGCGAGTGCTACAAATTGAGGAGTACAGGATTCAGGACATCACGACCAAGCTGAATGATAGGTTGAAGGAGAAGCTTGTTAGGCTGGCGGAATCAGGTTGGTTCGTCGGTGAACATAGCATTATCTGGGACGAGAGCTGGGATTTGCCCGCTAGTGGGCGCGCGCTCTCGGTGAACGATGTGCTCTCCATACCTGAGTTTCCGTACGCGCCGGACTCGCTTTCGTTCGCGGTCAGCGTGCTAGCCACCTACTACGCAGTCGGATGGCCGGACGAAGGAGAAGCAAAGTTCGCGCAGATGATCTCCCGCGGTGACTGGCCGCCCGGGTTTGCTCAAGGAATTGACGCGACTGCCAGTGAATGCGTGCAGGCTGTCCGCTTATTGTTCCAATAATGGGACTGACGCAAGACAAGCTCGCTCACGGAATATGACATCTGCGCAAGGCGAAGGAGATGATTGCGAGGCTGCCGCGCTGAGCCCCACGGCCCTACCCCAACGCCACATCCAGCACCATCATAATGGTGAAGCCAATCATCAGCATCATCGTGGCGAAGTCGGCGTTCTCGCCGCGCTGGGATTCGGGGATGACCTCCTCGGCCACCACGAAGATCATCGCGCCCGCGGCGAAGCCCAGCGCATAGGGCAGTATGGGCTGCGCGACGAGCACAATCGCCGCGCCGATGACGCCCGCGACCGGCTCCACCATGCCCGAAAGCTGGCCGTACTAGAAGCTCTTGAACTGCGAAAGCCCTTCGCGCCGCAGCGGCACCGACACCGCCAG
>CAZKNJ010000023.1:0-2419 GCA_964554185.1 uncultured Planctomycetales bacterium | reverse complement strand
ACCGCCAGGCCCTCGGGGATGTTGTGCAGGGTAATGGCGAGGATGAGCAGCGTGCTGCGCCGCCAGGAAGTGGACGGCCCCTCGGCCTCGGAGAGCGCCATGCCGTGGTGCAGATGCGGCAGCACCAGGTCCACCCCGCGCAGAAACAGCCCGCCCAACAGGAAACCTACTGCGGGCGCAATCCACGCGGGCAGCGCCCCGCCCACGCCCATTTCAATTGCGGGCGCCAGCAGCGACCAGAAGCTCGCGGCAATCATCACCCCGGCGGCGAAGGCGAGCATTCCGTCCAGCGTCTTGCGGGTCATCTCGCGGGCGAGGAACACACCCGCCGCGCCCAAAGCCGTCACAAACCAGGTGAACAGCGTGGCCAGCAGCGCCTGGAGTATGGGATGAAAACTGGTGAAGGCGTCAAGCATCTCGCGTGTTCAGCGATTATAGCTTGCTACTCTACACGAACCTCTTTTCCAGGTCATGGACGCCGAGGATCTCCTGCCAGCCGCGGCTGTGCAGGATACCGCTAAAGTCCAGGCCGGCGGCGGCGAACTCGCCCGCCTCGTAGCGGCGCATCATTGACTGTTTCTCGCGCGAGGCCCAGGGCTCGGTCTGCGAGCGGTCAATGATGCGGAACACGCGGAAGCCCAGGCTTTCCCAGAAGCGCAGGTTGTAGTGCCGCGAGAAGCGGTAAAGCTCCGAGGGCACCCCCAGCTTCACCGCGCGCAGCCAGCGGTTGCGGTTCATCCACGCCAGCGACGCCTCCACCACCTTGCGGCCGATGCCGCGGTCGCGGTACTGCGGGGCGACGGTGACGCAAGCGATGACCATCGTGCCCTTCTCCTTGGTTAGCGCCTCAAACCAGCGCGAGGGGTACTCGTCTATGCCGTGGACTTTGCACACTCCCGGCGGCAAATCTATCAGCGGGAAGAAGAGGCAGGCGCCGACCGTGGCGTAGCGGTCCCAGGCGAGGTAGCCGCAGGCGCCGTAGGCTTCAATGTAGCGGCGGAAGAAGGCTTCGGTGACCTGGGGGCAATCCGACACCACGCTCCGGTGGCCGGTCGGGTCGCCCCGGTCAAACGGCCCCTTTTCCAGCACCATCGGACAGACCGGCAGGACGAAGTCCTTGTCCATCGGCCTGTAGTCTATCGGCATGTTGCCTCCTGCGGCTTCAAGCGCGTTTCCCCCAGGGGTATTCTACCGCGTTAACAGACTAACCAACTACTCCCTGGGTTCCAACGTCACACGCCGCTCATAAACAGCAGCACATAGAGCGTCAGCACGAAGAGCCCCACCATCCCCGCAGCGTCCAGGTTGTTGAGCGTGTGGTCTTCCTCCAGATACTCAAACAGCACGAAGAACACCGGGAAGAGCAGTATGAGGACAATAGTGCTCACGAAGTTGATGGGGATGCTGCTCCCCATCAGCGCGATTACCACCAGGGTGAAGGGGAAGACCAGGAACATCACCTGGGTGATGCCGCCGAACACGTTGGACAGCGCCAGCCCCGTATCCTCCCGCTTGTGCGCCTTATACACGATGACGTACTCGCTGACGCCGGCGAAGAATGCGAGGATGAGCGCGGTGGGGACCTGCGGCAGGCTCAGGCGGTCCAGCGCGATGCTGGCGAAGGCTGCAACCGACTCGCCGCCGGCGAAAGCGCCGAAAGCTCCCAGCGCAAACATCACGATAATGGCCGCCCAGGACACGCGGTAACGCGCCGGATTCAGCAAGCCCGCGCGGTGGCCGGGCTCGGCATGCGCGTAATACTTGAGCAGCGAGTGCATGTAAAAGGTGAAGATGACGAACAGGATGAGCGCAATCAGCCCCAGGTCAAACGGGCTTAGCTCCGTTTTGTGGGTTTCGCTGCGCAGCGCCAGCAGCACCAGCCCCAGCACCAGCGCGATGCCGCTGCCGGCGATGAGCACTTCGGTGCCCGCGCGGGTGATGGGCTCGGGCATCAGGAACTTGCCCTTCATATCCTTGGGCAGGAAGAAGGAATAGACGCTGAAGATGAGCGCGTTGTTGTAGATGGTCACCACCGCGATGAGAAACGCGGCGAAGGCGTCCACCCGCACCAGGAAGATGATGACCACGAACTCCGGTAGCGTGCTGACGATCTCGCCCACGGTGCCGGCGATGAAGCTGTCCCAGCGGTAGCGCGCGCCCAGCCGCTCCACCGCCAGAATGAGCGCTTCGCAGGCGCCCTGGATGATGGCCAGGCCCGCCAGCAGTTGCAGCGCCCCCAGTACTATGAGCGCGGTAAGCGAAAGCTCTTCGGGAATGGCATGCGCCAGGTGCGCGGCGGTCAGCGCCGCCCAGATGAGGAAGCCGGCGATCATCACCAACTGCCAGGTTTGCAGCGCCGGCGCAGTCTTTTGTTCCATCGGTCCCGCTCCCTCCCGTGGAGATGCGGGGAATTATAGCA
>CAZKNJ010000022.1:0-26330 GCA_964554185.1 uncultured Planctomycetales bacterium | reverse complement strand
CAGCAGTACAACCTGGCGACCTGGCCGGTTGCCATAGTGTTCTACCTGCTGGCGCTGGCGGTGCTGTTCCTCATCTTCTCCGACCAGCCCTACGCCGACCGCATCATTTGCGGCATCCTCGCCGTCTTCTGGCTGTGGATGGGCGTGGCCTACCACCTGCTGTACTTCTCCGTCATCAATAAGGTGGCGTACCTGTTCGGCGCGCTGTTCATCGCGCAAGGCGTCATCTTCATCGGCTGCGGCGTGGTGCGCGCGCGGCTGCGTTACCGCTACCTGGACAACCTGCGGTCGGTGGTGGCGGCGCTGCTGGTGTTCTACGCCATCGGCGCGTACACCTACGTGGGGACGCTCGCGGGACAGAGTTACCCGGGGCTGCCGCTGTTCGGGGCGCCCTGCCCCACCACCATCTTCACGCTCGGCGTGCTGCTGTGGGCTACGCGGCGGGTGCCGTGGTGGGTGGCGACCATACCGCTGCTGTGGGCGCTCATCGGCAGCTTCGCAGCGTTCAAGCTGGGCATAGTGCAGGATTACGGGCTGCTCATCGCAGGCATTGTCGCGGCGGCTTACTTCATCATGGACCGGAGGACGGGGAAGGCCTCAAGCGGCGCGAAAGCGGATGCATAGCGTATCGGGCGGGCCGGATTTGAACCGACGACCCCCTGGTCCCAAACCAGGTGCTCTACCGGACTGAGCCACCGCCCGTTTGCTGCGATTCTAGCACGGGCGGACTGAAAGGAGTCAGTGAGCGTGCGGTGCGGTGGAGGACGGGGGCTTCCATTCGCGCTTGCCGGACGCGTTGGCGATGGCGACCTGCTCCACCACCGCGCGGGCGACGCTGATGAACTCCTGCGCCACTTTGCTCTGCGGGTCGGAAGCGACAATGGGTTTGCCGGCGTCGTCGGCGATGCGCATGCGCGGATCCAGCGGGATGGCGCCGAGGAAGGGCACGCCGAGCCGCCCGCACAGGCGCTCGCCGCCGCCGCGGTCGAAGATGTCGTGCTCCTTCCCGCAGCCGTCGCAGACGAAGTAGCTCATATTCTCCACCGCGCCGAGCACGTGGACGTCCATCTTGCGGAAGAGGCTCACGACCTTGCCGGCGATGGAGCTGGCCATGGCCTGCGGCGTGGTGACCACCACCGCGCCCGCGAGGGGGATGCTCTGCGAAAGCGTGAGCTGGGCGTCGCCGGTGCCGGGGGGCAGGTCCACGATGAGGTAGTCCAACTCGCCCCACTCCACGTCGCGGAGGAACTGGGTGAGTAGCGAGTGCACCATGGGGCCGCGCCAGATGACCGCCTGGTCGGCGTCAATGAGGAAGCCCAGCGACATCACTTTGATGCCGTACTTCTCAATGGGCTTGAGCTTCTTTTCACCCACTACATCGGGCATGCGCTTGATGCCCAGCAGAATGGGGAGACTCGGGCCGTAAACATCGGCGTCCAGCAGGCCGACCTTCGCGCCCTCAGCCGCCAGCGCCAGCGCGAGGTTGGCGGCGATGGTGCTCTTGCCCACCCCACCCTTGCCGCTGGCCACCGCGATGGTGTTCTTCACGCCGGTCAGCAGTTCCTCCTTCGGCTCGGCGCCGCCGCGAGCGGTGACGGCGACATCCACGCTCTTAACCCCGGGCAGCGCGGAGACGGCCTTCTCCGCGTCCTCCTTGAACTTCGCCTTCAGCGGGTGCGCAGGCGTGGTAAGCTCAAGGGTGAAGCTTACTTTGCCGTCTTTGATGAGGATGTCCTTCACCAATCCCAGGGACACGATGTCCTGTTTGAGGTCAGGGTCGATGATGCCCTTGAGGGCGTCCAGCACTTGTTGTTTATTGGTGTCGTCGGCCATGAGCGAGTCTCCGGACGGTAGTGCGTCCACACGATATTACCGCGCCTTGGCGGGCATTATCCTAGTTTCCGGGGGCGGGAGGCGGATCGTCCGCGTGTTTCACCACGAGCTTGTCACGGCGCTTGATCAGCGCGGCGTTTTCGCGGAATACATCAGCGTCGGTAAGTTCCAGTAGCGTGCGTGCGCGCTTGCCCTCCAGAAAGTAAATGAGGCTCTCCTCACCGCCGAGCCATGGGGCGATGGCCAGGTCGCCAGGCGAATAGTAATCCGTGCGCATGAACGCGCGCTGCTTCGCGCCGTTGATGTAGCCCAGCGAAAGCTCCGCCGCCATTTTCTCAAAGCTCACCGGCAGCAGCTTCGCCAGCTCGGTGGGCGCGAAAGTCTGGCGGTCGGTGAGGAACAGCATGCGGTTGTACTGCCCGGGCAGGATGTTCTCCAGGTGCATCGCCACCTCGGCGGCCATCAGGTCGGTGCGCGGGCGCACGGCTTCGGTGAGCTTGAGCGAGCTTGCGCGGTAGTTGAACGGCAGCTCCACCCACAGTTCTTCCCAGGCGCCGGTGTCGTCAAAGATAACGAGCTGGAGGCTGTCGGCGTCGATGTTGTAGAAGAGGTCGCCCGGCGGCGGGAACTCCACGCGCGCGGGATCCACCCGGTGGCCGGGCTTGCCGCCTTTACGCCCCATCTGCGCCTGCGCTTGGCCCTGGGCGTCCTGAAACTCGGCGCCTTCTTCGTCGGGCAGCGGGACAAAGAGCCCAACCTGCGGCAGCGCGTCGTTCACGGCGTAGTCTTCGTCGTGCACGAAGAAGCGCACCTGCTGGATGGGGAGCGCGGTGAAGATGTTGTAGACCTCCACCACCCAGTAGCCGCTGTCGCGCAGCTCCTGCAGGCTCTCGGGATAGCGCCCGCGCTGCTCCAGAAAGACGTGCGCCTGGTAGTGGATGGTCTCCAGCTGCGCCTGCGCCACCGCCCGGAACTCAGGGCTGGTGTTGCCGGGCATCGGCAGCATTTGCGCCCGGATGGCGGGCGAGAATAATATGAGCGCGGCCAGCGCCACAGTTATCATTGCGATTGGTTTGGTCAGCATCAGTGGCTAATTATAGAGGATGCCCTGTTCGTCAAGCTCTTTCTGCTCCTCACTCAAGGACTCAAGCAAGTATTCCCGCACCTTGCGCTCGTGCACCTTCTCCACCACTTTCAGCTCGCGGTTGGCCTCAACCAGCAGGGCGCGGAGTTCAGTGAGCTCCTTGCGGCGCTTCGCCAGCTCCTCGGCGGAACGGGCGCGGCGCTGCTTGAGCAGATCAATGTACAGCTCGAAGGGCATGTGGAGGCTGTAGTCTCCCGGCGTGGTGCGGGCCTGCAGCAGTTGGTCGCGGGTTTCCTCCAGGCCGGCCCGCAGCCGCTCCAGCCGCGCTTCCACCTCGGCTATCTGCATGCGCACGCCCAGCACCCGCGCCCGCAACTCCACCACGCCGGCCTTTCGCACTTCCTCCAGCCGCTGGAATTTGAATTCGAACCGCCGCATAGCTTAGCCCCTTCCCGGCGGCTTTTTCGCCGCGGCGTACAGCTCGCGCATCGCCTGAAGAGTCTTTTCCATCGGCCACCGTTCGTCAATCTGCTGTACCAGGAAGGCCTTTATCATGTCCAGGCTGTCAATCGCGGCGTCAATGCGCGGGTTATTGCCGCGCTTGTAGGCGCCGATGTTAATCAGGTCCTCCGCCTCCTCGTAAACCGACAGCGTCTCGCGAATCCACTGCGCCATCTTCTGCTGCTCCAGGCTGGTGACATCGGAAAACACGCGGCTGATGCTGGCCTTCACGTCAACCGGCGGAAGGTGTCCCTCCGTGAGCAGCTTGCGCGAAAGGACGATGTGGCCGTCCAGCACCGAGCGCGCGATGTCCGCCACCGGCTCGTTCATATCGTCGCCTTCCACCAGCACCGTCAGCAGCGCGGTGATGGAGCCGCTGCCGGTGATGCCCGCGCGCTCGGCGAGCTTGGGGATCTTGGCGTAAACCGAAGGCGTGTAGCCGCGCGTGGTCGGCGGCTCGCCCAGCGCCAAGCCGATTTCGCGCAGAGCGTAGGTGTAGCGCGTCAGCGAGTCCATCAGGAAGAGCACGTGCTTGCCGCGGTCGCGGAAGAACTCGGCGATGGTCATCGCCACCTGCGCGCCAATGACGCGGCGGACCGGCGATTCATTGCTGGTTACGACCACGACGACGGATTTGGCCAGGCCTTCCTCGTGCAGGTCGCGCTCCAGGAAGTCCTTCACCTCGCGGCCGCGCTCGCCGATGAGCGCAAGCACGTTGACCTCGGCCTCGGAATTGCGCGCCATCATTCCCAGCAGCGTGCTCTTGCCCACGCCCGAACCGGAGAAAACGCCCAGCCGCTGCCCTTTCCCCCAGGTGAGCATGCTGTCTATCGCCTTGATGCCGGAGCTCATCGCCTCGGCAATGCGCGGGCGCTCCAGCGGAGTGGGTGCATCACGGAAAATGGTGCGGTCCACGCCACCCGCGTCCGACGGCGCGGGCCGGCTGTCCAGCGGCTGTCCCAGGCCGCCGATAACGCGGCCCAAGTAGCTTTCGTTCACTTTTAGCGAGAACGGACGGCCAGTGGCGCGCACGCTAGTGCCCATGCCGATGTGCTCAATGTAGTCCATCGGGATCAGGATGGTTATGCCGTTGCGGAAGCCCACAACCTCCGCCAGCACTTCGTCCTTGCCTTCCACGTTTTCAAAGACGCAGAGCTCGCCAATGAAGGTGGGAGGCAGGGAGGCTTCAACCGTAAGGCCCGCGACTTTCGCCACCTGTCCAAGCTTGGCGAAGACGGAAGTATCCGCCAGCGCGCGGGACGCTGCTGCGAGCAGCAGATCGGCGTGGCGGCTAGCCATCACCCGCACCGCCCCCGGCGGATTCCGCCGCGTTAAGCAGCGTCCGCTGAAGCAAGGCGAATACGCCGTCGGGGTCCAGCACCATTTCAGCCGAGCCGTAAACGATGCGGCACTCGCCGCGCTTGAGGGACGGGTCGGGAATTAGCTGGACGCGCGAAGAGCTGATGCCCGCGCCTTCCAGCGCCTCGGAGAAGCCGGCGCACTCCACGGCCTCGGCGTCCCTGGGGTTCACGCGCACTGCAAGATGGTCGGGAGATCTCAGCGCGGCGCTCACCGCGGAGACGATTTCGGCGAGCCTCGGCGCATCCATCTGCGAGTCCCAGTAGAGCTTGCGGACCACTTCCATTAGCAGGCTGACCAGCGGCTGCGCCAGGGCGTCCAGGTACTGCTGCTGCGCGGTGGCGGCATCACCAATGGTCTGGTCAAGGCGCTGGAGCAGCGCCGGCAACTGGGCGCCGTAGTCGGAGCGCAGCTTGCTGCGCGCCTCTTCCATCCCTGCGGCGTAGCCTTCTTCACGGGCTTTGCGGCGATCAGCTTCCATCTGCGCCCGGGCGGACGCGGTAATCTGCTCGGCTTCTTCGCCGGCGGCGTTGACCAGGTTGTCGCATTCGTGGGTGACCGCGCGGTGCCGCTTTTCCAGGTAGGCTATCTGGTCGCGGGCGGGAAGCTGCAGAAACTCCTCGTAGCCCAGCAGGCCCGCGCCGCCATTCGCGCCCTTGCCGCCGCTGCTTCCACGCGCGAAAAGCTGGAACGGCCCGGTGGACTTGCGCAGACTCCCCGACTTTAGCACCCGTGGTGGCATTATCCTGTGAAACTCAGATGTACTGGGCCTCGCCGCCGCGCTCAATGATGATGTCGCCGGATTCCTCCAGCTTGCGGATGACTTCCACAATACGCTGCTGGGCGTCTTCCACGTCTTTCAGGCGCATCGGACCCATAAAGTCCATGTCTTCCTGGAGCGTGGCGGCAGCGCGTTTGGACATATTGCGCAGCAGCTTGTTCTTCACCTCGTCCGATACACCGCGCAATGCGATGGCGAGATCCTTCTTGTCCGGAATCTCCTGCAAAACGCGCTGCACCGTGCGGTCGTCCAACGTGCGTACGTCTTCAAACACGAACATCAGGCGCTTGATTTCGTCTGCGAGTTCCGGGTCGCGGTCTTCCAGCGCTTCCATAATGCTCTTCTCGGTGGAGCGGTCCACCATATTGAGTACTTCAACGAGGTCCTGCACGCCGCCGGCCACCGCCAGCTCGCTAGTGACTACGGCGGAGACCTTCTGCTCAATGACACGCTCCACTTCGCGCACGATTTCCGGGCTGGTGCGGTCCATGGTCGCCAGCCGCTGCGCCACATCGGGCTGGATTTCCTGCGGCAGCTTGGACAGCAGGTCTGCCGCCCCCTTCGGCTCCATGAACGCGAGAATCAGTGCGATGGTCTGTGGGTGCTCGGTCTGGATGTAGGAGATGAGCTGCTCCTTGTCCGTGCGCTTGAGGAAATCAAAGGGCGCGACGCGCAGGAAGGTTGAGAGCTTGCCGAGTATTTCGTCGGTCTTCTGAGTCCCGAGCGCTTGGTCCAGCAGCTTGCGCGCGTATTCCATCCCGCCCTGGGCCAGGTAGTCGCGCGCAATCATCAGGTTGTAGAACTCCTCAAAGACCTTCTCCTGGAGTTCAGAGCTCACATTGCGGAAGCTGGCTATCTCCAGCGTGATGCTCTCAATCTCCTCCTCGGAGAGATGCTTAAGGAGCTTGATGGAGGCCTCTTGTCCCAGGGCGATGACCAGCACGGCGGCCTTCTGCTTGCCCGTAAGCTCTTCCAGCGTCTTTGCACCAGGCGACATCCGCGTTTAATCCTCCAACAGCCACGAGCGAACCAAACCCGCGACCTCGTCCGGTTTAGTGTCAATCAGTTTGATTATCTGTTCTCTCATCTTGGCGAAGCGGGTCCGCTTGGACTTATCCATGGATGGCAGGTCCATGTCCTCGCCCTCGGGCAGCGTAACCCTCGCCGCCGTGAGCTTGTCGCGCACCATGCGCTCAATCGCGTCGGCGGTAAGCGGCCGCGCCTTGCCCAGGGTCATTCCGATAATGGAGCGCACGGTGAAGAAGAAGATGAGCAGCACCGCGAAGATGGCGACCCATTTCAGGACCGCTCCCAGCACCAGCCGCCGCGAGGATGCCGCCACCTCGCCCTGCAGGGCGGCCGCCGTTTCGCCGGTGAACACGTAGGCGGACACGCTGACGGTGTCGCCGCGCGTGGGATCGGCGGAGATGGCGTTGACCACCCAGTTCTCCACTTCCGCCCGCCGGCGATCGTCCCACTCCTCAGTGGAAAGGATGACGGTTGCGGTTTTGCGCAAAACCGAGCCGGGCGCGAAGTCAATCGACTCCATCTCGCGGCTGACGTCGTATTCAACTTCGTAATCGCTCTCCTCGGTCTTGCTCTGGCCGCCCGTTTCCGTCTGGCCAACGCCCAGATAGCCGGGGATATTGCTCGCCGTGCCGGGGATGCCGCCTGCGCCTTCCGCGCCCTCGGCGGAGGACTTGCGGCTTTCCTTTTCCTTAACTGGCAGTCCGCTGTCGCCCACCACCGGGCTGACCTTCTCGCTTTCGCGCCGCACCTTGTTGAAATCCAGCTCCACCGAAACGGAGGCGGAGATGTTGCCCTTGCCGTACACCGGCTCCAGCAGGTCGTGGATCTTGCGCTGGAGGTGGTATTCGTAGCTCTTCTTTATCTCCAGCTGCTTCTCCGGATTGTCCAGCCCGAAGGCCACCGATCCGTCCAGCCCGCTGGACAGGTAGCCGCCGCGTGAATCGGAAACGACCACATCCTTGTCGCTCAAGTTGGGCACCGCGTGGGAAACCAGGTGGATGATGCCCTGAACCTGGTTTTCGCTGAGAGTCCGCCCATCCCCCATCACCAGCATCACCGACGCGGTCGCCTGCTGCTCCTCATCGTAGAGGAAGGAGCTTTCCTGCGGAATGACCAGATGCACCCGCGCCTTGAGCACCGAAGGAATCTCCTCCAGGGTGCGCGTCAGCTCGCCCTCCAGGGCGCGTTGGTAGTCCACCCGCTGGCCGGTCTCGGTCGTGCCGAGCTTGACCTTGTCAAACAGCTCAAAACCCACCGTGGCGAACGGCAGCTGCTTTTCCGCCAGCGCCAGGCGCGTGTCGTAAACGTCCTTCTGCGCCACGAGGATATCGGCACCGCCGTTGGTGAGGGCGTAGGGCACATTGAGCCGCTTCAGCTCCTTCACAATGGCGGAGGCATCGCGGATGTCCAGGCTGCTATAGAGCGTGGCATAGTCGCCCTGCGGCTTAAGGTTCAGCAGCACGATTACCGCAACCACAATCACGAGCGGAGCCGCCAGCAGGATGAGCTTGTAGCCCGCCGGCCATTCACGCCACTTTTTCTCCAGTTCGCCCATGCTTCATGCGCCTCCGCCAACCCGCCTCAGACGGGCATCCGCGAAATCTCCTGGTATGCCTCCAGCAGCTTGTTGCGCAGCTTCAGGGCAAAGGTCAGGGCGAGGTCGGCACGCTCAACCGCCAGCACCACGGCGTTGATGTCGTCCAGCCGCCCGGCCGCATACTCGTTGGTCAGCCGGTCGGCTTCGCCGAGAATGCCTTCCACATCAGTGAGGCTTTTCAGCAGCACGTCCTTGAACTCGGACCCGCCGCCCGCGTCAACTTCTCCGGCCAGCGTCCGGATGTGTTCAAGGTGCGCGGAGAATTCCGCGCGGAGACCACTTTCTTGCGCTGATGGCAGCTTCACCTGTTACCCCCGGTTGCCCTACCGCCGCTTATACCTGCAACAGCGACAGAGTCCTCATGTAGGCCGCCTTGGCCGCCTCAAACGCCGTGACATTCGCCTCGTAAGCCCGCGAGGCGGCAATCAGGTCGACCATTTCGGTTACCACATTCACATTCGGATATGCCACGTACCCATCGGCGTCCGCGTCGGGATGCGACGGCTCGTAGACCCTCCGCAGCTCCGACATATCGTCCACCACTCCGGAAACGTGCACGCCGCCCATACCGCCCGCTCCCGCCCGCTCGGCGAGAACGACGAGCTGGCGGCGGAACGGCGTTCCGTCGGCCGTGCTAGTGGTGTTGGCGTTGGCGATGTTGGACGAGATCGTGTCCATCCACATCCGCTCGGCGGTCATCCCGGACGCGGCAATGTTGAGTGTTCCCAGCAACCCCATCAGACACCACCCTCATTCATAGCCTGTTTGTACAGCGCGATGCGCTTGCCCAGCAAGTTGAGCACCGCGTTGATGCGCAGCGTGGTCTTGGCCAGCTCGGCGGCCTCGCGGTCAAGGTCGACGCCGCCGCGGTCGTTGCGGAAATACAGTGCGCTTTCCTGCACGACCTCGAAACGGGTGGACTGGATGGTGCGCATCGTCTCCTCGCGGGACTTCGGCTCAGCGAGCGCCGCCTGAAGCACATCCTCAAAAAGCACATCCTTCCGGCGGTAGCCCGGCGTGTTGACATTTGCCAGGTTCTGCGCGACCGCCTGCTGGCGCAGCGCAAGCCCTTCCAGGCTCTTGGCCAGCAGGCTGAAGGTGATGTCTTTTGCTAGTATGTCCACCCGTACCCCATTTGGTTTATCGGCCTTTGCGGCGAGGTCTGAAGAGGTTGCCCTGGTAGTTTATAGCAGAGCAGAAGATGCAGGAAGGGGTGTAGCCGTTAAATCTTATCCACAACTCCGCGTATTTCCACGCGCCCGCACCGCTGCTTCTGATTCTGTGGCGGCTCAAGGTTAAACCGACTTTGGCAGGTTGTTGAGAACTTGGCTACAAGCTGCGGAAAGCAGCGCCTGATGCGGGATGCCGCGCGCTGTGTTACAATTCCTGTAGGGCGTAACGGATGTACGATTTTGCGCGCAAAACCCTCTTCGTAATCGGCGTGCTGCTGCTGTGCCTGCTCATCTACGTTGTCCGCACAGTGTTCATCTATGTGGTAATCGCCGTGCTCCTCGCGTACTTCATGTACGGCCCCGTGCGCTGGCTGCGCAACCGCCGGGTGCCCCGGGGGCTGGCGATACTCCTGGTATTCCTCGGCATCGTCGTGGTGATAGGCGGCTTGGTGGCGCTCATCACGCCCGTGATGTATAACGAGGCGGCAGATTTTGCCAAGGACGTGCCGGCGCTGCTCGCAGACATTGAAGCCAAGCTCAACGCAGCGATGGAGCGCGCTTTCCCCGGCGGAGGGCAGCAGTTCGCCTTCAACGACGCCGTGATGCAGGCAGTGGAGAACCTGCGGCAGAATCTTCCGCAGACGCTGCAAAGCTCCTTCGCGTTCGTTTCCAAAACCCTCAACAGCTCTATCACCTTCCTGCTCGGCCTGATTCTGATTCCACTGATGTGTTACTACTTCCTGGTGGATGCCGAGAAATTCAAGAACTCGTTTAAGAAGCTCTTCCCGCACACCTATAACGAGCGCATTGAAACGACTTTCTCCATGATGAATGTGATGCTCGGCAATTACGTGCGGGCGCAGATCACGCTTTCGTTCATCATGGCCTTGCTGGTGACCGTCGGGCTGTCCGCTTTCGGCGTTAAGTACGCGCTGCTACTGGGTCTCCTCGCCGGATTCGCCGAGCTCATTCCGATGATCGGCCCGGTCATCGGCTTCTTCCCGGCGGCGCTCATCGCCCTGTCAGCCTCGCCGGTCAAGCTGCTGCTGGTAGTCATCCTCTACGCCGGCCTGCACCTGCTGGAGAATAACGTGCTGGTGCCGCGCATCATGGGAAAGAACATGGACCTGCATCCGCTCACCGTCATCATCGCCATGATGATCGGCGCGCAGGTCATGGGTCTCCTGGGAATACTCATCGCCCTGCCGGCGACCGCGGCGGCGAAAATCGCGCTGAACATACTGGTTTTCCGGCGCGAAGAACTGGGGCTGGGCAAGCGGGACAAGCACCAAGATAGAGCCAAGGAAAGCGGCGCGCCGCCCGGCTAGTCGGGCAGCGTCTCCATCTTCTCATCCGCAGTCTCTACTTCCTCGCCGGTTTGTCCGCCGCGCTGCATCTCCGCGGATTCACCGGTCTCGGTTACAGAAATGTAGTGGATGCGCCGATGGTAGGCGATGATGCGCTCGACGACGGTGAGAACGTCCTCTTTGACCAGGTGGCGCTTGCCCGAACTGAGAGTTATCAGCGTATCGGGCGTGGCTTCAATGTATTCCACCAAGTCGGCGTTTAGGTAGAACCTGGTGCCGTTGAAGCGCGTAAGCTCTATCACGGTAAGCATTATATCCGACCGCGTAGTTAAAGAAAAAGCGGGGCGCCGCCCATAGCGCCCCGCCTACGCCGGCAGCCTCAGGCCGCCTAGCGCTTCAGGTTGACTACTTCACTGAGAATCTCGTCTTGCGTGGTGAACACGCGGGAGTTGGCCTGCAGGCCGCGCTGGGTGATGATCATATTGGTGAACTCCAGCGCCAGGTCAACGTTGCTCTGTTCCAGGAATCCGCCGAAAATGAGACCGGAACCGCCAGTGCCGGCACGCAGCAAGATGGCGGGACCGGTGTTGACCGACTCCCGGAATGAGGTGTCCCCCACCCGGGTGAGGCCTTCGGGATTGCTGAAATTGGCCAGCACCAACTGGGCGATGGGACGCCGCTGGCCGTTGCTGTAGTGGCCGACAATCAGGCCGGTCTGGTCAGTCTCAAAGTCGTCCAGCACGCCCATGGTGTATCCGTCCTGGTTGTAGATGGCCGTAGTGGAATCGCTGGCAAACCCGGTGATGCCCTTCATCGGCTGGCCGTCGCCGTCCATGGAGACGGCAAGCTGCATCGTGTTGGCCCCGTCGGGTGTGAAGGTAATCGGGTTTGAAGGATTGGCCGTGGTGATGAAGCCGCCGGGGCTGAAGGTGACGCGACCGGTGTTGTTGGTGAGAAGGAGATGGGGCTCCGATGGCAGCGTCGCTTCCCAGTCCCAGGTGCTGCCCATCACATGGGTGAACGTCACGACGAGCTGGTGCTCGTTACCCAGAGAGTCGTAAACGATGCGGCTGGTAGTGTGCTGGGCCGCCTGCTCGGTCGTCAAGTTGGCCTGGCCGGCCTGTAGCTCGTCAACCGAGATGGTGACGCCCGGTATCAGCGGGAAAGTCGGTGCCGCGCCGGAGATAGCTGACTGAACGTTGAGCAGGGACGAGGCCACACCCGCAGCGGCGACATCTTCGTAGAAGCGGAGGATCGGCGGGCTGCCGTCCGCGGGATTGAACTCGTCGTCAATGCGCGCATTCTCGCCGTTCATCACCTGGATGCCCGGAGTGACGGCATCGTCGTCCACGATGGAAGCGAATCCCAGCGAGCCAACAGGTAACAGCAGGCTGTCGTCAATGCTGATGATGTTGTTGGAGCCCGCGAGCTTCTGGGTAATAGTCAGGGTGCCGTTGGTGTTAGCAACCGCTGTGACCTCGGAGCCGGGAGTGGCGTTGACAATGTTGGCGATGATCTGCGCGTTGCCGTAAGAGGTGCCGGTGTCGGCGAAGGCAATGCCGGTCCCCGTGCCGTCCAGGAAGTAGGTGACGCCGTTGATGTCAAAGGTAGAGGCGGGGTTGGGTGCAGAGGCTCCCACTCCCACCGGCGTCGTGGTGGTGGCGGTGGCGGCACGCGCCTCGGTGACGGTTAGCAGGTGGCTGCCCGCCAGGGAGGCTCCCGGTTCCGGCGGGGCGGTGTAGGTCGCGGCGGGCAAGCCGTCAAAGCCGGAACCAACGGCGCCAGCGCCGGCAGAGCCGTCAATGATGAACTGGTCGCCGGCGTTGACCGCGGTGATAACCAAAAAGCCTTCGCCGCTCACGTTTCGCACCGTTGCCTGCACCTGGGGACCCAGCGTGGGATCCGCGTTGATGGCATCGGCGATGGTCTGCGCGGCTTCCAGCGAGGTGGTGGCGGCAGTGGTATCGTACGCCACCGTAACGCCGTTGATCTGAATGTCGGACACCGCGCCGGGGGCGGTGGCCGCCGCGGCCGCCACAGTGTAGGAGTAAGGCACGGCAGAGCCAGAGAAGGTGAGAATGCCCGTGCTTCCCATGTTGGCGTTCTCGTTGTTCGCGGAACCCCAAACAAAGGAAGCCGCATCCAGGTTGGAGCGAAATCCGATTGTGGTCGTCGCCCGGGCTTCCAGCTTCTTGCCGAAGTCAATGGTAATATTGCCGATCCGCGAGTTCGGGTCCACCGACTGGCCGTTCTCTGCAAGTTCGTAGAATCCCTGCACGCGCATACCGGACGCGGTCACCAGATTGCCGTTGGAGTCCAGCGAGAAGTCGCCGGCGCGGGTGAAGTAATCCTCCAGCCCGTTGTTGACCACGAAGAAACCGGCGCCGTTCACCGCAAAGTCAGTATTGCGCGCGGTGCTTTCCAGCACCGACTGGGCGAGATGGGTGTGGATAGCGGCAATCTTGACGCCCAGCCCCACTTGAATGGGGTTCGTTCCGCCCAGGTTGCCGCTGGGGGCGCTGGCGCCCCGAATCGTCTGTGCGAGCAAATCAGAGAACACGACCTGGGCGGACTTGTAGCCGTGAGTGTTCACGTTCGCGATGTTGCCCGCGATGGTGTCGATGCGGGTCTGATGGTTTCTCAGACCGCTGGCTGCAGTATAAAATGCACTTCCAGCCATTCATACCTCCTTGTGAGCTGGAGGACGCCCGGTGCACACGGGCTTTCAGCTTCCGCAACGGATGCGGGCCAGCCGTCAGTCCTCCAGAAATATTACGCTGTCAATGTTGGTGATTACGCGCGCGCCGAGGTCGTCCGGGGTGAAGGCGGTAATGACCGTGCGGTCGGCCACATTCACCAGCAGCGACGCTTCGCCGTTGACCACCAGCGCGCTCTTGGAACCGCGCCGCTCCGCCTCCCCCAGCCTCTCGTCAAGCGTGGAGGATGGCAGCGACGCCAGATCAATGTTACGGGAGAACAGGCGCTTCTCCGCGTGCGCCGAGAGCTTCAGGGGGAAGCCCTCCGGCAGGCTTGGCGCCTGCCATTCACTTCTGGTGAGCTCGCCCGCCAGCACTTCGGCGAAATTGACCGAAGGCCCCGAAGGATTGGACGCGCGCTGGGGTGCGCCGGATTTGCCGGCTACCGGCGGGACGTGGGGGTACAGGTGAATCTGATCCATCCTACGCCCCCTTCTCTGAATCGCGCACGGTGTAAACCTGGCCGAGCATCAGGATCTGGTCGCCCACCAGCACCGTCGCTTCACCGTCGATGCGTTCCGCCGAGTCCACCACTCCGGTGACAATGGCGCCGTTGGCGTCCAGCCCTTCAACGTACTTGCCGACCAGCTGCGAAGCCGCAGCCATGTCCTGGTTCTGCTTCATGTCGGCGATGTTGCCGTTGAGGGTGATTACTTGCTCCAGCTGAGTGAACGCGACCAACTGGTTGGTGAACTCGGTGGAGTCCATCGGGTTGAACGGGTCCTGCGCCTTGATCTGCTCAATCAACAGCAGCAAGAAATCCTGCTGCGTGCCGATTTCCTTGGGGCCATCCGCAATCTGTGGATTGGCCGGATCAACCACCGAAGCGGTCTTGCCGGCGGACGCCAGCAGGCTGCCAGCCCCGGAATCAATGCCGTAAGTCAGCATCATTCACCTCCTTACCTGAACGGTGACAGTCCAATGTGGTTGCGGGCGGATTCCGCCGCCTGCGTCATCGCCGCTTCCATCTCCTCACGGGGAGTGCGCTGGTGCGCGGTTTGCTGGCGGGATTCCTCCCGCGATTGCTGCTGCTCCTGACCGGAGCCGCGATGCTGCCCCTGATGGTTGCCGCCATTGCGGTGGTCAGTGGCTTCAGCCACTTCAAGGTTACGCACCGGCACGTCCGCCGCGGCGAGCTGGGCCGCCAGTACCGGCAGATGGTCGCGCAGGGCGTGGCTGCTGCCGGCGGCGCCGGACTTCAGCAGGACATCCAGTCCGTTAGCGGATTCGCTAAGCTGGATGACTACTTCGCCGAGATCCGGCGGACTGACAGAAACGACTACTTGGCGTGGGGCCGATCCGGCGTCCGCCTGTGCGGCATAGTCCGCGATGAACTGTGCCAGTTGCGGCAGCGCAACCCGCTGGACCGGTGCGGCGAACTGGCGAAGCGCGGGCGCAAGCTCGGCAAAGGCCGCAGTTGTGCGCGGCTGCAAGTCAACAGAGTTCTGCCGAAGGGGTTTGCCAGCCATGGCAGCATCGCCGGCCGATTCACCGGAAGCGGCCACCGAGTTGTTTGAAACGGGACTACGCGGAGACGCTTCGGACTGGCGGGCAGCCTGGGCGGCGGGTTCCGGCACCTGCGGCCGCTCAGCCGAAGCCGCAGGCTTCAACTCACCGGGAGTAGTGGCGGAATGCGTTGGACTGGCGGACTGCAGTGGCGTTGGCTTCGCTTCGGTTGAGGCATCAGCTAACGGGGCTGCCGCCAGAATTGAAGCTGACTGGCGGGCGGCAGCCGGTGAACGCGGCCCACCGAAGCCTTCCGCCACTGCTGCCGGTGCCGCACTGGCAACCGCGATGGGCTGCGTTAGCGCGGGCTCCGATAGAGCCACCGGCGCAAGCTGAACCGCCAGCAGCCCCGTGAGCAGCGGCTTGAACGCGCCGGTCTGCGCGTTGGCCTCAACCAGGGCTATCTGGAGCTTGAACGCTCCCGCACCTTCGGAAGGAATCGCGGACGAGGCAGCATTGTTGGCGGCCGGTGCGGCCCATAGCTGAAACTGCCGTCCCTGAGCGTTCACCGCCTGCACCAGCGTCCATTGGGGAACCGCAGACGTTGCCGAAGGCTCACCGGCCACGGTGTTGGCGCCGGATGCGGAGATTGGCAAAGCTGCCGTCGTAGTGGACGTCGCGCCTGCCAGCGCCTCCGCCAGTCCTGCGGATAACTTGGCCTCACCTAGCGGGTCAAGGGACACTTTCCCGCCGAGCGCGGCTTCAACTTGCGCCTTTAGTGAAGCGGCAAGCTGCTCCGGCGAAATCCCGCCATCCGATGCAGGCTTCGCGCCGGATGCGAGCGCATCAGCCAATGCCTGGCGAAGCGTACGGGCGGCATCCGTTTCGTCCGCATACTGCGTGGGCGCTTCAGCCACGAACGGTGATACGCGGCTGGGTGCGGAGCCAGTTGCGGTGGATTGTTGCAGCAGGAGCAAGAGGCGTTCCCGCAGCGGGAGGGCTGCTTCGGATGCGGCCGGTTGGGCACCACATTGAGCCTGAGTTTCCGCCTCGGTCAGCGCAACAGGTTGCGCCATTCGCCAGAAGCCTGCGGAAAGCAGAGGCGATGCGCCGGGCGGCTGAAACTGCGGCAGTTCGGCCAGTTCGCCATCAACCGATAGCAGCGGCAGCAATTCAGCGGCGAACTCGCCGGCGCCGCCCGCTTCCGACTGTGCGAGCGGATCGGCTCCGGCGGCGGCTTTCGCGCCGGAAGAACCGAGCAATAGAGCGACAAGGTCGCTTGAGTTAATCTCTAACAAGCTTTCACCTCCTTTTTCATGAAATGAATGTGCGCCGCGCCAGGCAGGCGTAACCCGCCCGGGCGGACGGATAGGCAATGTTCAGGGGCGGAATAGAGGGCGGTGGAAAGCCGCTAAGCGGACGCTCCCACCTGCGAAGGCTGACCAGCAGAATCTTCCCCGACCGCAGCCTGCGCGGCGGCTTCAGCAGCCCGTGCGGCCTGCACGAGGCTGGTGACGAACCGCGAGGCCGTTTCGGGGGCCAGATTCTCCAAGATGTGTGACGCCTCCCTGCTCTTCAGGCTGGTCAGAATGAACGCGGCATCCTCCTCCGTGAGCGTTTCCACGATGGTTCCGGCGGCTTTGGGGTCCATGCGCTTGAATACGGCGACGGCCGCCGGCGCGCCTGCCACTGGCGTAAGATCCAGGAGTTCCAGCGACCGCGCTTGAGAACCGGGGGCCGGTGTGGACAGTGATGAGGGGCTGAGAAGTGTGGGCTGTTTGACCTTGGCGGCACGCGCCTTGGCGGGTGGAGCCGAGGTTATGGGGAAGTCCAGCTTGCCCTGGGAGTACAACAGCGCGAAAGTGGCAATGAGCGCGGCCAGCCACATCATCAGAAAGGTCTTGCCCGAAAGCGCGCCGATGCCGTTTTCCATCGTTACCTGTATATCGGCATCAGGACGGGTGCGTTGAGGAGCTAGTCGGCCTTTCCCCGCTTACTCTCATCCTCTACTTCTTTCAGCCTCGGCCGCAGCCAGTCGGTGCATTCGCACAGAGCGTCTTCATCGCGGCTGCAGGCCCGGACTTCCACCCAGGCCCACTGGTCGAGCTTCGGGTAGCTGCCAATCGCGACTTCTGGCCACTTGTCCTGCGCCTCTTTGAGTATGTCGGCGAAGCGGCTTTCTCCCGCCTTCACCTCGATGGTCCGGCGGTGGAGCTGGCGGCCGCGGAACTGCTCCTTGATACCGTCAAACATCGCGTAGAGCAGCTTGGGGATGCCGGGAAAGACGAAGATGTTGTCCACCCGGAAACCGGGCGCGCCGGTCTGTTCGTTGGAGATGAGCTCCGCTCCGGCGGGCAGCATAGCCATGCGCTTGCGCACGTCGGTGATGATGCCCTTGTGCGTCGCGGCAATCATCCCGGCAGCTTCTTCGTTCAGTTCTAACGGGCGACCGGTGGCGGCGGCCACCGCTTCACGGGTGATGTCGTCGTGAGTTGGGCCGATGCCGCCGGTGGTAATCACATACTTGTACTCCTCAGAAAGCTCGTGCAAGCGGCGAACCAGTTCAACCATCTCATCCGGCAGCACCATCACGATGCCCACGTCGCAGCCCACATCGTTCAGCTGCTGGATAAGCCACTGGGAATTGCCGTCCTGGGTGCTTCCGTTGAGTATTTCGTTGCCGATTACCGCGATAGCAACTGATTCTTTCCTCATAGCCATAGTATACTACCTGTGCTGTGCGCCAAAGCATACGCTCCCAGGCTGTTCTCAAGGCGATCGCCCTGACCTTCGTCGCCAACCTGCTGGTGGCTTCCACCAAGATCGTGGTTGGATTGGCTACCGGCCTACTGTCGGTTACCGCCAGCGGCTTTGAATCACTGCTGGACACCCTGAACAACGTGTTTGGCTTCGCCGCGTTGAAGCTCTCGCAGCGCGCACCGGACCACGACCATCCCTACGGCCACCGCAAGTTTGAGACCTTTGCCGCGGTAATGGTGGCATTTCTGATGTTCCTGGCGGGCACGCACATTTTTCTGGCGGCGGTGCGACGGCTGCACGAGGGCTTTTCGCCGGAAACCAGCACCTGGGCCTACGGCGTGATGATCCTGTCTATTGTGGTGAACATCTTCGTCATCACTTACGAAAACCGCGTTGGCCGGAAGTTCAAGAGCGAGTTCCTAATGGCAGACGCAGCGCACACCTCAACCGACCTGTTCAGCAGCCTGCTGGTCATCATGGCCATCGGCTTCGTTGCCGCCGGCCTGGCCTGGGCCGACCTTGCCGCGGCGGTAGCGGTGGTGCTCATCATCGCCTGGGTGGGCTTCCGGCTCATCCGCGACGCCTTCCTTATCTTAACCGACTCGGCGCAGCTTGACCCGAAGGAGATTCTCCGCTGCGCGACTTCTGTCGCGGGAGTGCTGGAAGTGCACAACATCCGCAGCCGCGGTACGCCGGACGCGGTGCTGGTTGACCTGCACATCAAGGTAGAACCGACCATGAGCGTACAGGAAGGGCATACGCTATCGCACGCCGTGAAAGACTGCATCATCCACGAACTCCCGGAAGTGGTGGATGTGGTCGTGCACCTGGAGCCAGCGACCGATTCTACAGGTCCTTCAGGCGCGGAATAAGCTCCTCAAAGCGCTGCCGAAGCTCCGCGAAGCGCGGACGCTTGTGCGGGTAGAATTTGACCTGCGGTAGCAGGAATTTCATGAAGGCGGTTTCCTCCGGCGTTCCCAGCTTGCTGTAAGTGCGGTCAGCCACGCTGAAAACCGGCACGTCCGATTTCTTCCACGGGCGTATGGTCACCATAATACCAGCGGCCTGGAAACTGCCTTCCTCGCTTTCACGCCACCAAGGATCTAGTGGTTGCGACGCGAGCGTTCCCGGGAATACATCGCTGGGACCATCCGTCGCGCCGTGCCGTGTCACCATCGATTTCCAGTCCTGCTCAAATGCAATAAGCCGGTCTTTAATGATGGCGAATTTCTCGTCCAGCGAGACTTCTTCAAACTGCGGCCCCAGCTTCTCTGTGAGATCAACCGCTGGATTCCCGCCGTAGACATGGTTCTCCTCCAGGTCGTGGGTGACGATGGAGCCTGCCAGCACCAGGCTTCTGCGCTGCGCGATGATGGGCGCAAGCGAGCACTGGACGCCGATCCAGACATCGTCGCCCAGCGCCAGCGGCTTCTCGCTGTCAAAGCGGCATCCCTGAAGGATGTCGCCGGCGCGGAAGTGCGTCCACAGGTTTGCGTAGGCTGAGATGGTGACGCCGTCGCCAATCCACACCGGCGCAGTGCAGTTGATCACCGCGTTCTGTCCCACCCAACAGCAGTCGCCGAGACGCACCGGCGCGTAGCCATAGATGGTGGTGTGGTTGTGGATCACCGTGTGGTCGCCTATGTAGACTTCGGGAGCCAAAATACGGACGTCGTTCCCGATGTGGACATGGTCACCTATAGCGACCGAGTCGGCCTTGCCGTTAATAGCTGAAACGATTGAGCGGGGGCCCAGAACGACGCCCTGCCCCACTTTCAGGTTATCCGCGTCTATCCCGCCATGCGACACTTCTGGTTTATCGTTAAGTAACGAAGTAAGGCGGTTGGCCATACTCGTTTTGCTCGCCTGCGGTATTGGAGTACAAGTACCACTGGCCGTTAATTTTGATCCATGTCAGCTTCTCGGTCGCCACTCCCGTGGCCGAATCGTAGGTAACACTAACTTGCGCCCATTGGTGTCCCTTTGACCTGCGCAACTGGAAGGACAGATCCCCCGTGGTCACCTTACTCAGGCTCTCCTTGCTGGCCCCCTGCAGCCCGCTGGACATGCCGGGCATGGCGAAGTGGCCGGTCACTCCCGGATCGTAACTTGAAAACGCCTCCTGGATCTTCGGTGTGAAGTATTCTTTGAACGCCTGGATATTCTCTGGGTCATAGCTGTGCATGAACCCGACCACCCGGTTGGGCAGGTTGCCCAATTGAACGCCGCAGGACGCGGATATCACGACCACCGCTGCCAGCAACGCCAGCCAACGGAAAGCGAGTTTGAAAGACATATACCAACCTCCTAGCAGGTAAAGCAGTATTATGCCACAGATGCGGCGCCATTTGAACGAGTTAAGGCCCTAGCGATGGAGCAAGTAGTAGCTGATGACTTCAAGGTTAGTGGTCAGGTCAACGGAGATGCTGATTACGTGCGTGGGGACGGTCAAGGGGATGGGCGCGAAATTCAGCAGGCCCTTAACGCCCACCGCCACCAGCTTGTTGGCCACGAACTGGGCGGAGAACGCGGGTACGGCAATTATGCCGATGTCAATGGGGCCGTTTCCCTGCACGAAGTCTTCCAGCGAGAAAATGCTGCGCACCTGGAGATCGCCGACGCTAGAGCCAATCTTAGCCGGATCGCTGTCAAACAGCCCGCAAGTGACGAATCCCTCTTCGGCAAAGCCTTTATAAGATAGCAGCGCTCGACCGAGATGCCCAACACCTACCAGCACGATGCGCCGATCACGGTTCAGCCCGAGAATACGCCTGATCTCCCTTATCAAGCTCTTGAGGTCGTAGCCCACCCCGCGCACGCCGAACTCACCAAAATAGGACAGGTCCTTGCGCACGAGGAAGGAGTTCACCTTCGCTTCCTTCGCCAGCTCGTTGCTGCTTATCTTGGTGGTGCCGACGGCGTGCAGGCGCTCCAGAATGCGCAGATACTGCGCGAGCCGGACGACCGTCGAGTATGGAATGTCACCTTTCCCGGACTTCTCGGTTTTCCTGGGCATGTAACCTCCGGTATGCGTGTGATTTCACAAGCAAGTGTTAACAGCATAACATACACCGGCGGTTGTGAAAAGCGTTCACAAGGGTTTGCGGGAAAAGTGCGCCGACACCGCGCCAAGGCCGAAGGGGATTGCCCTCGCATTTGTGAACCCTGCGGAGCGCAGCATCTCCGAAAGCTCGTTTCTGGACGGAAAGCTGGCGAGACTGAGCCCGAGCCAGGCATACTCATTGGGCGCGCCGAACACCATGCGGCCGAGCAACGGGACGCCAACGCTGAGCCAGAGACTGGAGAAAGGGCTCACCAGCGGCGGGACCGGGTGGGTCAGGTCCAAGTTCACGAAGGTGCCGCCGGGCTTCAGCGCGCGGTGAATGCCGCTCAGAACGGCGTTGATGTCGGTGACACTGCGCAGGCCGAAGCCGATGGTCGCCAGATCAAAGGAGTATTCCGGCAGAAACGAGAGGCCGGTTACATCCGCTTCGTGCAGCTTGACGCTTCCAGCCTCAAGCTCGCGGCGGAATCGGTTGCGCGCGAGCGTGAGCATTTCTGAGGAGAAGTCCACGCCGGTGACCGTGCAGTCGCCGGAGCAGGAGCGCAGCATCTCACCGATGAAGTCGCCGGTGCCGCAGCACAGGTCCAGCCCTGCCCCACCCTCCGGCAGCCCGCCTGCCAGGCGGACGCACGCGCGGCGCCACCGGCGGTGCAGGCCGAAGCTGATGAGAGTGTTCATCAGGTCGTAGCGGCCGGAGATGCGCCCGAAGAGCCCGTGCACATACTCGCGCTTGGTGTCCTCGGTGTAGGGCATCACTTGCGGTGAAAGAGCTTCTCCAGTTGGTCTTTGGCCAGCCGCTGCACTATCGGACGGCCGTGAGGGCAGGTGGCGTTGTCCTTTAGCGCCAGCGTCTCGGCTACCAGCACCTTCAGCTCGGCTGGCTTGAGCAGTTCACCGGCCTTGATAGCGGCCTTGCAGGCGACAGAGGAAACGAGTTCCTTGGCTGCGTCATCCAGCGCGGAGGCGAAGCCGGCTTCGGCCAGTTCGGCTACGAGGGCGCGCACCTTATCTTCATCGCCGCGGGACAACAGAAAGCGGGGCACCTCGTCCACCAGCGCAGCTTCGTCCTCCAAACGAACGGCGAAACCGAGCCGTTCCAGAAACGGCAGTTTCTCGGCGAAAGCGTCGCGCTCGGCAGTGTTCAGCGGCAGCGAAGCTGGAAATAGCAGCTTCTGGCGGTCAACCTTGCCAGCACCCTCCAGGGCGCTCCAGAAGCGTTCAAACAACACGCGCTCGTGCGCCGCATGTTGGTCAATGAGCAGGACTTCGCCCTCGCGCACTACCACGATGTAGGCGGCTCCAATCTGGGAGGCGAAGTACTTACCGCCGGGATGGAGGAAGGAGGGAAGGCCCAGTTCCTGCGTTGTGCTGACGACCGTGTCCTCGCCCAGGACGCTCAGGCTGCCGCGCAGACGAGCCGTTCTGGTGGCGTCAGTGCCGCCCACCAGCGGCTCGCCCATATCGTAAATCGGGACGGTGCGCCGGCCATCGCTGACGGGAGAGCGCGGCGGCAGCACGACATCCGCAACCTCCAGCCCGCCTTCCGCCGCAGGTGAATCGTGCGGCTGCCCCATTTCAGACACGGCGTCCTTGAGCGCCACGACGATGGCGGAGTAAACCTGCTGCTGGTGCATGAAGGACACTTCGCTTTTGGTCGGGTGGATGTTTACATCCACCTCCTCCGGCGGGATGTCCAGGAAGAGCGCCAGCGGCGGGTAGCGGTCGGAGGACAGGTGCTCGCGCAGCGCATCGTCAGCCGCGCGGTAGAGCACCCGGTTCTTGACCGGCCGGCGGTTCACAAAGAAGAACTGCTGCTTGCGCGTTTCACGGTAGGCGCTGGGTGGCGCTATCAGGCCGGAGACTCCGAGCGGCGGATATTCGCGCGTGAAGGCGTACAGCTCCGGCGCGACATCCGCACCGAAGACCTGCTTGAGCGTGTCCGGCGAGAGGCCACGCCCACCACTGGCGAATAGAATGCGACTGTCTGAAGTGAGCGTGAAAGCCACGTCACTGAACGCGAGGACGTAGTTCTGCATCAGGCGCACGATGTGGCTCACTTCGGTGGCGCGGCTGCGCAGGAACTTCTTGCGCACCGGCGTGTTGAAGAAAAGGTCGCGGACTTCAATGATGGTGCCGGGATTCAGCGTGGCGGGCTTGGGCGCAGTGGCTTTGCCGCCGTCAACGCTGAGGGTGGCGCCAACCTCTTCAGACGCCGTGCGGGAGGTGATGGTCAAGCGCGAGATGGACGATATGGCCGCCAGCGCCTCGCCGCGGAAACCCAGCGAGACCTGGTGGTAGATGTCCTCGCACAGGCGGATCTTGGAGGTGTGGAAGTTCTTCACCGCGAGGGGCAGCTCGGCGGAGGGGATGCCCGCGCCGTCGTCGGTGACGGTGATCAACTGCTTGCCGCCGTCCTCCACCGCCACGGAGATGCGCTGCGCGCCCGCGTCCAGGGAGTTCTCCACCAGCTCCTTGACGACCGAGACCGGGCGCTCCACCACCTCGCCGGCGGCGATCTTCTCCACTTCTTCCGGCGCAAGGGCCTGTATCGGGGTCATCCTGTCCATTATGGGCGCGAGCAGCGCGCGCGTCAATCGCCACCTGACGGCTGGTGCGCATCTGCTCTATAATTGAGCCGCGCCGGCGTAGCTCAGAGGCCAGAGCAGCTGATTTGTAATCAGCTGGTCGCCGGTTCGAATCCGGCCGCCGGCTGGGACATTACCACCGAGCAATCGGCAGTAGCGCGCTATAATGCGCGGCATGCAATCTGCGGGCGAAAACGCCTACGGGCTGAAGCAGCGCATCGGGCTGCCGCTGGGGCTGGTCATCTTTCTCTTGCTTCTCCTGATACCGCCGTTCGGTGGGATTGAGCCGGCGGCGCAGCGGACGCTGGCGGTGGCGGCGCTGATGGCGGTGTGGTGGATCACGGAAGCGCTGCCGCTGGCGGCGACCGCCATGCTGCCATTGTTGCTGTTCCCCCTGCTGGGCATCGCCGACGCGCAGGCCACCTCGGTCAACTACGCCAACAAGAACATCTTCCTGTTCATCGGCGGCTTCCTGCTCGCCTTCGGGCTAGAGCGCTGGGGGCTGCACCGGCGTTTTGCGCTGCGCATTCTCGGGCTGGTCGGCGGACGCCCGGCGCAGTTGCTGCTGGCGTTCATGCTGGTGACCTGGTTCCTGTCCATGTGGATTTCCAACACCGCCACCACGCTGATGCTGCTGCCCGTGGGCCTGGGCGTGCTGGCGCATCTCGCGCCCAACGGCGAATCCAATGGTGGGGGCGGCGGCAACTTCCGCGAAGCGCTAATGCTGGGCATCGCCTACGCCGCCTCGCTGGGCGGCATCGCCACGCTCATCGGCACCCCGCCCAACATCATCCTCAAGGGCTACCTGGAAACCGCCTTCCCCGGCAGTGTGAGCATCAGCTTCGCCAAGTGGATGGCGCTGGTGTTGCCGCTGTCGCTGGTGTTCCTCTTCATTCTCTGGGTGATGCTGCAGTATCTGCTGAAAGTGGGCCGAAAGGAGCTGGGCAGCGGGACCGCGTTCGTGCGGGACGCGCTCAAGCGGCTGGGAAGGCTTTCGCGCGGCGAGTGGATGATGCTCACCATCTTCGTGCTGACGGCGCTGCTGTGGATCTTCCGCGCGGACATTGACCTCGGCGCTTTCACAATCCCCGGCTGGGCCGGCCTCACGCCGTGGCCGGACCTCTTCCACGATTCCACGGTGGCGATGGGGATGGCATTGCTGTGCTTCGCGCTGCCGGTAAGCTGGCGCAAGGGCGAGTTCCTGCTCACCTGGGCCGAAGGCCGCAAGCTCCCGTGGAACATCGTGCTGCTGTTCGGCGGCGGCTTCGCCCTCGCCTTCGGCATCACCAATTCGGGGCTGGACAAGTTCATCGGCCAGCAGCTGGCGGGCATCAAGGTGCTGCCCATCGTGCTGGTCGTGGCCATCATCGCGTTGCTGATGACCTTCCTGACCGAGATAACCTCCAACACCGCCACCACCAGCGCACTACTGCCCATCCTGGGGCCGCTGGCCGCCCCGCTGGGCGTGCATCCGCTGGTCATCCTGTTGCCGGCGACCCTTAGCGCGAGCTTCGCCTTCATGCTGCCGGTGGCCACCCCGCCGAACGCCATCGTCTTCGGCTCGGGCTACGTCCGCATGGGGACGATGGTGCGGGTCGGCCTGTGGCTTAATTTCACCGGCGTCATCCTCACCACCTGCTTCGTGATGCTGGTGCAGCGCTTCCTGTAGCGACGCTATAATGGCGGCAACACAAGGGGGATTCCATGCATAGACTCCTATTCGCTTGCACCATCCTGGCGCTGCTGGGCGTTCTGAGTTACAGCGCGGTGGCGCAGCATATCTTTGTGGATGATATCGGCGACGGCATCGCTGGCGCGGGGACGGCGGACGACCCGTACCGCGACCTGCAGGCGGCGATTGATGCCGCCTCGGACGGCGCGACAGTCATCGTGCTGCCGGGGCGGTATGAGGCCGTGCCGCGAGACATGGTGGAGCCGATTGCGGGCAATGAGCTGGAACCGGCCACGCCGGTGGAGTTCCGTGCAGGTTTCGTCGTAAGCGGCAAGTCGCTCGAGATTGTGGGCGCCAGCCCCGGCGAGACCATGCTGGTGACCAATGCGGGATACGGGGTGTACCTGGTGGATTGCCCACGGGTGCGACTGAGTAACCTCACCGTCACCGGCGGCATCCGCGATGAAAGCGGGAAGGCCTGCGACGCCGCGGTGGTGGTGCGGCGCAGCGGCGCGGAGATTGACCACTGCCAACTGCGCGACAACACGCAGTACATTGAGGCGAACATCGTGGGCGTGGGCGGAGTGTTCGTGCGCGACAGCGGCTTCGCGCATATCCACCACAACGTGATAGTGAACAACACCTGGGACGGCATCGCGCTCTACCGGGGCGCCAGCGCGGTTATTCACGACAACTTCATCTACGGCGGGCGCGGCGCCGGCATCGGCGTCACCTGGGACGCCACCGCGCAGCTCTACCGCAACATCATCGCCAAGTACTGGAAGGGCATCGGCAGTTTCGGAGAGAGCATGGTCTCGGTGGAGAATTGCATCGTGACCGACTGCGTGGGCTGGGGCATCATCGCCACCAGCGACTCGCGGATGGACGCCGTGAACAACACGGTCACACGGATGGGGAATGTGGGCTTCGCCGGCTGGGCGCCGGAAGCGCAGATGAAACTTGTCAACAACATATCCACCGGCAACGGCTGGACCCACCAGTGGGTGGCGCCGCGCGTGGGCGTGTGGATGAACTGCCAGCCGGCGAACTACCGGCTGCTGAACAACTGCGCGTGGGGCAATGAGGAAGGCAACTACCTGGAAGTGTCCGACCCCACCGGCACCTTCGGCAACATTAGCGAGGACCCGCTGCTCGTGACCGGCGTGCTGAACCTGCCGGAAGGCGCGACGCCGGAGAACACGACCTTTGACACCGTGCCGGACGACTTGTTTGCGCGCATAGGCGGTGGCTTCCGCTTGCAGGAAGGCTCACCGTGCATCGGGGCAGGTTTCGCGGGTTACCTGAACGCCGACGCCACGCCGTCGGATTTGGGAGCATTTGGCGGATGGTTTGCTCCTTTGCCGGCAGACGCTCCGTGAACATT
>CAZKNJ010000021.1:3519-26449 GCA_964554185.1 uncultured Planctomycetales bacterium | reverse complement strand
AGTCCAGCGCCTCCACCTTCGCGTCCTCGTCGTATTCCGGCTTGGGCGATCCCAGCACTCGGTACTGCTTCCCCACCTGCTCGCCCACCGTGTCCTGGATGCTATTCAGCAACCGCGCCCGGGCCCGCGCCCGCACGTCCTTCAGGTAGTGCTCCTTCACCCGCTTCAGCGGCGCCCGGCCCTTGCGGAACCCCGGCACCTCCGCCTCCGGCTTAAGCTCCCGCACCACCTGCATCACCTGCGCGTTGATATCCGGCCGCCCCACCCGCGCCGCGACCTCCAGCCGCCCCAGATGGGGCCGGTCAATCCCCAGTTGGAGGGTCAGGAGTTGCATAATCCCCTTTCACTGGTAAGGAATCCATGGACTCCACGCTTCGTGGAACGTCAACCCCGCTGCAATCACTCTAGGATGAAGTGGGCCCTTCTCAAGAATCAGTTCCCTCCCCCGTCTTACTGCTGTGAGTGCGTCCCACCTCCACGAACACACCAAATGGAGACAACGGGTAGCCAATGTAGCGCCTCTCAATGGAGAACTCCCTGCTGCGGTCCACGTATCGAGTGGCAGGCACTGCATAGTAGTCGATACACTCCACCCTTGGATCGGTCAGGAACAGCCTACTGAGCTGTGCCTGATGGAACAGAGTATCTGCGCCAACCACCAAAGACGCTATCCCGTGGACAACGTCGAAGGTCGGGTCCAAGTCCACAACGGCAGCGTCACGTGAGTACTCTCGCACTAAGAGGACAGCGAAGCCCTTGAGAAAGTCCCTTTCCTCCGGTCTGCTACCGTCCTCAACCTGTTTCAGCACATCACCTATCGAAAACGGCTCCTCTGGTAACAACCTCAGGTAGAATCTTATGAGTCCGCTGTCCAGCTCAGTCGGCCTGAGTTGAAGAAAGGGCATCTCGCCAGGTTTCTCCACATCAATTCCATCGCTAGGCTCCTGCAGGCTCGTGAAAAGCCAGAGAGACCTACCCTCTCGTAGCGTGCAGTTATACCAGCGGAGGCCCGAGCGCGCGAAGCTTTCGCATATAGCCGCACGTCTGTTGAGCATCATGAGAGAGACCGGCCAGCTGTAGCGGTAGCCAAAATCCTCTACACGCCCACGCCAATATGACAGCTCGCCCTCGGACGAAGCTGAGGCTCGGCCTACGTCTATTCTACACCCAAGGGACTGCTGAATAGCAGTCGCCGTGTTGTCATCATCAAACCACACTCTCATGAAGGCCTTGCCATGGCAGTCGGATGTCTTCACAAGCTCAGTAAGGACAGCAAGTATGCCCTCGCTTTGCCTGAAGAAGAGATAGCCTTGGATACTAGTGTAGCACAACCATAAGACGGCCCAGGCGAACGCCGTTGTGGCTAACGCCCACACAGGCCACCCGAGCACTATCTCTGCGCACAGCGTGACTACCGCGCAAACAACGGCTAACTCACCCGTCCTCCCCACAGCGTATCGACGAGCGGAAGAGAATAGTGGCAGGTGCTTTGTCCATCTGTTCCCCATAGGCTTCACCTTCAGGTCGCACCTCACACTTCTATGCAGCCTTCCTCAATCCCTGAAGGGCGAGATTCTCTGCCAGCCGGAGTGCTCCACGTCTAACCTCAGCGACGGCTATCTTAACAGCTGGCCCACCATAAAGCGAAGTGCCCACCGCAACACCCGTTGTAGCACAGAAGCCTGCGAGTGTGTTCCGACTCAGGCCAAACATGCACTTTATTATGCACCAGAGACACTCGCCGCCCTCCCAAGTCTCATCGAATACGTGCTTTAGGTACATCAGTCGTCCCCAGAGATCAGTGATCCAGCCTATGATGGAGGTAAGTATCATCCCCAGCGCAATCGTCACCAGCGTCGCGACCAACAGCCCCACGCCTGTGAATCCAGTAAGCCAAGTCGCCAGGGCGCTGGCCCCAGCAAGGGTGACCACCAATGCAAACATGAAGATGCAGCCGCATGCGATCACTGCCGAGCCAATCGCATCGAATATCATGCGAGTGTTAACACCCATGCACTCCTCACAGCACACTTTTCTCCTGCAGTAGTTGAAAACCAACTTAATGTCGTTCCACCACTGTCGAGCCGCGTTCTCTATTGCGTTCACTGCTTTCACAGGGACTCCCACGCCTCTGCTACCGGACTCGTCTTGGACCTTCATTTGCATTCTCGCTAGTATGCACCGTATCACGATTGTCCCCCCAGGGGTCCATGGTGTGACAGGCGGAATCTCCGGAGCCCAAGGATTGGGGCAACCGGGCTCGTTCGGCCCATACGGCATGCAGTTCTGGCACGATTGCTGCTGTTGTTCCCTGCCTTCATCATCTTCCGGACAGCAGCAACAAGGATCGGGCACGCTGCACGGGCCGCAGCCTTTGCACCCGCAGCACATACATTCCTTTGAGATGGGACGCTGTCCTGCGCGTTCAGCCGCGCACTCAAGCTCGCAGCAGCTCTCCCCCGGCATGAGTTCGACCTGACGCTTGCAGAGCCCCGCGGCTTCCAGCCTTAGGAACTCATCGTAGTCCTTCTCGCAGTCGCTTCCGCCGTCCTCCTGGTTGTTGATGTCGTTTCCGTAGCCCGATGCCACGTTGCCGGCGAATACCGGCTTCGCCCGGTATATGGCCAGGCATCCGCCCCGATTCCCGCCATTGCAATAATACGTGCCGTCGCCTCGGCCCAGGGGATTGAGGTCGCGGCCGAGGACGGGGGATTTGACGCGGGTGACCTCATATTCCAGGTCGGTGGCGGCGAGCTGCAGGGCGTGGTTGCTGGCGGCGCTGCTGGCGCGGTCAGCGTCCAGGGTGATGGCGTAGGCGCTGAACAGCTCAGACAGGTTCGGCGCCGCCGACACCCGGCACGGCACGATCGCGCCGTTCACCCACTGCCACTCGGCATAGCGCGAGTCGTCGTTGTAGTCGCCCGCGGTGACGCTTGCCACGCGGTACGACTTACGCTGCATGTCCTTTTCGTCGTTCACCATGTAGTACGAGCCGCCGGAGGCCGTGCTGCGCTGCGGGGCTTCAATCGGCGCATTGTCCACCGCGCCGGCGCCGCCTTCCCACCGCCAGACCTTGCCGTTCACCGGGGTGCCCGTCACGTCGATGTTGCCCAGGTGCTTCTTGCCGGCGTACACGTGCTCGTAGTTGGTGGTGGTCATCCCCACCGTCGCGTCGGTCTTCACCAGCCGGTTGAAACCGTCGTAGGTGTGCTCGGCGCTGAAGCCGCTGCCGCCGATGGTGAACTCGGTCAAGCGGTTCTCGTAGTCGTAGGCAAAGGTGCTGGTCGCGTTGAGGCCGTGCGAGATGACCTCGTTCACTTCCGTGATGTTCCCGTTCCAGTCGTTGGTGACGGTCGCGGTATACGACCGCCCGCCAGACACACGCTCCGGAACTGTCCCGCACAGGAACTCAGTTTGCTTCCAAACCATTACTTGACTCCTGCTTGCTCCTGGAGTGCTCGCCCGTACTCCTCCCAATACTCGTTAGCATATTTGTCAATGAGGTCTGGATCATCAACGAGGAGCCACTCGAGGACAGAGTCCCGGAAGTTAGCCGCCAGTCTTGTCGTGGCACCCGATTCAGTGTCTTGCTGCGAGAACTCCTCGTAACCGTATTCGGCAATCCAGAAACTCTCCTCTGGAACGAAGAACTGGGAATACTCCTTCATGAATGCAGCCGGCCTCACAGAAGCGCTCCAGGGAGCCTGCTTTGTTTCCTTAACCGAGACGACCGGCGTGAAGCAACGGCTTTGGAGCGACTTCCATATATCCACCGAGTCGTCCGGTCGCCAAATGATCTGCACGACCACGTTGTCCTTTCCGCCTAGTAGAGCCACGAAATGATGGCCTGTCAGGTCGTCTGCTGAGCGCGCGTCTTTGAAACCGCATCCATCCTCTCCCAGCGAGATCTCCTCTCTCAATGTGAAAGGCCCCAACTGCTGAGGGAGTGATGCCTTGGAAGCCGGTGCTTGAGAGCACAGTACTAGAGCCGCTAAGCCAGCGAAAACTATCTTGCGCATATCACAGTCCTCCCGGATGCATCCACACTCGCTATCAGTAGTACTTCGTTAGGGACGGCGTAGACTCTCCGCAGAGCAAGAAACGAAGGGACAGCTCGGGTCCCCGCCGGTCTAGCCAGGCTGTACCGGCCGCTAGTGGCAACCGGTAGAGCATAGAGGAGGACAGCAGAGCCGTTCCCCCCCGGGGACATCGAATACGATGCCGAATCCGGATCCCATGCTTTCTCGCGCCTGTGCTCTACAAATTGAACCCACACGCCGAGCCCAAAGCATGCGAAGTCTTTCAAGTACTTCCCCATGCATGGCATCACTATATTCCTCAGTATCCACGTGCCTATAGTTGACAGCCAGCAGGTCAAAGGACATCCTACGTTCTGCGGGACTTCAGGCTCACATGGCGCTACTATACCGCACTTAAGCTTGAGGCACCACATGTACGCGTCCCAGACTGCGGGAATCTCTCCCCCCACCTTAAGTCTCATCAGTGCATCGCACACACACTGCACTATCTTGTTCTTCGGACCGCTGCAGATGTGAAGCATCAGCTCTTTAATGCCCACCTCGCCGGAGAAGACCTTCGCAATGTCAGGGATGGCCTCGAGCAGCCAAGTGCACCAGTCCATGAGCCGAGAAGAACCAGAAGGTGGCTCGTGTATATGCTCTCCGCAGCACTCTCCAGCAGCACTCATGTTAGCCCCGTGGACTGGGCTTCCACCTAAGTCTAGGGCCGTAGGCACGGCTTCCCCATTGCACACCGAATTCCCGAAGCCGCTCGTGATCTCGCCCACGAACTCAGACTTGGCTTCGTATATCGCGAACGCGCCTTGGGCGTAGTAGGCGCCGTCGCCGCGGCCCATGGGGTTGAAGTCGCGGCCCAGCACCGGGCTCTTCACCCGCGAGCCCTCAAACTCCAAATCGGTAGCCAGCAGCGCCAGCGTCCCCTCGCCGCCGTAAGCATACACCGCCCGGTCGGCGTCCAGCGTGATGGCGTAGGCGCTCACGAGCTCCGACTTGTTCAACGCTATCGCCACCCGGCAGGGAGTAACCGCTCCGTTCACCTGCTGCGTCTCGCTGCACATCCGCGCCGGGTCCACCGTGTCGCCGGCGGTCATGGCGTTGTTGATGTAGCTCATCCGCCCGGTGTTCTTCTCATCGTTGAGCATGTAGTAGTTGCGGGCGGAGGCGGAACTGATCTGCGCGGCCTCTATCAACTCGTTCTTGCCGTGGTTGCCGTAGCCGATGCCCCACTCCCACACCTTTCCCGTCACCGGATTCTCCGGGTCGGTGACTTCCTTGCTGCCGATGAAGCGCGAGCCGGAATAGATGTGCTCGAAGTCCTGCGCGTTCATCCCGATGGTGGCGCGCGACTTCACCGCGCGGTTGAATCCGTCCCAGGTAAACTCCATCACCATGCCGGAGCCGCCGGGCGCGGCCTCAATGAGCCGGTTTTCATAGTCCCACTCGAAGGTGCTCGTGGCATTGAGCACGCCATGCGGGATGATCTCTGATATCTGGGTGATGTTCCCGTTCCAGTCGTTGGTGACGGTGGCGGTGAAGCTGCGCCCGGAATCCTGTATCTGCGTGAGGCGGCCCATCACATCGTAGACGTACAGGTTGTAGTTACAGGCGAGGCCATAGTTGTACCCGCCGCCGTTCTGGTGCTGGTAGCTCAGCCGGTTGCCCGCCTTGTCGTAGGTGAAGTCCTTCTGGTAGTGCAGGGGGGTCCCCTGGCCGGTCCCGCGCTTCTTCTCCTGCGTCATCCGCCTGAGCTTGTCGAAGGTGTAGTCGTAGCGCGCCGCGGCATTGGTCTCCACCCGGTAGTAGCCCAGGTTCAGCCCGGTGTACGTGTAGTCGTCAAAGCGGTAAGGGGCGCTCGGGGCGCCCAAGTGGTGGGCGGTATGTCTGCCGGCAGTCGCCAAAGCCCTGTCCTTGACCGATTATACCACCGCCGACGGCCAGCAGGTCAACCAGCAGCAAAAAGAAAAGTGCCGCGCCTACAATCCCCGCGCCGTCTCCTACCCTAATCCCTAACCCCTCGCCTCTCTGGATACTCGCTACTCGCCCCTCGCTACTCCTACCCTAATCCCTAGCCGTGATTATTCTTCAGCTCATAGTCCTTGTCCACCAGGCGGATGTCCGCGCCGAGGCCTTCCATCTTGGCGATGAAGTCCTCATAGCCGCGCACGAGGTGGCCGAAGCCGCGTATCAGCGTTTCGCCCTGCGCCATCAGCCCGGCGATGGTCATCGCCGCCACGCCGCGCAGGTCGTAGCCGTCCACCGGCGCGCCGGTCAGCCGCACGCCCGTGCCGTCCACGATAGCGGCGTTATCCTGCTGGATGATGTTCGCGCCCATGCGCTTGAGCTCCGGCAAGTAGGAAAAGCGCTGCTCAAACACCGACTCGGTCACCACCGACACGCCCTGCGCCATGGTGAGCACCGTGGTAATCTGCGGCTGGAGGTCGGTGGGGAAGCCGGGGTACGGCTGGGTGCGCACCTTCGTCGCCTTCAGGCGGCCGTTGGGCGCCAGCGTAATGTCATTGCCCTCGGCGCGCAAGCCCACGCCCATCTCGCGCAGCTTTTCGGTGAGCGCCGTGAGGTGCGCCGGCTCGCAGCGCTTGACCGTCCCCCCGCCGCCGGTGGCCGCCACCGCCAGCAGGAACGTGCCCGCCTCTATGCGGTCGGGGATGATGGAATAAGGCTCGCGCTGCTTGAGCGCCAGTCCGCCGCGCACTTCAAGGCGCTTGGAGCCCGGCGTCTTGATGTCCGCGCCCAGCGACCGCAGGAAGTTCACCAGGTCAGCGACCTCCGGCTCCTCCGCGCAGTTCTCCAGCACGGTGACGCCCTCAGCGCCCATCGCCGCCATCACCACGTTTTCGGTCGCGCCCACGCTGGTGATGTTGAAGTAGACCTGCTCGCCGCGCAGCTTTTTCGCGCCCGCGTAAACCACGCCCTTCTTGAACTCAATCTCCGCGCCCATCTCTCCCAGCGCGCGCAGGTGCTCGTCCACCGGGCGCGGGCCGATGTTACAGCCCCCCGGCAGCGGCACTTCCGCGTGCCCGAACTTGGCCAGCAGCGGCCCCAGCACCAGGAAGCTCGCGCGCATCCGCCGCACCAGCTCGTAAGGCGCGTCCTGGCGCGTGATGGAGGTGGGGTCAATCGTCAGGCTGCCGCCGTCAAAGGCGCACTTCGCGCCCAGCGATTCCAGCAGCTCGCAGATGGAAAGCACATCATCCAGCCTCGGGACGTTCGTCAGCGTCACCGGCCCGTCCGCCAGCACGCTGGCGCATATCAGCGGAAGCGCCGAGTTCTTCGCGCCCGATGCCGCCACTTCGCCGGACAGCTGCCGGCCGCCGGTGACCAGTATCGCGCGGTTCTCCGTGTTTCCTTCGGGGTTACTCAATTAACTTCTTGCGCTCCTTGCGCTGGGCCACCTTCTCGCGGTTGACCGACTTTTTCAACGCGACCTGCGCGCGCTCCACATTAATGTCCTGCATCCGGCCGGTCAGCCGCTCGCGGGCGCGCTCCTCGGCCTTGCTGGCGCGGATGACGTCAATGTCCTCGCGGAACTCGGCGTGGTCGCACAGCACCACCGTCTCGTCGCGCCTCACTTCCATGAACCCGCCGGCCACCGCCAGCGAAAGGATGTGCTCGTCCGGCGTGCGGATGAGCATCTCGCCGACATCCAGCACCGTGATCATCGGCACATGCCCCTTCAGCACCCCCAGGTAGCCGTCCACCGCCGGCACCACGATGCTTACCGCCTCGTCGCGGAAGATCTCGCCATCGGGCGAAATGATGACTACCGGAAAGCTGTGGCCGTTTTCGCGTTCGGGCATTGGCTACTCCTCCTGCTCCGAACGGATGCGTTTGGCCTTTTCCACCGCTTCGTCAATCGCGCCGACCATATAGAACGCCTGCTCCGGCAGGTCGTCGTGCTTGCCGTCAATGATTTCGCGGAAGCTCTGCACCGTCTCCGCCGCCGGGACGTAGCGCCCGGGCTGGCCGGTGAACTGCTCGGCCACGAAGTTGGGCTGCGACAGGAAACGCTGGATGCGCCGCGCCCGCCGCACGATGACCTTGTCGTCGTCGGAGATCTCTTCCATGCCGAGGATAGCGATGATGTCCTGCAGGTCCTTGTAGCGCTGGAGAATCTGCTGCACCCGGCGGGCCACGTTATAGTGCTCTTCGCCCACCACCATCGGGTCAAGGATGCGGCTGGTGCTGTCCAGCGGGTCAACCGCCGGGTAAATGCCCAGCTCGGTCAGCGCACGGGAGAGGTTCGTCGTGGCGTCCAGGTGCGCGAAGGTCGTCGCCGGCGCGGGGTCGGTGTAATCGTCCGCCGGCACGTAAATCGCCTGGATAGAGGTCACCGAGCCCTTGTTGGTGGAGGTGATGCGCTCCTGTAGCTCGCCCATCTCGGTGGCCAGCGTCGGCTGGTAGCCCACCGCGCTGGGAAGCCGCCCCAGCAGCGCCGAAACTTCGCTGCCCGCCTGGGTGAAGCGGAAGATGTTATCTATGAACAGGAGCACGTCCAGCCCCTCTTCGTCGCGGAAGTACTCCGACATCGTCAGCGCCGACAGCCCCACGCGCAGTCGCGCGCCCGGCGGCTCGTTCATCTGGCCGAAGACCATCACCGTGTTGGCGAGGACACCGCTCGCGGTCATCTCCAGGTAGAGGTCGTTGCCCTCGCGGGTGCGTTCGCCCACCCCGCCGAACACCGATAATCCCGAGTGCTCCTTGGCGATGTTGTGGATGAGCTCCTGGATGAGCACGGTCTTTCCCACGCCCGCGCCGCCGAACAGCCCGACCTTGCCGCCCTTTAGGTACGGCTCCAGCAGGTCCACGACCTTCAGGCCGGTTTCCAGCACTTCGGTCTTCACCGACTGGTCGGTGAGCGTCGGCGCCGGCCGGTGGATGGGGTAGCGCTTGGCCGTATGCACCGGCCCCTTCTCGTCAATCGGCTCGCCCAGGAGGTTGAACAGCCGCCCCAGGGTCTCGCGCCCCACCGGCACCGAGATGGCCTCGCCCGCGTCCACCGCGTCAAGCCCGCGCACCAGCCCGTCCGTGGAATCCATGGACACGCACTTCACCACATCGTTGCCCAGGTGCTGCGCGACTTCCGAGATGATGGTCTGGCCGGTCTGCGGGTGCTTCACCGCAATCGCGTTGAAGATGGACGGCAGGTGGCCGCTTTCAAACTTCACCGAGATGGTCGGCCCGATGATTTCAACTATCTTCCCCGTATGTTTGCCGTTTGTTTGCTCCATATCGCTGGTTCCTTGTGTGTAGCCTTACCCCTTCAGCGCCTCCGCGCCGCCGCAAATGTCCAGCAGCTCCATGGTAATCGTCTGCTGGCGCTCCTTGTTGTACTGGAGTGTAAGGTTGTCTATCATCTCGCCCGCGTTCTTGGTGGCGTTGTCCATCGCCAGCATCCGCGCGGCGTTTTCACTCGTGTAAGACTCGCGCACCGCGTTGAACACGCTGTAGCGCACAAAGCGCGGCAGCAGCGCATCCAGCACCTTCCAGCGGTCGGGCGCGAACACCAGGTCTTCTTCCTCCGGCGTCAGATGGCGCTCCTCCGGCTCCAGCTCCGAGAGCAATCCCTCATGCTCCACCGGCAGCAGCTTCAGCAACGTTGGGGTCTGCCGCGCCGGGTTGATGAACCGCGAGAACAGCAACCACACTTCGCCGTAAACGCCCTGGAGGAAAGAGCTCTCAATCAGCGTGTACAGGTCAACCATACCGTAGTAGTGCGTCCCGAAGTCGTAAGCGCTGCGGGCTTCCACCAGGTCAAAGCCGCGCCGCCGGAAGTAGCGCGTGCCGTACTTGCCGATGGTGAGAAGATGGTGGGTGCGGTCCGGCCGATCGCGCATGAAGTGCTCGGCGGTGCGCACCAGGTTGGAGTTGAAGCTGCCGCACAGGCCCTTGTCGCCGGTGTAGATCACCAGCAGCGTGTCTCGCAGCTCCTTGTCCGGCTGGCGCAGCAACGGATGGCTGTAGTCCTGCAATGCGCGCACCAGGTGGTCAATCACCCGTATCATCGTGACCGAGTAGGGCTTGGAGCGCTCCGTGGCGTTCTGGCTTTTCTTCAGCTTCGCCGAGGCGACCATCTTCATCGCGCGCGTGATCTGCTGCGTGCTCTTGACGCTCTTGATGCGCCGACGGATTTCCTTTTCGCCCTTGGGCATGGTTATTTCTTCTTGCGGGTTTTCTTCTTGGGCGCCGGCGGCGGCTCAGGCTCCGGCTGCAAGTCCGTCTCTTCCTCGTCCAGGCGGCGTTCAACGTCGCGCACATGCTGAAAGCCAATCACCGGCACGTCTTCCGTCGGTAAGATCGCTTCCTTGTCGGGGAAGAGGATTATGGTCTTAATCGTGCCCCAGAACAGCAGTATCGCCGCCCGGTGCGTTTCCTCCGCGCGCTCGCCCGGCGGGATGTACTCCCCCTCGTCGTTGTACACGGGCATTATCTTGTACTCGGGATGCTCAATCCACAGCCCGAGGTTGTCCATCCCCAGCACCACCGCGCGGAAGCGGGGCGACTGGAAGCCCTGGAGGTTAAGGTCGGTGAACGCCGGGGTGTGCATGTGGATCATCACCTGGCGCCCGACGAGGTCTTCGGCTGTTATCCTCGCATAGTCCATCATCACTCCTCCTTGCCCGCCTTCTTCAGGGCGAGTTTGATTGACTTGCGCTCATCGTCCGGCAGCCCCTTGAAGCTGCGGGTGAACTCGTCCACCGCTTTCTTCAGGCGCTCCTCCAGCTTCTCGTCAATCGTTCCGCTGCGCAGAATTTCGGGCAACAGCTCGGGATAACGCTCCTTGGCGAATGCCATCAGCCTGATTTCGTAGGGGCGCACCTCGTCCGTGGGCAGGCTGTCCAGGAAGCCGCGGGTGCCCGCGAAGATGGCCATAACCTGCTCCTCCATTTTGATGGGAGCGTACTGCCCCTGCTTGAGCAGCTCCACCATGCGCTCGCCGCGCGTGAGCTGCGCCTGGGTGGCCTTGTCCAGCTCGCTGCCGAAGGATGCGAAGGCCGCCAGCTCGCGGTACTGCGCCAGGTCCAGGCGCAGCATGCCGGCCACTTTCTTCATTGCTTTGGTCTGCGCATTGCCGCCCACGCGGGAAACGGATATGCCCACGTTGATGGCGGGGCGGATGCCCTGGTAGAACAGGTCGGGCTCCAGGTAAATCTGCCCGTCGGTGATGGAGATGACGTTCGTCGGAATGTACGCGGAGACATCGCCCGCCTGCGTCTCAATCACCGGCAGGGCGGTGATGCTGCCTCCGCCCTTGCTGTCGGACAGCTTGATGGCTCGCTCCAGCAGCCGCGAGTGCAGGTAGAACACGTCACCGGGGAACGCTTCGCGCCCCGGCGGGCGGCGCAGCAGCAGCGACAGCGCGCGGTAGGACTGTGCGTGCTTGGTCAGGTCGTCGTAGCACACCAGCGTGTGCCCGCCTTTGTAGAGGAAGTGCTCCGCCATAGCGCAGCCGGCGTAAGGTGCGATGTAGAGCAGCGGCGCGGGATCGCTCGCCGACGCCACCACGATGGTCGTGTACTCCATCGCGCCGTGCTTCTGCAACACATCCCAGATGCGGGCGACGGTGGATTCTTTCTGCCCGACCGCCACATAGATGCAGAACACCGGCTTGTCGGTGCTGTGCGTATCCTTCTGGTTGATGATGGTGTCCACCAGGATGGCGGTCTTGCCGGTGCTGCGGTCGCCGATGATGAGTTCGCGCTGGCCGCGCCCGATGGGCGTCATCGCGTCAATCGCCTTGATGCCGGTCTGGAGCGGCTCCTTCACCGGCTGGCGGGCGATTACGCCGTCGGCCTTCTTCTCAATCGGGCGCATGTCCTTGGTCACCACCGGCCCCTTGCCGTCCAGCGGCTCGCCCAGCGGGTTGATGACGCGCCCGATGATGGCCTCGCCCACCGGCACTTCCAGCACGCGGCCGGTGCGCTTAACCGGGTCGCCCTCCTTGACCAGAGTGGTATCGCCCAGCAGCACGACGCCGACGCTTTCCTCTTCCAGGTTCAGCGCCATTCCCATCACGCCATTGGGGAACTCCAGCATCTCGTTGTACACGCAGTTTTCCAGGCCGAAGACGCGCGCAATGCCGTCGCCGACCTGGAGCACTACGCCCCGGTCCTCCATCTTGAGCTCGCCCTCAAACGCGGCGATTTCCTGCTCAATGATGCTCGTTATTTCTTCAGGTCGTATCTGATCCATACAGTTTCACCTGCTCTAGATTGAGCGGTACTTCACCAGCTTGCGGTGCAGCTGGTTCAGCCGGGTGCGCAGCGACACGTCAATCACCTTGTCGCGCCCCAGCTCAATGATCACGCCGCCGAGAATCTCCGGCCGCACTATCTTCACCAGCCTGAGCTTCGGGTACGCCGAGTGCGCGACCATCTTGCCGAGCAGCTCGCGGTAATCGGCGTCGTCCAGCTCCACCGCGCTGATGACCGTAATCTCCTCCACGCCGCGCAGCCGGTCGGTCAACAGGTCGTAGTAGCGCGCCACCGCCGGAAACTCCGCAATGCGGTGCTTGCGCAGCAGAATCTCCAGCAGGCTGGCCACCACCGGCCGCACCCGGCCCGAAAACGCCCGGTTGAGCACTTCGCGCTTCTTGCGCACCTCAATCTCCGGGTGCGTCAGGAAGCGCATCAGCCGGGGCGAAGCGAACACGAGCTCCAGTTGGTGGAGCTCCTCGTCCACCTCTTCCACGACATCGCGCTTCATCGCAAGGTTGAACAGCGCGGTCGCGTACCGTTTGGCTACCCGTGTTTCCAGCATGATGGCTGCCTACAGGCCGGCAGTCAGCGTCTTGATCAAGCGCCGCTGCTCCTCGCGGTCAAGCTGTTTGGCCACAAGCTTCTCGGTGATGTCAATGGCCAGGTCGGCCACGTAGTTGTTCAGCTCGGCCTTCAGCTTCTCGCGTTCCAGCTCGATGTCGGATTGCGCCTTGGCCATGATGCGCTCGCGCTGCTGTTCGGCCGCGCCGCGTATCTCGTCGGCCAATGCGCGCCCGTCGCGGGCGGCCTCCTCCATCGTCTTCCGCCGTTCCTCTTCGATTGCACCCAGCCGCGCGTCCAGCTCCGCCTGCAGCCGTTCGGATTCGGCCTGTTTGGCCTCCACCTCGGCGTAGGCCTTCTCAATGTTCTCGCGCCGCTGTTCCACCATCTGGAGCACCGGCCCCCAGGCGAACTTCTTCAGAATCCAGAACAGCGCGAAGAACGCGATGAGGTGGCCGAACAGGTCCGGCAATTTGAGGATTGTGAATACACCCTCCAAGGTCTAACCTCCGATGCGTTGGATGCTACGCGATTTTGCCGGACAATACGAACGCGATAACCAGCGCGTAGATGGTCAGCGCCTCAATGAAGGCCGCGCCGATGATCATCGCAATCTGGATGCGGCCCAGCGCTTCCGGCTGGCGCGCCATCGCGCTCATCGCCCCATTAACCGCCATGCCGATGCCGATGCCGCAGCCCAGCGCCGCGAGCCCCAGCCCGAGCGGTAACGCCAATCCCAGTGCCGCCTGGTATTCCATAGTTTCCTCCGATTAAGTCAAGGGTCTATCAGTGCCCGTGCTCCTCGTGCGGGAGCATCAGCGCGATATAAATGGCCGTAAGCATTGAGAATATCAACGCCTGCACGGTGCTGAAAATCAACGCCAGCAGCATGAACGGGAAGTGCAGCGGGAGCTTCAACACTCCCGGTATCAGGACCACCAAGCCCGCGAACACTGCGAGCAGCGTGTCCTCGCCCAGGATGTTGCCGAAGAGGCGCAAGGACAGCGAAACGGGCTTGATGAGCTCCTCCAGGATGTGGAGGGGGAACTGCAGCGGGAACATCCACCACGGTTCGCCCACGAAGTGGCGCAGGTAGCCCAGAAAGCCGTTGCGCACAATCGCCGTCCACTGCACATAGAAGAACACGCATATCGCCATCGCCGCGTTCACGCCCCACACGCTCGTGGGCGACTTCATCAGCGGGATGAGCCCAAAGAGGTTCATGCACAGGATGTAGATGAACAGCGTGCCCACCAGCGGAATGTACTTGCGCGTGTCCTTGCCCAGCACCTGCGCGAAGAAGTCGTACAGCCCCATCAGCAGGTTTTCCATAAACAAGTACTGGCGGCTCTCCGGCCGCAGCTTGCGCTTACGCGAGGCGGTGATGGCAAAGGCGCTGAGGATGATAATGATGATGAGGCAGTAGGTCAGGTTCTCAATGTTGACCCACTCGAGGTGCAGCAGCGGCGGCAGCCCCTGGTTGATCCCCGCCAGCCAGGCGTCTATCTTCTCGTGGTTGAACTCGTAGATGTAGAGCATGAAGTTGGGCAGCTCAAAGTGCTGCTCTTCCTGCTCGCTCTCAATCCCGCCGGCGGCGGCGTCTCCCTGCGCCGGGCCACCGTGCCCCGCTTCCGCCGGCTGCGAATGAGCCTGCGCAGCTGCGCCGTGCTCGCTGCCGGGAGTGGGATGTTGGGCGGACGCCCCTGCTGCAACCAGCAGGAGCAATGCTGCCACCAGTGTTAGTACGCTAGCGGACTTCCTCATTACCGGTTTCCCTGGTATGGGGACTCCCCACGATAATGGCGCTGCCAGCCGCCTTTAGCAAAACAACCACCAGGAGTGTCGTGATTCCCGCGACCAGGCCCAGTGGGTTGAGCTGCCGTAACTGGAAGATCCAGTACAGCACGGCGAAGACTATAAGGATTTTAGCACAGAAGACGAATAAGATGAACCACAAACTCGGCCGGAACCGGGTGGTCATCAGCGTGAGCAGCCAGGCGAGCAGGACGAAGTTGGCGGTCATCCAGGCGCTCCCCACCAGATACGACACCGCCGGCCAGAAGCCGAAGTACCCGTAGGCCGCCACCGCCAACGCCGCGCTGAACCACAGTGTGGAAATGACGATGCGCCTGACCGACAGGCTGCCCGCCGTATCGGGTGTTGGGGCCATCAGGCTGATTGTAGCAGAGCCTTGGCGGCTAGCCGTCCACCGCTACGACCTGCGCGGAGACGATGAAGGGCTTGCCGCCCTCCGGAGACGCCCAGACGGTGAAGTAGTACAGCCCCGGCTTGAACTCCGCCGTCCGCCCCGCCTGCTTCAGGCCGTAGTAGATATCGTCCACCGACATCCGCGCGCGGAAGCGCCCCCACTGCGGCTGGTCGGTGATGAGATACAGGTTGGGCACGCCCAGCATCTTGCGCTTGTACTCATCGGCCTTGGGCATCAGCGCCACGAAGGGCTGCGGCAGCGAATAGCCATTGAGGTTGGCGTTAAGCTCCTCCGGCCGCTGCCGCTCGGGGAAGGGCTCCCACCCTACCGCTACCTGCACCAGGTGCATGCTGCGGTCACCGAACTCGCCGGTGAGCATCAGCTTCTCGCCGGCGTAGGCCTCGGCCGGCAGCCGCCCGAAATCGCCGTAAGCCGCCACGAACTCCTGCGCCGCCGTCACCACCGTGGAATCACCGTCCCATTGCACCACGATGGCCATTCCCACGTGGGTGAAGTACGGATTCATTATGGTCTGGCGGTGCGGCTCGCTTTCCATCCACCGCTCATGCACGCTTTCCACCACCTTCGCCGTCAAGTACACCCGCGTCCGCGTCTCCCAGAACGACACGTTCTCGCTGACGAAGTTCACGCCGCCGTAGCGGTTATAGCGTTGGGTGGGCTTTTCTCCGGCGAGGTTCAGGTGCGAGAGGTAGCGCTGCTGCGCCATCTCGGTCGCATGCTCCTCCGCGGCGCGCGCCGCCGTCCGGTCGGTGTCCACCGCCCGCAATCCCGCCGCCCGCCGGTCGCGGTTCACCAGGTACAAGAGGTAGCGCAGCGCTTCGCTCAGCGTAATCTCATCTTCCTGGCCGCCGTAGCGCGCGCGGATTTCCTCGTCCGACAGCTCCTCCCGCCGCCACTTGGTGGAGCCCGCTTGCGCGGGCAGCGCGGCGGTGAACGCCACCATCGCGGCAACGAGCAGCAGGATGATCCGGTATGCCATAAGCGAAGCCCGCATATTATAGCGGTCATCCACGCGAGTTCAACCTTTCGGAGGATGGTACTTCCTTTCGTAGGGGCACAGCATGCTGTGCCCGTGGTGCTCTCACAAGTAGGACGCTACCTATTTGTAGGGGCACGGCGGATGCCGTGCCCGTCACACCTCTTGCCAGATGCAGCCTATCCAAAATAAACTGACCTTTGGCGAGTATCCGACTTCTTCACGTAATGGTAGCCGCTGCAACAAGCATCTCGGGCGCTCTTCAGGTTTGCGTCTTCTGCCCGCGCTCTGCGGCCTCATGGCGGTTGCCGAACGGGCACGGCATCCGCCGTGCCTCTACATTTCCCCCGCTACTCTCTTCCACTAACCCCTAGTCCCTCACCCCTAATCCCTCTTTGGCTGATACCGCTGCTATAGTCCCACCGTGCCCCTCGCGCCCGCGCCAGACAAACCAGGCGCTACCCAAAATCCGGGGCCCCGCACCACCTCCCTTCCCCTGGCGGGCGGAGCCCTGAGCCTGGCGAAGGGCGAGGGCCGGGCTGCGGGCGCCAGGGGAAGGCCAGCCGCGCATCAGCGCGGCCGCGCCGCCGGTGCTTGGCACCGGCGGGGCACCGCCACCTTCTTTATCTGTGCAATGACAATAAGTGGCTATACCCGCCAGCGATGCTTGCGGTCCGTATTCCCGCTTCTTTCTCCCTCTAGCAACCAACAACCGGTCTAGCCGGGCTGAAGCCCGGCGTACGAGGCATGTGATTGACTTGGTCTATATCTTGGGGGAAGCTGATGGCCAACCATTGACGGCTGCTATAATCCCACCGTGCCCCTCGCGCCCGCGCTCAAGCGCCTGCTTTTGCTGGCGGCGGTCCTGCTGCCGGTGCTGCTCGCGCCCGCGAGCGCGTCGGCGCTGAACTTCAAGTACCTGCTGCCCGGCGTGGCCGACCGGCCCACCGGCGCGCTGCCGAAAGCGGTGGCTCTCACCTTTGACGACGGCCCCGACGCCAACACGCTGGCGCTCGCGCGCTACCTCGCCCGCGAGAATGTCCCCGCCTGCTTCTTCTTCGTGGGCACGCGCGCGGCGGCGCATCCCGACATCGTGCGCGAAACCGCTTCGCTCGGCTTCACCATCGGCAACCACTCCCACACCCATCCCGACCTGACCAAGCTGAAGCCGGACGAAGTGACGGCGGAGTTGAGCAACTGCAATGACGCGCTCATCGCGGGCGGCGCCCCGCCGGCCAAGTACTTCCGCCCGCCCTATGGCGCGTTCAACCGCAGCGTCATTACTGCCGCCGCCGCCCAGGGGCTAACCACCGTCCTGTGGACGGTGGATCCGTTTGATTGGACCGAGCCCGGCGCGAATGTCACTGCCCAGCGCGTGCTTTCGCACGCCGCCCCCGGCAGCGTCATCCTCCTGCATTCCAACCACGCGCAGACGGTGGAGGCCGTGCCGGAAATCGTGCGCGGGCTGCGCGCCCAGGGCTACACGCTCGTGAGCCTGGACGAGTGGTTCAGCCGGGTGCTGCCGCAGATGGCTATCGCACCGCCGCCTCCGCCGCCATTGCCGCCGGAGGAAGCCTCCGCGCGGGTGGCTCCCTCTGCGCCGTCCAAGTGGTCTCCCACCACCGCGAAGCGCAGCCAGAGCGGCTCATTCAATATCTACAGCAACATCGCCGATGCCGAGGCGCTGGCGTATTCGTTCAAGGGCGGCGCCGCTCCGGCTGCAACCCCGGCGCGGGTGAGCCGTGATATCTCCTGGCGCGACGAGCTGCCCGCGCGCATTGAGCCGCAGTACCGCGAGGACTTCCTGCTCAACCGCCGCGAGTTCGCGCCGCCGGTCTACCCCCAGCCCACCTTCTACCTGCTGCTGTCAACCGGCGAGCTCCACGAGCTGGACCACGACCTGCTGCGCGACCTGGCCACCGCCGGCGGCGTGACCCAGGCGCTGCTGCTCTCGCCCGGCGACCGGAAGCTGGAGGAGATGGGCGACTTCGGCCTGCCCGCGCGGTTCATCGAGCCCGGCGAGTTTGACCCCACCGCGGTCTACGACCTCGCGCGCGACGGCGTCTCCGGCCTGCTGGAGCTTTACGCGCAGAAGAAGGAGGCCATCTTCGTCCTGGTCAGCGCGGACGACTGCGCCGATGACGCGCGGCGCGAGAATCTGCGCAATGCCGCGCAGGCCTTCCTGCGCTTCCGCCAGCTCACCCACAACTGCGTTTATGACCCGGCAGAGGATATCACTGGCGCATGGCTCACTGGCGGCACGCTTGCGCGTTTCACCACGGACGGCTTCACGTTGTTCGCCCTCACCGCGCCCGAGGCCGTCCGCGTCAACCTCCCCCGCACGCTGCGCAAAGCGAGCCTGCTCACGCTGATGCCCGGCGGCGCGGCGCAGCTTTCGCCGCTGCTGCAGGCGTACCTGCTCATCTCGCCCGACCCGTCATACTTGCTGGCGGAGCGCTGAGATGAAGCTGCTCGCGCGCCAGCTTTCCGATGACGACCCCGAGGAAAACCTGCGCGTGGAGGAGGGCTTTTTCGCCCACGTCCACGATATCCCCTTCGTGCTCTTCTACCGCCACCGCCCCTGCGTCATCATGGGGCGCAACAACCGCGTGGAGCAGTGGGTAAACCAAGAGGCGGTGCGTGCGGCGGGGATTCCGCTGCTTAGGCGCATCACTGGCGGCGGCACCGTCTACCACGACCTGGACACCTTCAACTACTCGTTCATCTTCCCGCGCGGGCTGTACGAATCGCTGCGGCCGCCCGGCGGGCACATCATGGACCTCTTCCGCCGCATCGTCATTGAATCCCTGGCGCCGGCGGGCCTCGTGCTGGAGCCCACGCGCAAGTCCGACCTGTCGCTGAACGGCCGCAAGGTCTCCGGCAACGCCGCGCGCATCACCTCCGGCGAAGTGCTGTTCCACGGCACGCTGCTGATGCGCGTGGACTACGAGGCGCTGGAGCGCTTCCTGCCCATCCCGCCCGACCGCGAAGGCGGCGAAAGCCACCGCGCGTTTGTCACTTCGCTGGAGCAGGAGGGCTTCCCGCACAGCGCGGAGGAGTTGGCTGCGCTCATCGCCACGGGTGTGGAATCCGCGCTGGCGGCCGATACTTAAAGGTAGAACCATGGAATTCTCGCGGATAGAAAAAAGCCACGAATCCCACCAGGTGCAGAAGGTGGACGGGCGGGAAAACCGCAAGAAGGGCAAATCCGACGAGGAGTTCCACCGCAAGCTGCGGGAAGAGCGTGAGGAGCGCGAGAAGGAAGACAAGGTGGAGCTGTCCGAGGAGGAGCCGGCGGCCGCGCCGGCGGAGGAAGCCAAGACCTACCGCACCACCCAGCGTTACAACGCCAGCGACGCTGCCACCTCTCTCGCCCTGCTGGGCCTGCAGCTTTTCGCCTCCAAGGATGCCGCTGCGAGCGGCGATGAGGATGAGTTTGCGGAGGACGACGAAGAGCCGGCCGAGACCGACAGCGCTGATGATGCCGCCGGCGGCGATGATAACGACAGCGAAGAACCCGACACCGCGGCGTAATACTGCATTCCGCCGTAGGGGCACGGCGGACGCCGTGCCCGTCACTCTTCTGCCAAAACGTGGCTAATGGCTTGTAGGGGCACAGCATGCTGTGCCCGTCATCCCTCTTGCGCGATGGTGGCTGCGTAGAGCAGACTCACCTCTAGCAATCAAACAACTTGTCCAAGCAGCTCCGGAGATGCACAGCCGTATTCCCTTTGGTTCCTTCAGGTCGGCAGGTCTGTTCAGCAATCTGCCGCTTCACGGTTGCTGCCGAACGGGCACGGCGTCCGCCGTGCCCCTACAAACGCGTGCACACTTGTCTGGAGTTCACCCCCGGCGGGGCACAGGTCCCCGCCCTACAATCACGTCCGCCGCGTCCGCTATAATCTCCCCATGCCCCCACCGGCAAGGAGACGCCTATGACTCTGCGAATCAAGCATCCGACGCCCCCCAACTACCTCATCGCCGCCGACGCGCTGGCGCACGCGCGCCCGATCGAAGAAGTCGCCGCCGGCCTGGGCCTGCCCACCGACCCCGGCGAGTTCTACTCCTACGGCAGCCGCATCGCCAAGATTGACGGCAGCCAGGTGCAGCGCCACCTGAAAAAGCGCGCGGACGGGCACATCGTCATCGTCACCGCCATGACGCCCACCCCCAAGGGCAGCGGCAAGACCCTCACCACCATTGCCCTCACCGACGCGATGAACCTGGTGCTCGGGCGCAAGGGCAAGCCGGCGCAGAAGGCCACCGCGGTGCTGCGCGAGCCGTCCATGGGCCCGGTGCTGGGGATGAAGGGCGGCGCCGCCGGCGGCGGCTACTCGCAGGTCATCCCGATGGAGGACATCAACCTGCACTTCACCGGCGACATCCACGCGGTGGGCGCGGCGCACAATTTGCTGTTCGCCATGCTCATGGCCTACGCCTACGAGGGCAAGAACAAGCACGGCGTGAACCTCAACCGCGTATGGTGGCCGCGCGCGGTGGATATGGTGGACCGCAGCCTGCGCGAAATCCACCTCTCCGCCAGCGGCAAGTACAAGGACGCGGACATGCGCGTGAAGTCGCGCTACGTGATAACCGCCGCGAGCGAAATCATGGCCACCCTCGGCCTCGCCACCAGCATGGACGACCTACGGCGGCGGCTGGCGCACATCGTGGTGGGCGAATACCAGGGCGGAGAACTCCTCACCGCCCAGGAACTGGACGGCGTGGGCGCGCTGCTGAGCATCCTGTTGCACGCCTTCAACCCCAACCTCGTGCAGACGCTGGCGGGCAACGGCGTCTTCATCCACACCGGCCCCTTCGCCAACATCGCCCACGGCAATTCCTCGGTGGTCGCGCTGGAGACCGCGGTGAAGGCCTGCGACTATGTGCTCACCGAGGGTGGATTCGCCGCCGACCTGGGCGCGCAGAAGTTTATGGACATCGTCTGCCGCACCACCGGCCACCATCCCGCCTGCGCGGTGGTGGTGTGCTCCACCCGCGACCTCAAGTACCAGGGTGGCATGGAGCCCACCGGCAAGACCAAGCGCGAGCAGAGCCTCTTCCGCTTCCCCGACAGCCCCAAGGCCTGCCTTAAAGGCATGTGGAACCTGCGCCTCCACGTGGAGAACCTGCGTAAGTACGGCGTCCCCGTGGTGGTCGCGGTGAACCGCTTCAGCTTCAACACCGAAGCGGAGCTGGACGCCATCACCGGCTACGTGCGCGATGAGCTGGGCGTTCCCTGCGAGGTGCATTCCGGTTACGCCTACGGCCCGAAGGGCGCGGAGAAGCTGGCCCGCACCATCATTGACACCATTGACCAGACCCACGAGAAAACCGCGCGCGGCTTCAAGCTGCTGTACCCGCGCACGATGCACCTGAAGGGCATCATTGAGACCATCGCGCACGAAATCTACCGCGCCGGCGAAGTGAAATACGCGCGCGGCGTGGAGAGCCAGCTCGCATGCATTGAGGCGATGCACCACCCGACGCTGAACGTGTGCATGAGCAAGACGCAGTTCTCGCTCACGGACGACGCGGGCTGGCGCGCCGACCCCACCGGGCGGCCGCTGACGGTGAGCAAGGTGCGCTACGCCGGCGGGCCCGGCTGGGTGGTCGCGCTGTGCGGCACCGTGTACGAAATGCCGGGGATGACCTACGCCACCGCGGGCGCCCGCAAGCTGGAGCTGGAGCGCGACGACGACGCCTTCGGCGGCTTCGTCATCAAGAACCTGGCGTGATGGGGCCTGCCGTGCCTTGACAGCGGACGCGCAGTCGCGTTAGTATAGAAGCGAAGGGATGCTTGTGCGCAGGCACATACTATGGCTTCTTGCCATCGCGGCACTACTGCTCGCCGCCGGGGGCTGTGGGGGGAAAGGAGCAGGCCCCACACTCTCTAGCGCGGCGGCGATACAACCTGCCGTGCGGGAGGTGGGACAGCAGGAGCAGCCACCCGATGGCGAAGTCCCGCTCCTCCATCGGCCCGCCACCTGGCAGGATACACGTGGTTTCACACCCTTTGAAGACTACCGGCCGGACCAGATTCTGGTGCGCTTTGCTGATGAGCTTACGCCGGGCGCCGGCGTCGGTTCTCCTGGGGGGCAACCCGGCTTCAACAGCTCCTCCGTGTTATATCAGAATGCGGAGCGCGCGGAGTTTGCGCGGGCGCTGGCGAACCAGTACGCGCTAACCGTCCTCACGAGCCAGGAGGCCTATGTCCCCGGCTTCAACTTCTGCGGCTACCAACTCCCTGCGGGCACTGGCGCGGAAGCTCTGATGCAGTGCATACTGGACGAGAATCCGGCAGATGTGCAATACGTCGAGTACAACGCTATTCGCAGGATTGACTACACGCCAAACGACCCATACGTGCAAGATGGCACCCAATGGCATCATGCGACCATAGACAGCTACGACGCGTGGGATTATGGCACTGGGGACAGCGATGTCTGGATTGCGATTATCGACTCCGGCGTTGCGCTAGACCATCCCGACCTGATAGACAACATAATACCGGTCTGGAACTTGTATCCGGCTGAAACCTTTGACAAGGTTGATGATGACAATTATCCGTATGACGAGAATGGGCACGGGACTCATGTAGCTGGCCTTGCTGCTGCGGTCGGGGATAACTCAATCGGCGTCGCCGGTGTGGCGTACGGCTGCTCGATACTCCCCATCAGAGTACTCGGCGCTGACGGCTATGGCGAGACCGGCGCCATATGCGCGGGCATAGAGCTCGCTGCACAGATTGATGTGGTCGCTGACGTGCTCAACTTGAGTCTGGGTGGTTACTTCCCGTCGCTACTTGAGAAGGACGCGTGCAAAGCGGCTTACGACCAGGACCTGCTGGTTGTTGCCGCCGCGGGGAACGATAGGCTTAACGCACAGATACATTATCCCGCTGGCATTC
>CAZKNJ010000021.1:0-3419 GCA_964554185.1 uncultured Planctomycetales bacterium | reverse complement strand
GCCGCCGCGGGGAACGATAGGCTTAACGCACAGATACATTATCCCGCTGGCATTCCCTATGTAATCGCGGTGGGAGCTACAGACAACGACGACTATAAGGCTTACTACAGCAACTACGGCTGGTGGGTGGATATTGCAGCGCCTGGAGGAAACGGCTATTCTGACTCAAACGACATCTACAGCACGGTCATCGGGGGCTATGGCTACATGTACGGCACCTCTATGGCATCCCCGATGGTCGCGGGGGCCGCTGCGCTCATCAAGAGCATTGCCCCCGGCTACGAGATTGACGAGTACCGCGGCTGGCTGGAAGCTGGCGGGGACGCGCTTGCCGACCAGAGCGAGTGGGAGAACGACATCATTCAGCGGCTGAATGTCTATGGGGCGCTCGCCTATCCAGAGAATGAGCTTCCCACGGTGACGATAGCCAGCCCCGCCGACGGCGCACCAGTTTCCGCCAAGACCGACATCACCCTTAGCTTCACAGACGATGGGGACGTCTACGTGAACCTGTACATTGACGGCATCCTATGGGCTCACAGCGACCTCTCGTTCGAAGTGGACTTCACCGACTTCTGTCCCGGCGAATGCAACATCATCGCCGAGGTTATTGACATGGACCACCAGCACGCATTTGATGAAATCACGGTGGTCGTTACCAATCCAAGAACCTACACTGTACCCTGCTCTACGGATTTCGACAGCGCCAGTGACACAGACGGATGGACCCAGTTCAACCTATCGGGCGACGCTTACTGGCAACAGGTCCCGGATGGCTCCGGGGGGCAGATGCTGGAGCTTGAGTTCTGTGGTTACAACGTTGATTGGCTGGAAACACCCAACTTCGATGCCACCGGCCTGTCCGAATGCAGGTTTGTCTTCTGGAGCGACTTTCAAGTGTCGTATGGGCCCGCATCCTTCCGCTGGTGGCAGGGAGAAGACAACGGCGAGGACATTCCGCTGGAAGACCTAGTCTCGCTGGAAACGGTATTTTCGGGCTACGAATACTACTGGATGATCGATTTGACACCCAGCGGATCTGAGCCCATCAAAGGGCGTTTCACGGCAATGGAAAGCGATCATTTCAGCGGCGACACTAGCTGGGTTCGCGTAGACAACTTCGCGCTCACGACCCCAACCAACCCCCCGACTGTGACCATCACTCAGCCCGCCGAGGGGGAGCATGTATCAGGTGTTGTTGACTTCACCCTCAATGCTGTCGATGACTACTCGCAAGTTATCGAGACGCAGTTCTATGCTGATGGCGAGTTCTTAGCCGCGGATAATGCAGCTCCTTACCGCACGACTCTTGATACACACCACTACCTCAATGGCAGCCTGGAACTGGGGGCCGTCGCCTTTGACTGGGACTGGTACGACTACGATGGCGACGGCGATCCCTGGGATTACGGCGATTACAGCCATTCGGTCATCGTGGAGAACGAGCGAATCACTTCGCTAGCGCCCGCGTCCGGCTATTACTCCGACCTGGTAGACCTCCACGGCGAGGACTTTGACAACTACAAGCCGGGTGCGCAGCGGCGGGTGCTATTCACTGGCGCGTCGTCGTGGGTCAATGCCACTGCGCTGTACTGGAGCGACACGCTGATAAGGACCACAGTCCCGCAGGGCGCCATAACCGGGCCAGTGAGAGTCTACATTGACGAATCCTACGCCGAGTCGCCGGGGAACTACACCATCGTCAGTCCCTTCACCACTCTTCACTTCATCAGCCCGGACGACAGTGTGATGTTCACGGAGGATTTCGGCTTTCATTTGCCCAAGCAGCCTGGTCTCACTAAAGTGGAAGTATCCGTTGAGGGTCATCCGGAAAAGACAGCCGCGTTCAGCACTTTCGGTAGCGAGATTGAGCTCACCGGCACGATGGACATCTCCGGCCTGAACACCGGCGAGTACTCCCTGCAGGCAATTGGCTACTACGGCACTTACAGCGAAACAGTGGACTCACTGCGCTTCTTCATCCTCGCCCTGCCGGGCGACTTCAACGGCGACGGCGTGGTCAACGACGGCGATGCCGCATTCCTGCGCAACTACCTCGCCCAATACGGCGAAGTCGGCTCCACCCGCTGGGCGTTCCTGCCATTCCTGGACATCACCGGGGACGGCCTGATCAACGAACAGGACCTCTCCTATGTCGGCTACCACTTCGGCGACACGCTGTAGCCCTACCCGTCGCCGATCCAGAAGAAGCGCTCGTCCCAGTAGCCATCGCCGGGAATGCGGCCGCTGACTACCAGGTTGCCCTCGTTGTCCATGCACCACACCGTGCCGACCTCCAGCTCGTCGGGCGCGGAGAACTCCCACTTCGTCGTGCCGTCCGCGTTGATGGCGAGGATGAGGTTGCGCGGCTCGCCTGACGGTGAGCTTGTATGAATGAGAATCAGATGGTGGGGGGGTCTGTAGCCTGAAGTGATATACACCGTCCCCGCGGCGTCGACGATCGGTGCGCCCTGGAAATGCTCATCCCGCTGCCACAGCAGGTCGCCTTCAGGACTGATCGCCACGAGTGCTTCCCCGTATCTGCGGATATTATCTAGAAGGGTCACGTACACGGTACCGTCTGAGCTAACTGCAGGCGGATACTGCCTTCCGCCGGGCACTTGGTGCCGCACTTGCTGCTCATTCTCGCTGCCCAGGCGCCTCATCCACAGCAGATCTCCGTTGGCGCTGAAGCGATAGACTCCCCGCCCGTCAACAACGACCATGGACCCGTCGGTAAGCACTACCGCCGAGGACGGTGCCGCATCGAAGTGGTTCGGAGTGGAATCCGACCTCCACTCCCAGACGGGCAGTCCGGTCCTGGGGTCCAATCTGAAAAGCCTGAAGTACGTATCGCCTGATTGGTCGTCCGCCGTTGAGGTGCCAAGTATGCCACCATCCAACGCTACCGACATGGTGTAGTTGTAGGTGCTCCATGGGATGTTCCACCGCAGACTCCCATCAGCGTTGAAGCAGAGTATACTGGCTTCATCTTCGCTCAGCTCTCCATTCAGACAACAGCTACCATCCGGTAGAATCAGAGGGATCCCTACGGTCGCCAAATCGACGCCCCACAGTAGGCTGCCGCTGTGCCCAAAGCGCCTCACAGGCCGAGGCCTCTTGGCGTTCTGCCACCACATACCTGTGTAGACGCTACCGTCCAAGTGAACGGCGCACGTCGTCTCGTAGTCCGCCTTGTCCGCATCCAGCAGCCGCGTTACTCTGCCCTCTTTAACTGCTGCAACGGAGTTGACCGTCTCTTCCTGTTCTCCGAAGTAGAAGAGGTAGGCGGTTCCCCGGCTGTCGAAGACAACCGGGCCTTTTCCTGGGACACTCCACAGGATCCGCGGATGCTGCGGCCCGACCACTCCGCTGCAGCCGGTTCGCCGGTTGTCGTGGCGGTAGGTGTACCAGTCGCC
>CAZKNJ010000020.1:0-26717 GCA_964554185.1 uncultured Planctomycetales bacterium | reverse complement strand
GTCAAGTCCCACGACCCGCTGTTCCGGCTTGCTCAGCTCGTCCAGATAGCCTGTAAGCACCGGTTTGTCTGCGTAGAACCACAGCCAACAAGCCTGTTCATCCCCACCCACGTATTCTCCCCTCTGGTAGCCAAACTCGCTCCCAAGCGTGCTGAACACGATCAAGGGGAACACAGGATCCGGATTCTCCTCGGCCAGTTGTATTGCTCTGTAAACGCCGTCTACGAACTGAAGTGTCTCAGGAATCACGAGCTTCTCACGCCCTTCTCTTAGTCGACTCAAGTGAATTCCTCCCCCGCAGAGGAACCTCTCGTAGCTGAAAGCCCGCTGTACCTTGGAAACCAGGTCTGGGCCTTGAGGAGAGTCGCTCCAGTTATCCCTTTCACCTCGCGCTTTCAGCCGCCTGGCTACAGCGAGTGCTTTGTCCTTGTATTTGTCCCTTAGGTAGACCACATAAGGGTCATTTGGCGAGGATACTATGTTCTGGATGGGCTCAATCAACCGACCACCAGGGCGGTGCTTTTCGACTTCAGGATAGCTCTTCAAGATGCCGGATTCTATCAGAGGATCCTTCAGTTGGTTGTCATCTGCCAGCCCTCCTAGTAAATACGGTGGGTACTCCCCTTCCTTCTCGTAGTACGAGTTAACCGCGTCCACCAGTTCCAGCGCGTACGCGGGATCCGCCGGCGGCTCCGGCGAGGGCGGTTTCGCTCTGTAGCCGCTCGCGTAAAGCCAGGCATTTAGGCTGGCCAAGACCACCACCAGCATTACTCCCACCGCAGTAAGCGCTCTAAGTCTAGTCATAGTCCTTCACCACCTCCACAACCTTCCCCTCCTTGAGCTTGTAGAGTAGCACGATGCCGTCCGGGATACCGTCGGGCTGTATCAGCCCGTCATCGGCATCCACCAGATCAAGGCCCACTATCCACATATCCGGTTTGTCCGGTTCGCCCAGATAGTTCGTAAGCACTGGCTCGTCTGCGTAGAACCACAGCCAACAGGATCTCTTATCCTCACCCACGTATTCTCCCCTCTGGTAGCCAAACTCGCTATCAATTGTGAAGAACATAACGCTCAGCCACCCCTTAGCCAATTGTATTACCTGGCTAATGCCATCAACAAATTCACTTGTCCTATAATGCACCACCCGCTCGCTCCCTGCGCGCATATGAATGGAACAGCCTCCTCCGCCACAAAGGAATCTCTCATAGCTCAATGCCCGATGTATTTCGAAGGCCAAGTCTGTGCCTTCGGGGAAGGGACTCAGATTACCTACTTGGCCTTCCGCTTCCAGCCGCCTAGCTTCCGTGAGCGCTTCGCCCGTGTACTTGTCCCTTAGGTAAACAACAAGAGGGTCGTTTGGCGACGACACAATATTCTGGATAGGTGCAATCAAGCGCTGGCGGTCACGCCACTTCTGGACTTCAGGATAGCCACTAAGGATACCGGACTCTATCAGAGGGTCCTTCAGTTGGTAGTCACCTACCAACACCAGTCCCCAGTCCTCAGCTAGCCCACCCAGAAGATATGGCGGATACTCCCCTTCCTTCTCGTAGTATTCGTTCACCGCGTCCACCAGTTCCAGTACGCATTCCGGCTCCGGCGGCGGCGGTGGCGGTTCTAATCTATGTGGTTTACCAGAGATGCCCTGAAGCCAATCACCATGAAGTGTGACTGCCGCCAGCGCTATGGCCAACGGCACTAGGATGGCAGTGGCAACTAGTATCCAGGCTTTTCTGTTTGCCGGCCTTACCATTAGTTCGCCTCACTTCACGGCGGAGTATCCCCCGGTTCAATCCAGTCGTGGCTGCCGGGCTCCCGCAGGAACTGGATGAACTCGGCCGCCCAGTAGGCCTTGAAGCCGCGCGGGTCGCCGCCGTTGTAGTAGATGCCGACGCCGACGTAGTTCCATTCGGCGTGCAGCAGGTTGTAGCGGTGCATGGTGCTGCCCATCCACTCGTCTATCACCTGCTGCGGCGAGGTCTGGCCGGCGGGCGCTTCCAGCGCGTTTGGCTCGGTGAGGACAGGAGCGGTGGACTGAAGTCCACCGTCCGGTAGAGAACCGGCGGCCTGCGGTATCGCCCTGAGGGGCTCACCATCGAAGGAGAGACCGCCGCTCCCGCCATGGTGTTGCCCGCAGGCGGCGAGCAGAAGCAGTGATAGCGCGAGCAGTGCGCCCGCGAATACCCCTCGTGCGGCCTGGTTCAAAACGGCCACCCCCAAAGCGTGTTGCGCTGATTATATCCTTATGCGCAGCCGGAGGCAAACGCGGGGACGTTACAGCTTCAGCAGCAGCTTACCGCTGGAACGGCGGTTCTCCAGCTTTTCGTGCGCCTTAGCGGCGTCGGCGAAGGCGAAGACCTCGTCTATGGTGAACTTGAGCTTGCCTTCGCGGTAAAGGTCCAGCACCGCCTGCGCAGTTTTACGGATGAGGTCCGGGCGCTCGCGCACCGAATGCAGCCAGAAGCCCGACACCGTGCGGCAGCCGCGCATCAGCGACTGCGGCTCCATCTGCTCTACCGCGCCGCTGGCCGAGCCGTAGAGGATGAGCTGGCCGAAATCCGCCAGCGCCTTCAGCCCACCGTCAAAGGTCTCCTTGCCCACGCTGTCCAGCACCAGGTCCACGCCGCGCCCGTCCGTGAGCCGCCGCGCCTCGCGCACCCAGTCCTGTTCGCTATAGTTGATGATGCCGTCGGCGCCGAAGCTGCGCGCCTGCTTAGCTTTCTCTTCGCTGGAAGTGGTGCCGAGAACGCGCGCGCCCAGGTGCTTGGCTATCTGCACCGCCAGCAGCCCCACCCCGCCGGCCACGGCGTGGATGAGCACGGTCTCGCCGGGCCGGGTGCGGTGCAACTCCGCGAGCATATACCACGCGGTCATCCCCTGCACCGGGAACGCCGCAGCGATTTCCAGCGGGACGTCTTCGGGCACCGGCACGAGCTGGTTGGCCGGCAGCACGCCGTATTCGGCATAGGCCGCGGGCTTGCGGTAAACCGCCGCGACGCGCGCGCCTTCCGTGATATCGGGCAGGTTCACGCCTTCGCCCAGCTTGGCCACGCGGCCGGCGGCCTCCAGCCCGAGCTGGCTGGGGAACTTGAACGGCCCGCCACGGTGGTAGAGGCCGCGCCGCATGAGCGTCTCGGCGAAGTTGACGCCGATCATATCGTGCTTGATGAGCGCTTCGCCGGGCGCGGGTTCGGGGACTGGCACGTCTTCGATCTGCAGCACGCTTGGCGGTCCGAATTCGCGGATGAGCATCGCTTTCATTGTTTGCATGAGTTTCCTCCGGGCGGCGATTATATCAGTAGGGCGGAGGGATCTGCTGCATCAGTTCCGGGAAGCGGTCTAGACCGTAGACGCGTGGGGTAAGAGTAGGATTTTGAGTATTGTCACGCGCCCTCTAGGGATTTCATCTTATCTTTGACGCTTGAGCCAGCCGATATCGCGGTAAAGCAAGGTAGCCGCCCAAATGACCGGAACCTGGAACGCGATGACTATCCAGCCAGAAGTCGGTACGGTATCTGGAAAGGCTTTGGCAGCCAATTGTGGTGAAATCAAGTCTAAGAACACAATGAGCATTAGGCCAAAGAGGAACGAGAGTATATTAACCGCGACAAAGGCGAAAGCCGCGTACTTAAGCCACATTATGGGTATGAATAGCACAATAGCCAGCAGCACACATGACAAAGCCGGCGATAGCATCTCCTCATAGCTTCCTGAAACGACTCCATAGATGGTTAACGCCAAGTAGACGATCACTAAGAGCACCTTTTCCCTGACCAAGTAACCGCTCAAGCGAGCCATAACGCGGAAGGATAGGGAAGGCTTGTGCGGCTCCAATATCTGAATGTCTCGGTAGAGCACGCTGGCTATCCACGGTCCCAGAAGGCCATAGGTGGCGAAGGTAACTAATAACACTAAGAAAAAGGCGCCCTCCCCACCTGGTTCTGCAGAATGACCTCTAAGAATGTCTTGCAGCGGCTCAATACAGAGAAGCGCCAGTGGAATCAAGAAGATAGAAGCGGTAATTGAGCAGCCGAAGCAGGACCACTTCAGCCAAACAATCTGGGTGAAAAACGCTATGCCGACTGCAAGGACGAACGGAGCCGGGAGTGCAAACGCTAGAAGCATAGCCAGTGCCATTATCGCGAGTATCACTACCTTCTCGATAATAAGGCTTTTTGGCGGAGAAAGGCATCTCGGCGATTCCCCGCGCTGTATATGGGAGGCGGGTGGCTGATGGCGCATGCTTTCTACCGGGGATATGTTAGGCGGTGGGCGTATCTGCTCGGGCTTTCCGCTTTCAAACGCACGCCGAGCCATCTCTTCGCTTCTACACTTGGCGCACTCGTATTCGCCCAGCCTAAACTGCATCGTTCCCCCACAAACGGGACAGGTTTTTTCCTTCCGATCGCTCATTCACTCACTTCCCAGCCAGAAGCGAAGACGAGTATATCATGCGCGCACGGTGCGCTCTGACGTTAAGCTGTATCCTAGACGGGGGGGACTCGAACGCGCCAGTGACGCAAAGCGTCGGGCGCGCAAGCCCTCCTGCACCTGCGGTGTGGCGGGCAAGCCCCCACGCGATCTGGGCGGGGGGGGAGTCGAACGCGCCAGCGGCGCTTCGCGCCGGGCGCGCAAGCCCTCCTGCACCAGCAATGTGGCGGGCAAGCCCCCACACCGTGGGGGCGTAGCTTTACCCGCCATCGGCACTCTTGGAGCCGACGGAGGGCCCCACTCTTTATCCAGACGGTCTAGCCAGGCTCGACCGTGTCCGCTCTTCAAGTACTTCTCGCAACGCCTGGCCTCCTCGTAGTTGTCGAACTCCTCGGAATACAAGAGATTGAACTCACCGAGCTGCTGGCCAGCTCTGGAGTTCCGTCGGCGGTGCTCAGCCAGTCTCCGACCGAGGTCATTGGTAAGGCCGACGTACCGTTTCCCGTTGACAAGGCTTCTCAACACATAGAGGATGACCATCCAGACTCCCCGAGATAAGACCTGCGGTGTGGCGGGCAAGCCCCCACGCCAAGTGGGCGGGGGGGGAGTCGAACCCCCACGGGTTGCCCCACCAGCTCCTAAGGCTGGCGCGTCTGCCATTCCGCCACCCGCCCGCACATTAAGTATAACAAGAAGCTGGGCGCGGCCCACGGTGTTACAATATTCCCGGGGAAACCCGAGGAGGGTAAGATGATGAGGACAGCACTTCTGCTGGCCCTGGCGCTGGTGGTTGGAGTTGCGCTAGCCAATGCTGCGCCCATCCGCGCAGCCGCCGCCGATGAAGCCCCGGCCTACACCGTTTTCCACTCGCCGCCGGCGCAGCTGGACGCGCTGCTGTGGGCGATTGTGGACTGCTATCCCTACCGCGACCTGGAGGAGGCCAAGCGCGACTTCCTTCAGTGGGCGGAGGGCAAGGACAACGCTGACGTTTGGCAGATGGACATTTGGCCCGATGAGCAGAAGCTAGTCGCGCTGGAGAGCAAGTTCGGCGATATGCCGGAATACTGGCAGGCAAGGTACTTCTTCGAATACACGCAGACGAAGGGGAAGGATACTGGCCTGCTCGAGAAGGCGCACGAGTTGGCGCCCAACGACCCGGCAACGATGTACTTCTTGGCCGACGCGCGGCTCAAGTTCGCCGAATACGGGCTGGAGGAAACCGACGACGCCTTCGCCGACCAGCTGGCCAAGCGCGAGTACAAGCGGGAGGCCATAGAACTAATGCTTTGCGCGGCTGAAAGCGTACCGCAGAACGCGTTCTACTTCTACGATGCCGCTCAGGCGGTGCGGGAGTTTGGCGACTTCGACGAAGTGACCGAGTTGCTGGAGCGGGGCAACGCTGCGCCGGTGAACGAGGCGGTGCAGCTCTTCCCGCTGTCATACATGCTGCGCAACTTCCGCGGTATACGCGACGGCGACGACGGCACCGAACGCTTCCGATTGCTGGCCTACGCGCTCATCAGCAATCCGCTGCCGAACTACATTGAACGCCGGGAAATGATGAAGGAGTACCAGGTCATATTCTCCATGAACGCCGACATGGAGCTACTGAACACGCTTCATGTTTACGCCTGCCGCTACGGGCAGGAGACTTATGCGCCGCTGATTCAGCAATTGGTGGCCATGGTGCTTGTAAGCTATGTCAACACGATGGCGGTGGAGAACGGGGCGCTCACTTATGACGAGGTGACGGTGAAGTCGCTCGCAGCGATGAACAACGCGCGCGGTACCGTGCGCGGACTGGCCAGGAGCACGAGTATCTGGAGCCAGTTTATGTACGACGAGGGTTACTACCCGGGCGGCTCCACCCTCTTTGGCCGCGCTCACACCACGGCGGCGGACGCCTGGAGCTACTACACGGTGGCGTGGGAAGACCAGATCGCGGAGTTCCTCTACATCGGCCCGGCTATCGCCGAGCAGCTCTGGCGTCTGGAAATGTACCGCTACGGGCCGGATGGGACCATCTCCCGGATTAGTCCGACGAGCCCGGCGCCCCCTCCGCCTCCGTCGGTGCTGGAAAACGTTGTTCAGTAGCTCCGCCGCATTTCGCTGAGGACTACTTCACGCCCGGGAAGAACGCGCGCGCCATCAGGCCGGCGATGGGGGCGAAGAAAAAGGTGCAGGCCAGTCGCACACCGGTGAACTTCCAGCCGAGGATGCCGAACTCCATGGGCAGCCGCCCCACGGCGATGAGCGACCAGGCGGTGAGGAAGGCGACCATGGTGCCGGTGCCCGCGCCGGCCTTGAGCAGGCCCGCGACGATGGGGAGGCTCACGTACGGGCCGCCGGGGGTGAGCGCGCCGGCGATGGTGCCAAGGAAGATGCCGCGCATCCCCGCCTCGGCCCCCACCCAGCGGGACAGCAGCTCCTTGGGCAGGAGCGCCTCCACCATTCCCGCCATGATGAAAGCGAAGATGAGCAGCGGCAGAATCTGCAGCGTCATCAACAAACCGGACTTCAGGCCGGACACATGCTGGCCTTCGCCCCGGAAGTAGCCGATCGCCACCAGGGCGATAGCGAGCACCGCCATCACTATCGTTGGAATGAGCATAGTGGATTGCTTCCCCTTTGCCGCCATGGTTTCGCCCGGGGGCTATTCTACAGCATTCGTTAAGGCTCGCTAACGGGAGGCCATCGGGCCAAATCAATCTTGACAAAGGGGTGGTAATTGCCTATACTAATTGTTTCCTGGAGGATATATGGCTGAAAAGAAGTCAAAGACCGCGAAGTCTGCCACCGCCACCAAGACCAAGACTGAGGCGAAGCCCAAAACGAGGCGTTCGTCCAAGAAAATGGTGGCAGGCGACTCGCAGTACCCCATATACGACCACTCAGCTTCGCGTGACTCCTACAAGGTCGGGGATGTCGTCAAGTTTGAGAAGGTGCGCAACTGGCTCGACAAGGGCGAGCTGGTTGAAGCCTACGGGAAAGTCGTGGGCATCGGCATCTTCGACAAGACCGTCCCGTACCTTGAAGTCTCCTTCCACGACGTCAAGAAGCTGAACTCGTTTGACCTGGGCAGCGACATCCGCCGCTACATCCTCGAACAGAAGTAGCGTCCGCCTAACCGGGTTCGGGTAACAGGATTCCGGCGTAGGAGCCGTGAACTTCCACACTCTTGACTAGCTTCCGCGCGACGGAATCCCAGAACTCAATCTGATGATTGGCCTGCTTGTAGCCCCTCGCGGCTTCCACCGAGTAGTCATCGCACAAGTGAGCCTTCAGCGCCATCAAAATCCCCTGGTGCGCCACCACCGCTATCCGCTCCGCCCCCGATTCCTCCATCCGCTTCAGCGCCTGCGCCACCCGTCCGCGCACGCTCTCCAGGCTGTCCCCGCCGGACGGGGGCAGCGTGTAATGGGTGTTGCGCCAAGCGGTGAACTCCGCTCCATGCTCCTCCAGCAGGCTCGCTTCATACTCGCCCTCGTACTCGCCGAAATCCAGCTCATTGAGCTCCGGCAGAATCTGCACGTGCAAGCGATGCACCTGCGCCACGGCCTCCGCCGTCTCGCGGGCGCGCACGAGAGGGCTGGAGAACACGGCTTCAATCGGCTCCCGCAAGAGGGCGTTAGCGATAAGCTGCGCTTGCAGCCTTCCAACGGCGGACAGCGGCACGTCGCTACGCCCCCCTTGGAAGCGCTTGAGCCGGTTCCACAGCGTTTCGCCGTGGCGGATTAGTATTAGCTGAGCCATAAACACACCGAGCGCCGGATGAACTGGCGGCGGCGTTCCGCCGTCCGACAGCCATGCCGGTCTATAATGATAGCAGCCGATGGGCGTTACCCTGATACTTAGCCTGCTGGCGGGGCTCTTGCTGGCCTCCGCTTTCCCGCTGGCGTTCGCACCGGGCGAAGCCGGATGGTCGCTGCCGCTGCTCGCTTTTGTTGCGCCGATACTGCTGTTTGCCGCCATGCGGCGGGCGCGTTCGGCCTGGCACGCTTACGCTGCCGCCTTCGCTTGCGGCTTCGTGTTCACCTACCTTGGCGCCTACTGGATCAGCTCCTTCGGGCAGTTCGCCATCATCTCGCTGGCGGTCTACCAGGCCGCGCTCTTCGGGCTGCTCGGAGTGGCGCTGCATCTCGTTCTGCGCTTCCAGAGCGAACGGTGGAACTTCGTGCTGGTGCCAGCAGTTTGGGTGGCGTATGAATACCTGCACTCCATCGGCGCGTCCAGCTTCCCCTGGCTGCACCTGGGGTACACCCAGCATTACAACGCACCGGTGCTGCAGCTGGCCGCCATCGGCGGCGTGTATGCTTCCACTTTCTTCGTCGTCCTCACCGCCTATACGCTCTTCCACCTGTTCTTTGGCGCTAGCCCATCAAGGCCTCGGCTGCGCGGCACCGGCATTGCGCTAATCGCGCTATTCGCGATGTACGCCTGGGGGCTGTACGCGTATTACGCCACGCAGGCAGCGGAGATGCACCTACCGACGCTCAAAACCGCGATAGTCCAGGGAGGGATTTCCAGCAGCGACAGCTGGGACAGCGAGGTGTACATCAGCCGGGCGCACCAATCGTATGTCGGCCAAACGCAGTATCTGCTGCGCACCGACGACCCGCAGCTCGTGGTGTGGCCGGAGAGCGCGCTGCCCGAACTCGTGTACGCCGAGACGGTGAACTTCACTCCCGACGTCACGCGGCTGTGGAATGAGCAGCCGGATTTGAACCTGCTTTACTGCACGCTGGTGCAGTCGCAGCGCGGGTTGGAGAATGCAGCCATCTTGCTGGAACAGCCGTACGGCTCGCCGGCCTACTACTCCAAAACGCGGCTGGTGGGCTTCGGCGAGTTCGTCCCCTTTGGCGACCTTGTCAGGTACCTGGACTACCCCTGGGGGTCCGAAGACCTGGTGGAAGGCACCAAGCTGGAGCCCCTGCCCTTTGACGACCAGCGGCTGGCGGTCAACATCTGCTACGACTCGGTCTACGCGGCAGTCACCCGCGCGCAGGTGAGGAATGGCGCGACGCTGGTCGCCGTGGTCGCCAACAACTCCTGGTACCCCATTCCGTCCGGAGCGGCGCAGCACGCGATGTTTGACGCCTTCCGGGCAGTGGAGAACCGCCGCAGCCTGGCGCGCGCCACCACCACGGGCATCTCCGGGTTTGTGTTTCCATCCGGCAAGCTGGGCAAGTCGCTGGCGTACGGCAACTCCGGGACGTTGGTGGAGGAAGTCCCGCTGAACAGCCGCCGAAGCCTCTACACAACCATTGGCGACACCTTCGCCGTGCTGATGCTCATCATCGCCGTCATCGGGACAGCGTACCGGACGCTGGTTGGGCGCGGCGAAGCGATGTTCTAGCGGCGGATTTGGTAGAATGGGGCAATGCAGATAAGCGAGTTCCGCGAACTTCTCAGCCGGATAACCGGCGATCTTGACGACATGCGGAGGTATCTTTGACCTCCCGGGCAAAGAAACGCGCCTGAAAGAGCTGCGCAAACTACAGGAATCCCCCGATTTCTGGGATGACCAGGAGAAAGCTGCACGCGTCAACCGCGAAGCGTCGCACATTGAAGAAACGCTCTCCGAAGTGCAGGAACTGGAGGAGGACTACGACAACATCGCTGGCATGTTTGAGCTCCTGGAGCAGGACGGCGTGGACGAAGAGAATCCGGATTTCCGCGAGCTAGCGGAAGCGCTGGCTGAACTGGAGACGCGAGTCGAGCGCCACAAGATGCTCGCGCTGCTCTCCGGCGAGAACGACGACGCCCCGGCAATCGTCACTATCCACGCGGGCGCCGGCGGCACCGAGAGCCATGACTGGGTAGACATGCTCAGCCGGATGTACTTCCGCTGGGCGGAGCAAAGCGGCCACAACGTGAAAGTGCTCAGCGAACTCCCGGGTGAAGTCGCCGGCACCAAGTCCATTACCTTCGTCGTCAGCGGCAAGCTCGCTTACGGGCTGCTGAAGGGCGAGCACGGGGTGCACCGGCTGGTGCGCATCTCGCCCTTTGACGGCGCCGGCCGCCGGCACACGAGCTTCGCCGCCGTCGATGCCATCCCGCAGATTGAGCAGGACGACACCGTAGTGATTGACGACGACGACCTGCGGATTGACACTTACCGCGCGAGCAGCGCGGGCGGCCAGCATGTGAACAAGACCAGCAGCGCCGTACGCATTACTCATCTGCCCACCGGAATCGTGGTCTCCTGCCAGAACGAGCGCAGCCAGCACCTCAACCGGGATGTGGCGATGAAGATGCTGCGCTCCAAGCTCTACGCCATCCTGAAGGTGGAGCACAAAGAGGAGATAGACGAACTGCGGGGCGTGGTCAAGGACATTGCCTGGGGCAATCAGATAAGAAGCTATGTGCTCCAGCCCTACCAACTCATCAAGGACCTGCGCACCGGCTACGAAACCGGCAATACCCAGCGGGTACTGGACGGGGATCTGGAGCCGTTCATCCTGGAGTACTTGAAGTATGAGAAAGAGCAGCAGGAGGCGGTGAACAACCGCGCGGAGTGAACCTTCTGGATTATGGGGTAGAATAAGCCGAGATGAGATACACACGCATCATCAAATGGCTGGGCGCGGCTGCGCTAACGCTGACCTTGGCATCCCTGGGGGCCTCTCCCGCTGAGGCTCCTAATGCATACAACGAAGACCCAACCGTAGGCGAGACCGGCTGGGGGCAAGCGTGCGCCCGGGCAATGCTTGTATTCTTTGAGGGCAAGGTTGATATCGCCATGATTTCCGCCGGAGAGCTGCCGGAACTCGGGCCTATGCAGGCGGTAGACGAAATCCCCGACTGGGACAAGCTCAAGGACATAGAGTTTGTGCTGGCGAAGATCTCTGGCGCCGACTTGATCACCGCGCTGAACCGCTCGGTCAAATACATGCCGCGCAAGAACACCAACCTGCTTCATCTGGAAGGCCTCACTGTTCTCTGCAAGAGTACCGGCGAAACCAACGAAGTGAGCGCGGTAACCATCGGCGCCAAGCCGGTGATCCCCGACCAGATATACCGCATCGCCACAACTAAGTTCCTCGCCTCCGGCGGCGGCCCCTTCGTGGGCCTGAAATCCCTGGAGCTCATCTCCAAGGAGCCCCACAGCCTCGCCCGGCAAATCCGCCTGAAGCTGTTTCCGCGCGGCCGGGTGTCGCCGCCATCCACTAGCTACATCTTCCCGCCGAAGTAGCGGTGCATAAGTCCGCCTGCTTGAGCAGCCGCAAGCTGCCGAACTTGCGCGCGTGCGGTCAGCCCTGTGCTATAATTATGGTTCACCCGCTGCCGCCGCGGCAGCAACGGAGGAGTGTGCGTGACGGCTGAGTTGGACAAAAAATTACAGGGCTTAACCAGCAATGTGGATATTATTAAACACATTGTCTACTATATGGGCCCAATAAGCATCGGTGACCTGGCCGCCAAAATGGCGCAGGTGATGCTGTCGTTTCAGCCGGATGAAAAGAGCATTCGCCAATACATCACGCCTATCCTCACTAAGCTGGATTACTACACCGAGAAGGACGGCAAATGGGAGATCGTCCTGGAGAAGTCGCCGGAGCACTCCGCGCTGCCGAAAGTGATGGAGGAGGAGCACCGGTTGCTGTTTGAGCGCGAAGCGCGCAGCCGCCTGGCCACGGCGCTGGAATGCAAGGTGAAGTCCGTCTGCATCGAGCTTGACCGCGACCCGCATGTGAAGAAGTTCGGCGGCAAGTGGGGGATTGCCAGGTGGGAGCTGCTCAACGACTGGGCTTACGAGGTGCTGAAGAAGCAGGACTCCCCGATGCAGTACAAGGAGATCCTCGCTCTGGTGGCGCAGGCAGCGGGCAAGCCGACTGACCGGGTGGTGTTTGACCCCCGCGGTGACCGGCGGTTCGTGCAGGAGCGCAAGGCCTGGACGCTGCGGGAGAGCCAGGAAAAGCGCGCGAGCCAAAAGAGCACGGCTGCCAGCCTGACCCTTAAGCAGGAGCAGGTTGAGCTGGAGCTGGAAAGCTCCTTCATGCAGGCGCAGGCCGCCAAGCGGGAGAAGCGCGGCTTTCGCAAGCGCGATGAGGGCAAGATCAAGCTGCGCAAGATGATGCAGCAGGAAGCCCAGCAGGCGCTGCGCGAGCGCGAGCAGTTCGTCGCACCGGTGGAAGTTGACCTGGCAACGGAGCTGTCGCAGGATTTGGATTTCACCTCCCCGACGGAGGCCACCTCGTTCAACCGTGTGGAGCCGTCAATTAAGGAGCGCAGCCTCTCGCCGAAAGAACGTGAGGCGATATCATCTTTTGTCAACAAGCTAATCGAAATGGATGACCGCGGCGTGGGGCTTAACATCAGCACTCTACGCCGGGAGCCGCTTTCCTCGCACAAAGTAATAAACCTGTTGCGCCTGAAATACCTCCCATTCTTCACTGAGCGCGTAATAATACCTGATGAGCACTGCCACTTCGCTTCCGAGCTGGCCGCCTGCCACCCAGGGCAGTCGGTGATGAACGTCTCCGCCCACGCCGGCGCATTCGCCACGCAAGTACTCAATGTGGTGTTTGAGCGGCTGGATGGCGCCGCCTGGGCCCCCTACGGCTCACAGATCGAGGTCGCCCAGCGGGACGGCGTCCGCTACCGCATTCCCATCAGCGGCACCCCGCTGCAGCGCAAGACCCAGGAGGATTTCCTCCTGGAGCAGACAGACCTAATTGACTATTTCGTGGAGAACAATTTCGTGGTGATTGAAGGCGATCCGCTGCTGGCCCAGGCAGCAGCCTACAGCATGCGGTTATCGGGCTATCCCGGAGTGTATGTTGCGGCGAAGGACTTCCTATCGCAGCTTCCCGAGGTGTTCTCCCAGCGGTCGGATGACAACGAGGTCAGCCTTCGCTTTGACTTGATATTCGGCAACCTCACTCTCACCAAGAGCCACAACCTCACGGCCAACTACCTTGACCAGACTGTGCGGCTTTTGGAGCGCGACGGTGTTGTAGCGGTATTCGTGTTGAAGGAGCTTGTGCGGCTGCTCAAGGGCCACGACTTCATGGACGAGCTGGTCGCCACTCACGACTTCCGCTACGTGTGCGAGTTCCCCAAGATAGACAGTGTCACTGACGTGCTTCTGCTGGTTTTCAAGAAGAAGCCGGCAGTTGAGCCCGAGACCCCGGCCCCGCTGGTCCACGCAGTGGTGAAGGACGTTAAGCTGCTCGGCAGCGTGATCATGGACCTGGCGCGCGGCATACGGCAAAGCGCATACTATGAGAAGCTGACCCAGGAAAGCGTCAAACGCGTGCTGGGCGGCTAACTCCACCATACAAATGGCGGAAGATACATACAAGCTGGAAGTAAGTCCGGACAAGCTGACCGCGCACTTGAGCTTCTATCGTCCGAAGCACGCCGGCGGCAATGTCCCTACCCTCGCGGAGGTTCACAAGATACTCAAGGACGACGGCGTCACCTACGGCATCCGCCAGAAGGAGATTGAGGACTTCCTCCACAGTTTCGCCTACGGGCGGCGAGTGCTGGCTGCAGAGGGCGATCCACCGGGCGACGGCGAATCTGAGCACGCGGAGTACACCTTCCCAACCACTGAGCACGTGGAATACGACCAGGAAGAGCTGCGGATTGACCTGAGGAAGGTGCGACGGCTCAACGAGGTTCATCCTGGCGATTTGCTCGCGGTTAAGCATGCGCGCACGCCTCCTAAGAACGGGATGAACGTCTATGGCGAGCCCATTCCCGCCAAAGAGGGCAAGACGGTTTCGCTGAAGGTGGGCAAGGGCGCCAAGGAATCCGAAGACGGAATGCAGGTCCACGCCGAATGCGCCGGACACGCCTGCCTGGTCGCCGGCAAAATCACCGTGCTGGATACGCTCTCTTTCAGCGGCGACGTGAACTTCGCCATCGGCGACCTGGAGTTCGTTGGCAACCTGGAGATACACGGCAGCGTAATGCCGGGTTTCACGATAAAGACTAAGGGCAACTTGACTATCGGCGGCAGCGTCGAGGCCGCGAGGATTGAATGTGGCGGGGACCTGTACATCGGGGGACTCATCTTCGGCCAGGACAAGGGCTTTATCAGGTGCGAAGGCGACGCCACCGTGCGCGGCATCTCGCGGGCCGACGTCTCCGTTGGCGGGGACATCAATGTGCGCAGCTACATAATGCACTCACGGGTATCCTGTGGCGGGAAGATTGTGATGGGAGACGACAAGTCGGTGATTGTGGGCGAGACCGTACGGGCTTACACCGCCATCAACGCCAAGAACGTGGGCAATCGCATCGCTACGCCCACTAACCTCAATGTTGGCTTTAACCCTGAGAAAGACATCAAGCTGTCGCGCATGAAGGACGAGTGGACGGAACTGGAAACCCGCATAGAGCGGGCAAGCAATGCGCTGGCGCGGCTGGACGACCCCAGCTTGGACAAGAGCCGTCTGAACCAGTTGCAGCTCCTGCAGATTGACAAGCTGAAGCAGCAGCTTGAAGCCGACCAGAAGCGTTACGACGAAGTGAAGGCTGAGTACGACAAGCTCAAGGTAACCTCGGCCATCTATCCCCGCCCTGAAGTCACTGTCGACGGCATCATCTATCCTGGTGTAGTTATCTCCCTCCACAGCTCGCAGATTCGCACACAGGACGCACTGAAGGAGGCAAGGTACTACCTTACCGGCGAGAAGGAAGTTGCATTCGCCGCCAAGGAAGTGCCGGACGCCGAGCTGGCGCGCGTTGAGACCACGCCCGAAGAGCATCCTGACAAGCAGGATTAGAGCAAGAGCGATGCACTTCATCTGCGACCCGCATTGCCACCTGTACTTCGACGGCCTAATTGAACGCGCCGAAGACGTGGTCGGGCGGGCGGAGGACGCCGGAATCGCCCCGCTCGTAGTACCGGGGCTGGACGAAGCGACGAATCTGCAAGCGCAAGCCCTCGCGCAACGGTTTGAGAGCGTCTATTTCGCCGCCGGCGTGCATCCCGCCGAAGCGAAAGAACACGTTGACACCGACATCGAGGGCATGCTGGAGCGGTTCGTCGGCGATCCGAAGCTGGTGGCCATTGGCGAGATCGGACTCGACGCATACCGTGACCGCGATGCCCTGGAACTTCAGCGTCCGTTGCTGCGCCGCCAGCTTGCGTTTGCGCAGTCGCACGAATTGCCGGTAATCCTGCACAACCGCGACGCCAGCAAGGAACTCATCCAGGAGCTTGAGCCCTTCGGCGGGCTGCGGGGGATGTTCCACTGCTTCAACGGAGCGCGGAGCGTCATCCGGTTCGCCCATGAGCACGGCTTCTTCGTCAGCTTCGCCGGTAACCTGACGTATCCTACAGCGCAGAACCTCCATTCGCAGCTCCCGCGAGTGGATGAGAACCTGCTGATGCTGGAGACGGATACGCCTTTCATGCCGCCGCAGGCGTTACGGGGGCAGAACCGCCTCTGCGAGCCAGCGGACCTGGTGCACACGCTTGACTTCGCGGCGGGCAAACTTGCAAAATCAGCGGATATGCTTAGAATAATACTGTCCCGCAACACCCGTAAGCTCTTTCATTTTCGTGGGAAGACATATGGCGCTTAGAGAACAGGACATTCAGAAGTACCGGCTGGTGCTGGAGGAGAAGCACGCGCAGATCGAGAAACAGGTCATCGGACTCAGGAAAAAAATCAAGAAATCTCTGGACGAAGACCGGGTTTTCGAGCGTAATTCGGGCGATCCCGATAGCGACTTCATTACCGAGAGCTCCGAAATTGAGAAGGACGAGATGCTGGTTTACCAGCTCCAATCCGTGTTGGAGCAAATTGACGACGCCACTGAAGCGATTAACGAAGGCTACTACGGCATTTGCCAGAAGTGCGGCTGTTCCATTGACAAAGGGCGGCTGAACACGATCCCCTGGGCGAAATACTGTTACACGTGCCAGGTTGAACTGGAAGACGTAGAGAAAGGCGTGGCCTAGCCGCCAAACGATTGCCATGCGGCGGTTTCACTCCCGCTTATTCCTGCTCCTCGTGCTACTTGTCGCGGCCGCCGACCAGGCCACGAAGATGCTCGTGGTTTACCACTTCGCGCCGGAAGCCAGCGGGTCACTGTGCTCGTTCGCCAAGCAGTACTTCAGCCACTTCTGGGAGTTTCCCTACACCGTTTCTACCTCCACCCCGGTTATCGGCGAATGGGTGAAGCTCACTTTCACGGTCAACACCGGCATGGCCTGGGGGCTGCTGCACGGCAACTCGCTGCTGTTGTCCGGTGTGTCACTGGCGATGAGTATCGCCATCTATCTGCTCTGGCGGAGATTCGGCGCCGGCAGCCTCTATCTCACCGTGTCGCTCGGCCTCATCCTCGGCGGCGCCATTGGCAACATGATTGACCGTTTCCGGCTGCAGACGGTGGTGGATTTCGTGGATGTGCTCATCCCCGTCGTCAACTACGACTTTCCCGTGTTTAACGTGGCGGACGCCTGCGCCTCGGTCGGCACGCTGCTCATCGCCGCGTACCTCATCGCGGCGGACGCTCGTGCGGCCCGGGCGGCAAAGCTGCCGTTTGACTGCACGGTCTACCGCGCGTAGGCGTACCGTGGCTGCCTTCCGTCCTAGCCTCACAACTGCATTTGGGGTAGAATCACTGGGATATGGCGACTAAAGGTCACTTGCTGGTTGTAATCTTGCGCAACCTTGATTATCTGGAGCAGCTGCTGGCAGCGATAATGGAATCCGGCGTGTCGGGCATGACCATTATCAACACCCGCGGAATCAGCCGCGCCACCTTCAAGCAGACTGTCTCGGAGTTCTCCATCGCGGCGGTACTGAGCACGCTGTTCATGTCCGAAAAGCACGAGAGCAAGGTGCTGGCGTGCGTCATCGGCAGCGACGAACTGCACGAAGAGGTCTGCCACCGGATGGACGACGCCATCGCGGATATTGATGAACCCCATACTGCTATCTACTTCACCATACCGGTGGAAAACCTGCGGGGGCTCAAGAGCTAGCCGCCGCGGGCGCCGGGTATGAGACGGATGATGCTGATGCGCAACGCTGTAGTCCCGATTTCACTGATACTGCTGGCACTCGGGCTGGCGCTGGCCGCCGGCTCCTGCGGAAGCAGGTCGCTTCTGCCGTTGTCCACCGGCGTTAGCGGTAACGCGCGCTCGGTGGCCGTGGATAACCTCCCAGCCCCTCCGCCCGGCGCGGAGGCCATCAGACGCGATGCGCCTTACGCCGGGCCTTACCGCCTGCCGCACGGGCGCATGGTTTATACCGCTGACACCATCCGCGAGTACGGGCTGGAAGGCCTGGTGGAGCCGGGAGTCTATGGACCTAGTGACCCCGATCCGCTCACGGCTTTGACCGCCGCAGCGGGCGGGGAAAAGGCCTCATCCGCTCCGCCCGATATGACCCATGACGGCTGGGCCAGCCCGACCACCGGCAATGTGAAGACGCTGGTGCTGAAGGTGAAGTGGTCAGGATACTCCTACGAAGTCCCGCCAACGTCCTTCGTTGAGGACAAGTACTTCGATACGGATGGAGGCAACAACAACATCAGCGTCAAGGAGTACTACGAGCAACAGTCGTACGGCCAGCTGGCGTTCACAGGGGACGTGTATCCACCCGGCGAGAACGCCGCATATCAGATCGACGGATACAACCAGGGAGGAAGCGGTTTCATCGAGCTCAATAAAGCGCAAGCCAAGCAGCTTCTGAGCCTAGCGGACGCGGACGTTGATTTCAGCCAATATGACGCCGATGGCAACGGATTCATCGACTCGCTGCATCTAGTGTTTCAGCGGCTTCTCAACGGCCAAACGCGGGAACACGTTGGTTTCATCTGCAACGAGTATATCTACGGGAACGAGATGGGCGACTTCACCAAGGACGGCGTGAAGATCCTCCGGGCTGCTTACATAGACTTCTACTCGATTTGCTATGAGGACGGCGGGGACTATCCGTACAACTGGTGGGACTACGCGCCACACCACGAGCACGGCCACATACTTGGACTTCCCGACCTCTACGACTACGGCGGGGACTACGCCGGGAGAGACAATCCCGGACCGGACGAAGATGAGAGCAACGGTTGCGGCTTCTGGTGCATCATGGCCGCCGGCATCTACGTACTGCCGGTGCAGAACCTCTCAGCGCCGCTCAAGTACTGCCTGGGCTGGACGGACGCGGAGATGGTCGCAAGCAACCTGAAGGACTTCCACCTCGGCCCGGTGAACTCCAGCCCGAACAACATTCGGCGTGTTTGGCGTGATGCAATGGAGGGTGAGGAGTACTTCGTCCTGGAGAACAACTCCACCACCGGCCGCAAGTACATCTACTATCCGCCCTACATCCCCGCGGGCAACATCTACCAGAACGCCACGGAGCTGGCTCACGACTTCAACCCCGGCCTGCTAATCTGGCACGTGGACGAGCGCGTGTGGTACAAGGACGCCGTGTTTGACGATGTTGAAGACGACGGCTTTGGCTGCAATGACCACGAGGAGCGCAAGTTCGTTGACCTGGAGGAAAGCACCGCAAGTTACCAAATTCCTCTAGGCGGCGCTGGCGGGATCATTGACGATGACGAGTACATGGGGGGCACGTACGATCCCTGGCCCGCGGATTACAACAGCACGCTCTACGACCGCTTTGCCGGTGACACCACGCCCAGCACCGACGCTTACGTCAACTTCCCCGACACCGGCGACAAGCAGACCGGCATCATCATTGGCAGCATCCGCCGGGACGGCGATGACGCGGTGTTTGACCTGAGCATCGGCGCGCCCTACCTGAGTTTCACCCGCCCCGACCCGCTGGTGCAGTCAGGCGAAATCAGCCTGGAGCCAGCCGAGATTGAGAACGCCGAGCAGCTGGATTACTACGTTAATGGCGAGCTCTACGTCACGCTGACCCAGGCGCCGTGGGGCATCACCTACGACTCCTCAGCGATGGACTTCGGGCAGTTGGATATCAGGGTGGTGGCAACCGGCACGCTGCCCGAGCTTACCGCGGAAGTGGAGTTCGGCCTTATCGTAGATAATACGGCCGGCGTCTTCCCGCTGACCGAGCAGTTTGAGGCCGCGCCGCCCGCGGTCGCGTCCTGGGCCAGCGATATCGGCGGCGCCTTCACCATCCAGGACGAGGGTTACGACTCGGCCAAGAGCACTGGAGTGCATTCCGCCACGCCCCCCGAATACCCCAATAGCCTGCAGTCATTTGCCGTGCTGCCACTGGTCACGCTTCCCGCCGACCCGGTTCCGACCATGACGCTGCGCACCAAGTACAACCTGGAGGACGGGGCGGATGTCGGAGCGGTGGTGGTGAGCGCTGACGGCTTTTCCACCTGGGAGACCGCCGACCTACGCGAGACCGATCCGGCGGAGTTTAGCGGCTACGCCGCCGATTGGGGCAATACCCACGTTGACCTCTCTCCCTGGGCGGGCCAGCAGGTGCACATCGGTTTTCTACTGACCACCAACGGCAGCGTGGCGGGCGAGGATGGCGGACAGCCGGCGGGATGGTGGATTGACCAGGTGGTTATCGCCTACAACTGGGCCGAGACCGTGCCAAGCATCACGTACACCGGCGTGCTTAACCCCGCGAAGTACGGCTTGATGTACCAAGAGCCAATGATCGTGCTGGCGGCTTACGCCGACAACGGGGCCGAGCGCCTGGATTACACGCTTGAGACCACCGGCGGGCCGCTGGATGGTGAAGTGAACGGGCCGCCGTTCACCACGGAAATAGATGTCTCGGGACTGCCCAACCAGCGAGCCACGCTGCGCCTGCAGGCGTTTGACGCACTGGGCGTCGGCAGCCCGTTCATAGAGACGCCCGTGACCATCTACAATTTCCGCGGTGATGTCAACGGCGACGGCCTGGTCAACGCAGCCGACCGCGATGCGCTGGGAGGGCTGCTCGGAATGCAGAACACCGATGTGGGCTTCCGCCCATGGTTTGATAGCAACGGCGACGGGGTGGTTGACGCCAGCGACCTGGCGGCGGTCGGGTACTTCTGGACGGGGCCGTAACCGCCTGAGCGCACGGTTCAGCCGGTGCGTATATTCAAAAAGGCGGCGCCGTCGGGTATACTACTTAGTCTGATGGCAAAGTGTCACTTACCTCTAAGCGCCGGCGCGGTGCGCGCAATACCCGTGATTCTCTTATTGGCAGTGCTAGTGCTGCTGGGCGGCTGCGGCCGGGCCAAGTCCCTACGCAGTTTCATTGAAACGCCGGGAGCCGACCGTGCGGCCACCGCCGACAGCGAATTTCCCCTCCCCTCACCCGCCAACAACTTCAACACCGACGGCTTTACTGCGGGAGTGGACTACTATCAGGACCTCTTTGTCGTGGGCTTCAATCCGCAGGCCAAGGCCACCAGCGCGGCGGGCGCGGGCGGCGCGGGAGCTGAAGCTGATTACGATACGGCTTCCGTCCTCTACCGCAATCCCGGCACCATCGCCCTGGCGCGGGAGATCCGCGGCCGCTACAGCCTCCAGCTCTCGGCGGAAGCGCACACGGCATCTTTCTGCTTCGCCTCCTACAAGGTGGATGGCGGCGCTGACGCCCGCCCGGTAATGGAACAGATACTGGCGGACTATCCGGCGCAGGTGGAATATGTGCAGTACAGCGCGAGGGTGCGCCCGTTCTACACGCCCAACGATCTCTGGCAGTGGGATATAGAGAAGATTGAATGCGAGAGCGCGTGGGACCATGAGAAGGGTGACCCCAATGTGAAGGTAGCGGTCATTGACAGCGGCATTCGCTACTCCGCCGACAGCGATAGCGGCTATCCCGACCATGAGGACCTGGCAGCGAATACGATTAACCCCATTACCGCTTATCCCAGTGAGTACTTCGACCTGTACGACCACTACGAATATCCTCCCACCGGCGGTAACTGGCGAGCACCCGACGATAAGCATGGCCACGGCTCCCATGTCTCTGGCACGATTGCCGCAGTGGGTAACAACGGAGTGGGCGTGGTGGGCGTGGCCTACCAGTGCAAGCTGGTCCCCATCCGCGTGTTCGGGCCGTCAGCAGAAGGCTGCCCTTCCGTCTGGGTTGCCGCCGGATTGGTCCTAGCGGCTGATGAAGTACAAGCAGCAGTGGTGAACATGAGCCTGGGAAGCACTTATTCCGACACTAACCTGCATAACGCCTGCGACTACGCCAACGGGAAGGGCTGCTTCCTGGTCGCGTCCGCAGGGAACGATTATTCGCAGGCCAAGGAATACCCCGCCGCGTACAACACGGTGCTGAGCGTCGGCGCGACCAAGCCCAATGACGACCGCGCGAGCTACAGCAACTACGGCAGCTGGGTGGATATTGCTGCTCCGGGCGGAGAAAACCTGTCCCCCCCTCAAAACAACCTCATTACATCTTGTAGCTGTGGCTCAACTCATGAGTACGCCTACATGGAAGGCACCAGTATGGCCTGCCCGCATGTGGCGGGCGCGGCGGCTCTGCTCAAGTCCCACGCGCCTACGCTCACGAACGATGAAGTACGCAACCTGCTGGTCCAAAACGGCCCGCTGCTGCCTTCGGCCCAGTGGGCCAACAGCAACATCCACCGGCTGGACGTCATGGCAGCGCTGACGCCGGTGCTCCGGCCGCAGCTTCACTTCCCGCAGCCTTCGCCGCTGGTTATCACCGACACGCTGGTGCTGGACCCCGACGTGGTAGAGAACACGGTGGATATGCAGTACTGGATGAATGACACGCTCATCGCCACCCGCACCGAAGCGCCCTGGGGAGTAACCATTAACACCTCCGACATCAGCTTCGGCGAAGCCGGGATCACGGTGCACGCCACCGGCGTCCTTCCCGGCCTTGATACGCAGCTTGACTTGAGCTACATCGTGGACAACACGAGCGGAGCGTTCCCGCTCTCCCAGCACTACGAGAGCGATACCGAGCGCATCGCCTCGTGGGCCAACGACTATGCGGGCAAGTTTACCTTCCACAACGGCGGATACCTGTCTTCCGGCTGCTACGGCGTGCACAACTACGCTTCGCCGGATTACCCGAACAGCCTCACTTCGTTTGCGGTCATGCCGCTGCTCTCACTGCCAGCCTCACCCGCGCCGACGATGACGCTGCGCCTGAAGTACAACCTGGAGAACGGCGCGGACACCGGTAAAGTCGTGGTGAGCACCGATAACTTCCAGACGTGGACGCTGGCGAAGCAGCGCAATATGGATGATGCCGCGTTCACCGGCCTTATCGCCAGTTGGTCCAACAAGCACATTAACCTCGCTCCGTGGGCGGGGCAGGACGTGCACGTGGGATTCCTGTTGGAGACCAACGGCTCGGTATGCGGCGAGGACGGCGGCCAGTCCGCGGGATGGTGGATTGACCAGGTGGTGATTGCCTACGAGTACGCCGAGACCGTTCCCATGATTCTCTCCACCGGCCTGCCGGATCCGCCGCGCTTCGGCAGCGTGTATGAAGCGCCGGCGATTGAGCTTTCAGCTTACGCCAACAACGATGCGGTTACGCTGTCCTATGAGTTGCAGCACTCCACCGGCACGATCTCCGGCGAAGCCGAGGGCCAGCCATTTGAGGCAGCCATCGATGTTTCAGGGCTGCCTAACCAAATGGCCACGCTGCGGCTGCAGGCATTTGACGACGGCGGTATCGGAAGCCCCGAGCTGATTATCCCGGTGGTGGTGTTTAACCTGAGGGGCGACATCAACGGTGACGGCGTGGTCAACGATGCCGACCGGGACGCGCTGATTCCCTGGCTGGGGTACAAGCCATCGTGGGAGGGCTACCTTCCGTGGTTTGACAGCGATGGCAGCGGCATTGTCGGGCCCGAGGACATAGCCGCCATCGGCTACTTCTGGGGAAGCTCCATTTAGACTGCCCACTAGCGCTGCTTCTGCCGCTCTGGAAGAGGGGACGCAAAACTCCTCGTGGTGGCGCAAACTGTACATAGGCGAATGCGGTTAGGTTAGTACTGCAGACTACTGCAACCCGCTTGTAGTAAAAGCGGCCCGCCAGCTTTCGGCCGGCAAGCCGCTTATAAGTTCAGTTTCGCTAGTGCTGCTCCGAACCGGAGCAAATCACACTAGCCTCATCCACCGCCGCTGCTAGAACCGCAGGAGGAGGAGATGTAATTGTTCAGCGATCCGCCACCCTTCTTAGAGCGTCTGCTCTTCTTCTTTTCATTGGCCAGCGTGGGCTTGGGCGCAACGTACTTGTGGGCGCTCATGAACGAGATGGCGTACTCCTGGTTGTCCTGAGACACGCGGTAGCTGCCGCCGGGGCCCCAGATAGCTTTACCGCCGGAGTAATACTCGTCGCTGAACATCTTCTCACCGTCGTTGTACGCAATGGCGGTGATAGCACTCACCGTGCGGTCGCGCAGTGCTTCATTCCTCACTGCATCGACCAAAGCAAGCTTGACTTGGTCGTTGGCCGTGCCCGCTGGCACCGCGATCCTGACCACGAGCCCTTTGCCTTCGCCGGAGAAGCTCGAATAATCGGCGGAAGTACTGACGAGCTTGTAGCCGGCCCCGGAGGCGTAGCCGTAACTCTGCCAGTCAAAGGACTCTGCCAGGCTCTCTTGTGCGAAGAGCGCTGATGCCGCGAACACGATTCCCACTAATGCCAGTATCGCGATGACACCGGCTATCGCAACTTTCGTCGCGTTCATCTATAGCCTCCCATCTGGGTGAGTCAATCTATATCTTAACAGGTAATCTATAGATTGGCAAGCAGCCATAGGCGGATTCCTTGGCTGAATCGGGCGAATCAGCCTGAAAGAGGGCACCGACCCGGTGTTCAACGGCTCAGGAGCGCATCCAGAAGGGCAGCGCTTCGCGGTGGATGGCTGCCATCGCCGCCGCGGGCAGGGATAACAGCGGCTGCGGTGAACCTTCGACCGTGACCGTCAGCTCCGAGCCACCCGCCTCCCCAAGCGGCTCCAATGGAATGCCAAAGGCGTCAGCCTGCGCGGCGAACTCCCGCTCCTTGCTGGCGGACGCTGCCAGCAGCAAGCCAACCGCCGGCCAGCCGAATAGCAGCCGCCCCACTCCACCAGCGGCTTCCACCAGTCTGGAGGGAAGCTGGACATCCGCGCCCACTCCGCCGTAACAGCACTCAGCCAGCGCCAGCGCCAGCCCGCCCGAGTCAACATCGTGCGCCGCCAGCAGCATCCCGTCCGACACCGCAGTCTGCACGAAGTCCTTCAGCGTGTGCATCTTGGCGAAGTCAATTGGCTCCACCGCACCGTCGCGTTCGTGCAGCAAATCCCAGGCCAGGCAGCTCCCGTCCAGCCTCCAGCCCCCCTGCGACACCAGGTAAAGTGATGCGCCGGAAGGCCAACTGGGGCGGAGAATGCGCCGCACCTCGGGCACGTAACCGACCATGCCGATAACCGGCGTGGGGACGACCTTGCCGCCCACCGTCTGGTTGTAGAAGCTCACGTTGCCCGACACCACGGGCGTTTCCAGCTCGCGGGAGGCCAGCGCCATGCCTTCCACCACCGCCGCGAAGCCGGCCATTACTTCCGGGTCTTCGGGGCTGGCGAAGTTCAAGCAGTTGGTGTACGCCAGCGGTTCCGCGCCGACCGTGAGCAGGTTCAGGTAAGCTTCCTTCACCGAATGCTGACCGCCCAAGAAGGGATCAAGCGCGCACAGATGGCCCGGACCGTCGGTGGACACGGCGATGCCGTCGCGGCCGCCCTTGATGCGCAGCACTGCGGCGTCTGCAACCTCCGGGCCGGCCACGGTGTTGTCAATCACCTGATGGTCGTACTGCCGCCAGACCATCCGCTTGCTGGCGTGGTTGGGGTGCGCCAGCATCAACGCCAGCACCCGCTCCTCGGGGGTGGTTAGGTTGAGCGCCACCGGGAAGTCGTCCGGCAGCGACATCTTCGCCGCCCGTTTCACCGCGTCGTCGGCGCTGAGGCTCAGCCACTCCGGCCGCTTCAGGGCGGCGCGCGGGCGGTCGTGCTCCGGAGCTTCGGTCGTGAGCAGAGCCGTGGGCAGGTGCACGACTTCTTCGCCGCGCCACCAGAGCGATACTACCGGCTCGGTGATAACCTCACCAACGTCGGCGCTGTCCAGCCCCCAGCGGGCGAACTCCTCGTTCACCGCTTCCACGCCGTCCTTCTGAACGACCATCAGCATCCGTTCCTGGGACTCCGAGAGCATTATTTCGTAAGGGCCGATGTGCTTCTGGCGCAGCGGTACCTTGTCCAGATTAAGCTTCAGGCCGACGTTTCCACGACCGGCCATCTCGCAGGACGAGCTGGTCAGCCCCGCGGCGCCCAAGTCCTGCACGCCGATGAGCGCCGGGTGCATTTTCAGCGCCAGCGTCGCTTCAATCAGGCATTTCTCCAGGAACGGGTCGCCGATTTGCACTGCCGGCCGGTCTTGCTGCACGTCCTCCGCCAGGTCAACACTGGCGAAGGTGGCGCCTTGCACGCCGTCCGCACCGGTGCGTGCGCCCACCAGCAGCACGCGGTTGCCCTCGCCCTTGGCATAGGCGCGTATCAGCTCGCCGGGCTTGACGACTCCGAGGCAGAGCCCGTTCATCAACGGATTGAGCGAGTAGCTCAGGTCAAACACCACTTCGCCGCCGACCGTAGGCAGGCCCACGCAGTTGCCGTAGTGCGCGATACCCGCGACCACGCCCTCAAACAGGAAGCGGTTGCGCTCCACCGCTGCCCGCGTGATGCCGGGGTCGTAGAAGTCCGTTATGGGCCCGAAGCGCAGGGGATCCAGCGTGGCGATGGGCCGCGCGCCCATGCTGAAGATATCGCGGATGATGCCGCCCACGCCGGTGGCGGCCGCCTGGAAGGGCTCTACCGCGGACGGATGGTTGTGCGATTCAATCTTGAACACCGCCGCCAGGTCGTCGCGCAGTAGCACGGCGCCCGCATTCTCGCCGGGGCCCTGCAGCACCTTGGGACCGGTGGTGGGGAACTTGCGCAGGTGCAGCTTGGAGGACTTGTAGGCGCAGTGCTCGCTCCACATCGCGCCGACCATGCCCATCTCTACGATGTTGGGCTTGCGGTTGAGGCGGCGGCAGAGCTCTTCGTACTCCGCCTGAGTCAGGCCGACGCGAGCGAGCGTCTTCGCATCGGGCGGGTCCGGGATTTCTACCGGCACGGCTTCCTCCGGTGAATGGCCATTGAGTGCATTATGATAACACGGCCTATCGGGCGCCCCACCTAGCAAATGGCAAAGCGCCCCGCCGCGAGCAGCGGGACGCTTGATGGTTATTTCGCTATTGATGTTAGCGGTACATCCGCAGAATCTCGCGGGAGATGACCAGCCGCTGGATTTCGTTGGTGCCCTCGTAGATGCGCTTGATGCGCGCGTC
>CAZKNJ010000019.1:0-26762 GCA_964554185.1 uncultured Planctomycetales bacterium | reverse complement strand
CATCATCGCCTCCATAGTTCACCTGCCGGGCCCTCCATTGGCCCAGAAGCAGATACGTCTAGTGTTATACCATACTGGACGCGCAAGGGCGTGGTGTTCCGTTACTGCGACGAGCGCGGCAACATCACGCCGGAGGCCAATCCCAACGGCGCGGTGGAGAACATCGCGGGCATCGTGAACGAGGGCGGGAATGTGCTGGGAATGATGCCGCATCCGGAACGCGCCTGCGAGGAAGTCCTCGGCAGCGCGGACGGGATGAAGATACTCGGCGCGATTGCGGATTATATGTCCGCGCGCGTGGCGTAACAGCAAGCTGGCAAGCCAGCAGACCAGCAGGCCCGAAAGATGAAGATAGCCGGGCTGGTCAGCCCGGCGTACCCGGAGAGGGCGGTTCATTCCACTGTGCTAGGATTCGTGCGCTATGCGCGTGCAAGCGATAACCTGGGAGGGGGGGCGCGCCGTCATTATTGACCAGACGAAGCTGCCGCGGCACGAAACCTACATCACCCTTGACCAGCCGGCGGCCTATGCGCGCGCGATTGAGCGGATGCAAGTGCGCGGGGCGCCGCTCATCGGCATCACGGCGGCGTATGGCGTGGCGCAGGCGGCGGTGAATGCGCATGATGCCTCGCCGGGTGTGTTCCGGCGGCGAATCGAATCCGCGATGGAGAAGCTGGCGGCGACCCGGCCGACGGCGGTCAACCTCCAATGGGCGCTTGCGCGGATGCGCAGAGCGCTGGTGGATGCGGGGGATGCTGCCTCGTCCCGTGTGGCGGGGCTGCTAGTGGCGGAGGCCAAGCTAGTCCACCGCGAGCAGCTTGCAGCCGACCGCGCCATCGCCCGCCTCGGCGCAGAGCTGATTCCAAAGGGCGAGGCAGCGCTGACTATCTGCAACACCGGCGCGCTGGCCACCGGCGGGGAGGGAACGGCGCTCGCAGCCATTGTTCGCGCGTACCGCGAAAAGCGCATCCGGGTGGTGTACGTGCCGGAAACCCGGCCGCGGCAGCAGGGGCTGCTGACCGCGTGGGAGCTGGGACGGGCGGGCGTGGAATACCGCCTCATCGCGGACACCGCGGTGGGCGCGCTGCTGGCGCAGAAGCAGGTGAGCGCAGCAGTGGTCGGAGCCGACCGCATCGCGGCGAACGGGGATGTCGCCAACAAGATAGGGACCTACCAGATGGCGGCGCTGTGCGCGCGGCACGGAGTGCGGTTCATCGTGGCGGCGCCGGTGAGCACCTACGATGTGCACTGCCCGAATGGAGCCGCCATTGCGATTGAGCAGCGCGACGAGCGGGAGATAACGCACCTCGGCGGCAAGCAAGTCGCACCCGACGAGTGCAAGGTGTGGAATCCCGCCTTTGACGTGACGCCCCGCGAGCTGGTGTCGTACTATGTGAGCGAGCACGGCCTATTCCCGGGCGGGCGGGCTGACCGCAAGAGGAGACGACAATGAGGCTAATCGTATCGCTGCCGGATAACACAGTTGAATTCGCCAAGGCCGCAGCCAGCGGCGGAGCCGACGCGGTGAAAGTGCACATGAACGTGGTGCATCGCGCCAGCGGCGCCAGCTTCGGCGACTTTGCCGCCGAGCGGCCGCGGGTGGAAGCCATCATTAAGGAAGCGGGTGTGCCAGTGGGGCTGATGCCGGGAACGGAGCGGCTGCCGGAAAAGCAGGAGCTGGAAGCGCTGATTGACGTGGGGCTCAAGTTCATTGACATCTACGCGCACCACCTGCCGGCGTGCTACCTGGAGCTGGGCGAAAAGACCGAGCTGATTCCGGCGATTGACCGCCTGCTCACCGAGGGCGAGATCTTCCATCTGACCCATGTCTACTGCCACGGCAAGAACGTCATCAGCATGCTGGAGGCGGCGGTGATACCGCCGGAGCAATACGGGCAGCCTCTAATGCAGACCGACATCGCCTTGTACCGCGCTATCGCCGCTTACAGCGACCGGCCGCTGCTCATTCCCACTCAGAAGCTTATTACGCCGAGCGACTTGAGGGTGCTGCAGTACTCGGAAATCGGCGGAATCATGCTTGGCGTGGTGGTCACCGGCCCCACCCCCGGCGGAGTGGAGAAGGTCACGCGCGAATTCCGCCAGGCGATTGACGAACTGCTAAACGAGTAATGCACATCGCCTACTTACCGCTGGACGACCGCCCGCTGAACTACACGGCGGCGGTGCACGCCGACTGCATTTCGCCCAGGCGGATACTCGTACCACCGCGAGGCATCGTTGGCAGCCGCAACCGGCCGGCGCCGATCAAGGAACTGAGCGAGTGGCTGGGCGAGCATTGCGGCTTCAGCGACTCCGCCGTGATCTCGCTGGACGCGCTGCTATACGGCGGGCTGGTGCAGGGGCGGACGGCGGGAGAGGACGCGGCACGGGCGGACGAATGCGAACGGCTGCTGCGCGTCGTCAGCGGGCGCGCCGCCTGGCTGGGCGCATTTATCGTGTGGAAGCGCGTCTGGGGCAACATCTTTGACGAAGCGGGCCTGAGCCGGGCGCAGGAGTGGATGCAGCTATCGCCCACGATGGCGGCGCAGCAGGAGGCCAGTGGTCTGAATGCGTTGGGATTCCTGGAGAAAGCGGCTGCAGGGGACTTGCGGATTGAGGGGCTGGAAGAGACTGAATCCAGGGACTTTGCGCAAGCACGGCAGAACCAGCTCAGAACCGCGCTCAGGATGGCAGACCTCTGCGGCACGCTGGGCGTGCATCTGCATATCGCCGTGGAGGACTGCGTGCCGGGCGGCTGGCAGGAGGCGGAGCTGGCGCACCTGCGTGCCGAGTATCCCACGAGAGCGCTGACCATTGCCGATGGCGGCGATGAAGCGGGCGCTGCGCTGCTGGCGGGCGCGCTGCGCGGGGATGGCGAGGCGCAACCGCTTCGCGTGGCGGCGGACATGAGCCTGGATGGCGTCGCGCCGTACGAAAGCCGCACCGTTGCGGAGAACCTGGAAGTGCTGGCATCACTGGCCGACGCTGAAGTGGTGGATGCTACTCAAGATCACAGCGTTCACATACAAGGAACGCCCGCGCCGGGCGATCCGTATATTGAACTCACCGGTGGCGACATGGATGCGCCGGAGCTGCGCGCGGTGGTTGAGCGGATTCAGCCACTGAAAAGGCTGGATGCTAACGAAGTCGTGATTAACCTCACGGCGACCAATGGAATCAATCCCACGCTCTTTGACGAGTTCTTGCAGGCGGAGGAGCTGCCGGGAGCCACCGTGCAGTGCAATACGGTTTCCAACCGCATCGGCCACGGCCTGCTCGCTGGCAGGCTGCTGGCGGCGGCAGGACCGAACGCAGCGCTGGCGCGCACCGTGGTCACAGGCTATCTGGAAGACCTGGTGTACAACGCGTACTTAAGAACGAAGCTAATCGGCGACTATGGCGGGCTGGAGCCGGACGCGGCGGAGGTGGCTGCTGCGGAGACGAAACTCGCGCGGATGGCCACCGAAATTGCGCGCCGGAAATTTGATGGCGCGGAGCTGGGCGGCGGGCGCATGGCGGTGAAGGCGGTGAAGGCGTCGCTGCCGTGGCGGCGCTGGTTTGAGGCGGAGTTTGAAGTGGAGGCGGAACTTGATGGCGCATAAAACCGAGCGGGCATGCGATGTGCTAGTGGTCGGCGGCGGGATGGCCGGTTGCGCGGCGGCGCTGGCCGCGCGCAGGGCCGGAGCGGAAGTGATACTCGCCGAAGCCAGCGGAATGCTAGGCGGCTGCACGACGCTTTCGCTGGTGCAGCCCTGGCAGGGCTTTCACGGACCGTCGGAAACTGAAGGCGGCAAACCGGAACAACTGATCCTGGGCATTGCGCAGGAGTTCGTGGACGACCTGGTGCGGCTGGCCGGAAGCCCCGGCCATGTGCTGGATCCCATCGGCTTTGCGCCCACGCTTACTCCGGTGAATACCGCCGTGCTGGCGCCGTACCTGGTGGAGAAGCTCGCGGCGGAAGGCGTGGAGCTGTGCTTCAACCGGCGCGCGGAGTGGGTCGGGACTTCGGGGGACCGCATCGGCGCGGTGACGCTCTCGTGGGACATGCGCGAGCCATTCAAGCAGATGCGGCTGCGCGCCCAGGCGGTGGTGGACGCCACCGGCTGCGCGGCGATTGCGCGCTTGGCGCAGGCCGAGGTCATCACCCCGCTGGAGCCGCAGGCGTGGACGCATATCTTTGTGCTGGCGGGCGTGGATGAGAACGCAGTGCGCGATTACGTGGCGGCGCACACCAAGGATTTCCACCTGCCGCCGGATTTCAAGCGCAGGCTGAAGAAGTATCTGGCGGTGTCCGGCTACTTCAAGATGGTGCGGGAGGCGCAGGCGCGCGGCGAGTTTCCCTGCCCCCGCGACCGGCTGCTCTTTTTCGGCGGCGCGCGGCCGGGAGAAGTGGTGGTCAACACCACGCGCGTGTTCCCCCCGCAGAGCTACTTCGTGGAGGCATCAATCGCGCAGCTGCGGGCGGCGGCGGCTCTGCGCACCGAGGCGCTCCGGCAAGTTCATGCGCTGGCTGCGTGGATGAAGAAGCGCGTGCCGGGTTTTGAACGGTCGGAGCTGGCGGCGGTCGCGCCGGAAATCGGCATCCGCGAGTCTTACCGCGTGGTCGGCAAACAGAAACTTAAAGGCGCAGACGTATTGCGCGGGCGCACGTTCTGCAACCCGGCAGTAACCGCTTTCTACCCCATTGACATCCACGTTGCGGGCTCCGGCCTGGAAACGCGGATGCTCGCACGCCCTTACCAGATTCCGCGTGGCACCATTGTCTCGCGCGACTATGAAAACCTCTTTGCCGCCGGCCGCAACCTGTCCTGCGACAGCACCGCGTTTGCGTCCGCCCGGGTGACACCGGTGGCGATGGCGCTGGGCGAAGCCGCCGGAAGGCTGGCGGCGGAGAACCTTGACTGAGCGAAGCTAGCGTTATAATACCGGGCGCATGAATACAACTAGCGACGCACGGATGATACCCCCTCCCGATTCCGCGACGCTGAACAAAGCGGTGGCGCGCATCGCCGAACTGAAAGAGCAGCTGCAGGCGGTGATACTCGCGCACAACTACATGGTGCCCGAGCTGCAGGACATCGGCGACTTCGTGGGCGACAGCCTGGAGCTGGCGCGCCAGGCGGCGGCGACGGACGCGCCGGTCATCGTCTTCCTGGGCGTCACCTTCATGGGCGAAGCCGCCAAGATACTCTCGCCGGACAAGCAAGTATTGATGCCACGGCTGGATGCGCGCTGCCCGATGGCGGACATGGTGCGCGTGCCGCAGGTGGAGAAGCTCAAGGAGCAGTATCCCGGCGCACCGGTGGTGGCGTACGTGAACACGCTGGCGGAGGTCAAAGCGATTGCCGACATCTGCTGCACGTCCGCCAACGCGCTGAAGATTGTCGAGTCGGTTGACGCCGACGAGATCATCTTCGTCCCCGACCGCAGCCTGGGCGCGTATGTCCAACGGCACAGCGACAAAAAGATACACTTCGCCTACGGCTACTGCCCCACGCACCACCGCATCATGAAGGACGACATCCTAGCGCTGAAGCAGCAGCATCCGCAGGCCTGCATTCTGGTGCATCCCGAATGCACCGGCGACGTGCTGGACATCGCCGACCGCATCGGCTCCACCGGCGGCATCGCGCGGTTCGTTGGCGAGTTGAAAGACCAGTACGACGAATTCATCATCGGCACCGAGCAGGGGATGCTCTACCGGCTGGAGACGCTGTATCCCGGCGTGAAGTTCTACCTGCCGAGCAAACTGGTGGTCTGCCCCACGATGAAGCGCAACCGGCTGGAGGGCGTGGTGGAGTGCATGGAGAACCGTGCGCCGGAAATCACCATCCCCGAGGATATCCGCGTGAAGGCGCTGCGCTCGGTGGAAGCGATGCTGGCGGTTAAATAGCCGCCAACTTCAGTGATGACGTTTGTGCTGCCTCCGCCCTACTCGTAAGCGTCGGCGGGCTTCCACTCCTTCCAGACGTTACCGATGAGCTTTGCGCCCGGCTTGAGCGTCTTGCCGCCGGGCTGCCAGCCGGACGGAGTAACTTCGCCGGTCTCCGTCACGTGCTTTAACGCGCGGAGCTGGCGGATAAGCTCGGAGACATTGCGCCCGACTTCCGGTGTGAGGACTTCCATCGCGCGCACATCAAACTCGGGGTCAATGATGAAGCGCCCGCGGATGTCCACACCAGCGTTCTCGGCGTAAACGTTGTAGAGCCGTCCGATGCGGCCGCCGGGATCGGAGAGCATGGGGAAGGGGATTCCTCCGTCCACCATCTTGGAGAGTTCAATCTCATTCCAGATCTTGTGGCTGAAGTTGCTGTCAATGCTGATGGAAAACACCTTCGCGCCGATTTCCTGGAGCAGCGTATACTTCGCGGCAACTGCCGCTATCTCCGTCGGTCACACGAAAGTGAAGTCGCCGGGATAGAAACAGAGCACAATCCAGCTTCCCTTGTGGTCGGACAGCCGGAACTTCTGGTTAACCTTACCGTCCACGAAAGCGTTGGTTTCAAAGTCGGGGGCGGCATGTCCCACGCGCACGGTTCTGGTTTCCTCGGGTCCGCACATATTAGCCTCCTGAATGGTTCGCAGTCTGTGTTTAGCCCGCGTCTATCGTAACACATGGGAGGCCTATGAGAAGATGTGCGCGAGTGTCGTGAGGTCAGAAGCCCGCCGGAACATCGCTGCCGTCTGCGTCCGCGGTTTCGCTATCGCACGGCAACTGTTTCACCAGCGCGTCAAGGCTGCGCGGGAAGGTGTAGAGGCAGGCGGCGAGCAGGATGGCGAGGAGAACCGTGAGGCTGATGCTGGCTTCGGGGCCGAAGCTGCCGCCGGTAAGAATGCCGCCGCCGTTGGCGCGCAGCGTGGCGAAGTGCCACGGGGTGGAGGCGTTCAAGCCGCTGATGGGCAGGTTGAGCAGCTCCAGCATCGCGTTCCAGCCGAAATGGAAGAAGACCGCCACAGTGAGGCCGCGGGTGACGAACACGAGGAAGGCAAACACGGCGCCGATGAGCAGGATGTTCAACTTCGCCACCGGCGTGACGCTGGGATTGTCCCAGTGCAGGGCCGAGAAAAGCAGCGAGCTGAGCACGATGCCGTTTGTCCACAGCGCCGTCTGGAACGGGATGGAGCGCATGATGCTCTTGCCCAGCAGCACCTTGGCCAGTACGCCGACCACGACCACCGATAGCAGCAGCACAAACCCGCGGAAAACGAGCTCCTCCCAGGCCGCGGACAGCCAGATGAATGCGAGAAAGTCGGCGACGCTGGCGAACTGGGGTAAGCGGCCAGCCGCCGCCCCGTCGGCGATTGCGCCGGACGAGACGGTGTAGGCGCCGAGCATCAGCGGCAGCAGCACGGTTAGTAGAACGAGCGCAAGGCCCAGGCCGGCGCCGATGCCGGCTTGCGCGGCCCAGCGCAAGAGTATGCGGCGCGGCGGAGAATCGTCCCGGGGGATGGGCATTATGCGCCGGAACAGCAGCACGAGCAAGGCCGCGTATACGGCGAAGGCAACTGCCAGCGCAATGCCGAAATACGAGCCCAGGGCGTTGAGGGTTGCGTTCATTGCGCCGGCGCCACCTCGCTGAGGACTTGGCGGAATGCGCGGTAGGAGTTCTCCCAAGTGAACTGCTGCGCCTGGTGACGGCTGCTCTCGCCCAGTTCGTCACGTATGTGCTTGTTGTCCACCAGACGTTCCAGCGCGGCGCGGAACTGCTCACAGCTGCCCACCAGCGCCGGCGCGGTTGTTTCCGAGTGAGCCCCCAGTGCATATGCGACCGCCGGCACGCCGAACCACGCGGCCTCCACCAGCGGCAGGTTGAAGCCTTCCCACAGGCTGGGCGAGGCGTAGATGTCCGCGGCGCTGTAGAACGACGGCATCAACTCCGGCGGCGCATTGGGCAGCACATCGGCGCCCTGCGACTCCAGCCAGGCCACATCCTCCGGCGAGCCGAGGCCCGCCAGCAGCAGGCGCACCGGCACCCCGCCCGCCCGCAAGTCCGTGAACATCGCCAGCAGCTCCGGGAGATTCTTGTAGGGAGCGTGGCGGCGGTGCAGCCGCGAGCAGCAAGCGATGACGACTTCGCGGCCGCTGATGCCGAGGGAGTTTCTGAGTTGCGAGCGCAGGTCTTCCTGCGTGTTGCCGGATAGCTGCATCGCCCTGAAGTAGTGGTCGCCGCCGAGATGCACGACGCGGATCCGGCGCTGGGTTTCGGGCAGGAAGCGGCGCGCGAGGAAGTGCGAGATGGTGACGATGGCGGAAGCCTTGCGCGCGTGCAGGTTTGCTTCCATCAAGTGCAGGTAGAGCCAGTTGAGCTTGCCTTTGAGCGAGAAGCCGATGGTGGGGACGTTGCCGAAATCAAAGTAGACGACGGGGCCGGGGAAGTGGCGGTGCACGCCGTAGAACGGGAAGGTGCAGGGCACTGCGACGTCGTAGCCATTGAGTTGGGCGATGGCCGGCGAAATGCGCAGGCGCGCCAGCGCGCGGTCGGCGTTGTGCTCATAGATGAAGAAAGCGCGGTTCCACGCGGCGCCGGGAATCTCCAGCTTGCGCAGCTCAAAGCCGCGCCCGGCGAAAGTCTCGTCCATCGCGGTAGCGAACACGGTTACCTCGTCGCCATCACGCGCCAGGCGCTGCGCCAACTCGGCGACCACGAGGTCAACGCCGTAGCCGAGCAGCATCCGGGAAGTGAAGAAGGCGATCCGCACGGCGATTATGATAGCAGAGCATCTGCCGCGCCCTGCGCGGATGCTAGAATAGCGCGTATGCCTGACGGCATTCCGACTCCACGGGAGCTTGACGCAATCATCGGCGAGAGCGCCGAGGCGATTCGCCAGCAGCTGCCCGTGGACCTCCCACGCCTAGCGCTAGTGAGCGGCAGCGGCATCCGCGTGCCCGGCGACGAATGCGCGGGAAGCATCGCCTACGAACAGATACCACACTTTCCGCGGCCGCGGGTGGCCGGGCATCCCGGCGTGCTGCGAGTGGTGCAGCTCGGGGCGATGAGATACCTGCACCTGGCGGGCCGGCCTCATTACTATGAGGGCTTTGCGGAATGGCAGCTCGGCATTCCCGTGCGCACGCTTCACCGCCTCGGCGTGGAAGAACTCATCATCGTCAGCGCGGTGGGCGGAATCAGCGAGCACTTCGCGCCGGGCGAACTGGCGCTCATTGCGGACTTCATCAACTTCGCGCAAGTGAACCCACTGCGCGGCGTGTCGTTTGAAAACGAGCAGATTGCTTTTCCCGCGATGCGGGAGATCTGCGACCCGCGCCTGTCGCAGTTGGCGCAGCTCGCGGCCGAGCGCGCGGGCTTTTCGCTGAGGGAAGCAGTCTATGCGATGATGCCGGGGCCTGCGTTTGAGACCGTCTCCGAGCTGCATGCGCTGCGCACGCTCGGCGCCGATATCGTCGGCATGAGCACGGTGCCGGAGCTGATGGTGGCGCGCGCGGTGGGAATGCGCACCTGCGCGGTGGGGCTGGTGACCAACTTGCCGCTGCGCTCGGCGCCGAACCATGAGGAAGTCATTCGGGCGGCGCGGGACGCGGAGGAAAAAATCTCGCAGTGGCTGCACGCGCTGCTGACGCTGCACGGGGAGGATGAGTGAGTGGCTGACAAGCCTGTGCGCGGAAAGCTCGGAACACTGCTGTGGCGGCTGCTGATGCTGCTTTTGGTGTGGGGGCTCGCGCTGCATTTCACCGTGCGGGCCGTGAGCGCCTTCACCGAGCACCACCGGATTTCCCGGGCGCTCGCGACCGCGACCTCGCAGTACAACGAGGAGTTCCGCCGCTACTCCGAGCAGTTGTGGGAAGGCGAGCGGCTGGCCAACGACCGCGAGTACCAGCGCAGAATGCTCAAAGATTCGTACTATTACTTTGAGCGCGATGAGATGCCAATAGTTATTGTGGAGGAGTAGCCGTTCCGCCTGGAGCGTCCCTGAAAGAGCCTAAGGCAGTGAAATCAGGCGTAAGTTAAATTAAGATAAAACTCTATAAACACCTTCTCAACAGACAGAGCACAATGTAAAATAGTGGCATCTCTATTCCGGAGGGTGGAATGGTGGTTAAAAAGACGACAACGGCCAAAAGGACCATGGCCAAGAAAACTGCGACGAAGAAGACCGTTGCCAAGAAGGTAACGGCGAAGAAGCCGGCGGCGAAGAAGAAGGTCGCCAAGAAGACGGTGGCGAAGAAGACCGTGGCTAAGAAGGCTCCGGCCAAGAAGAAGGTGGCCAAGAAGACCACGGCCAAGAAGTCTGCGGCGAAGAAGACCGTGGCCAAGAAGGCTCCGGCCAAGAAGAAGTCCGCAGCGACCAAGAAGACCGCGGCGAAGAAGACGGTGAAAAAGGCTGCGCCGAAGAAGAAGTCGGCGGTGAAGAAGCCTGCGGCGAAGAAAACCGTGAAGAAGGCTCCGAAGAAGAAGTCGGCAGCCACCAAGAAGACGGCCAAGAAGGCTCCGGCCAAGAAGAAGTCCGCGGTTACCAAGAAGACGGTCAAGAAGACCGCCAAGAAGAAGTAGCCGGCCCAACGGGGGCATCCCACCGCAAACGCATCTGGCGGATTCCGCTGGAGGCGTTTGCACGAGCGGTGCGCGGCAGTTTGCCCAGCGCAACGCCATTCAGCTTCACGCGCCCTACCCCGGGCTTCCGCTCTACTTGAATGCTTCGGGCGGCAACGTCTCCCGCGCAACCACCATCCGTAGTATTTCGTTGGTTCCCTCGTAGATCTGCGTCACTTTCGCTTCGCGGAAGAAGCGTTCAGCGCTGAAATCCACGATGTACCCGTAGCCGCCGTGAATCTGCACCGCCTTGTCGGTCACCCACTTCGCGGAATCCGACGCGAACACTTTCGCCATCGCCGCTTCGGCGGTATGGGCCCTGCCCTCTTCCCGCAGCCAAGCGGCCCAGCGCGTGAGCAGCCGCGCGGCGTTCACCCGGATGCGCATCTCGGCGATGTAGTTGTAGATGAAATCAAAGGAGCCAATCTTCTTGCCGAACTGCTCGCGCTCGGAAGCGTATTGCACCGCACCTTCCAGCGCGCCTTGGGCGATACCCGTTGCCTGGGCGGCGATGCCGATGCGCGAATCGTCCAGCGCGTTAAGCGCGATGGCAAACCCCTGCCCCTCAGCGCCGAGGAGATTCTCCTTCGGCACTTCCACATTCTCCAGGAACAGCTCGCAGGTGTCCGACGAGTTCATCCCCATCTTGCGTTCTTTGCGCCCGAGCTTAAGGCCGGGGGAGCCGCGCTCAACCAGAAAGGCGGAAATACCTCTGGCGCCGGCGGAAGGATCGGTCTTGGCCATGATGATGAAGAGGCCCGCCACTTCGCCGTTGGAGACAAAGGCCTTCTGGCCGTTGAGGACGTAGTTGCCGTTTTGCTTCTTGGCCGTACACTGAATCGCTGCCGCATCCGAACCAGCCATCGGCTCACTCAGGGCGAAGGCGGTGTAGAGGCTGCCGTCCGCCACCCGCGGAAGGTACTTCTGTTTCTGTTCGTCGGTGCCGAAGTGGAGTACGGGCTGGCTGCCAACGCCCGTATTCACCCCGAAGAACACGGCGAAGGCCGCGTCCACCCGCGAGAGTTCTTCAATCGCGATGGTTTCGGCCACCGCGCCGAGCGGCGAACCGCCGTATTCCTCCGGGATGGCGCAGCCGTAGAATCCCAGTTCGCCAAACGCCTTCATCTCGTCCAGCGCGCACTGGTGCTGGCGATCGCGCTCGGCAACGGACGGCCCCAGCTGGTTTTCGGCGAAATCCCGCACGGTTTGCCGCACGAGTTCCTGTTCGTCAGTCAGTTCGAAGTTCACGGTGGCCCCTCCTGATTTGGCGAGGATTATAGACGTAAACACCCGGATCGCCAAGTGATGGCACGCTCCCGGCAAACCGCCGGATGCGAGCTATTCCGACAGGCAATTAGGGAATCCCTTCACAATCCGCCGGAACCCGTGACAAAGCCGCGTTGCGTCTGCTAGAATTATAGGCTCGTAAATGGACAGCTGCTTGAGGGCTGCAATTCATTGAGGCTGTTGTTGATGGTTGATTTCAAAGAACTACTCGACGAGGACTTCGGGGCGCAGTCGCTCCGCCAGGGGTCGGTCGTAAACGGCAAGATCGTCAAGATTGACGACACCGGCGTGTACGTGGACATCGGCGCAAAGACGGAAGGCAACCTTCCACTTGACCAACTGCTGCCCTCCGACCTTCCGCGCCTGCAGGTGGGCGACGAGATCAAGGTCAAGGTCCTCAAACAGGTCGAGGGCGAGTACATTCTCAGCAAGCGCGCGGTGGACTACGAGGAGGCGTGGAACCGGCTGGCGGAATGCCAGAAGGAAAACGAGGCCGTGTCCATCACGATCGACTCCGCAGCGAAGAACGGTTACATCGCCCGCGCCTTCGGCGTGCTGGAAGGCTTCGTCCACAAGTCCAACTTCGACTCGAAGCCGGAGATCGGCGGCAGCTACAAGGCATACATCCTTGACATGAACCGCCGGGACCACAAGCTCGTCTTCACCCGGCGCGCTATTCTGGAGGAGGAGCGGCTGCTGCGACTGGACGAGGAGTTCTCGCGCTTCCAAGAAGGGATGGTGGTTGAGGGCACGGTGGACAGCCTCACCGCTTATGGCGCCTTCGTGAGAGTATCCGAGAATATCACGGGGCTGCTGCATATCAGCGAGCTGTCCTGGCACCAGATCAAGCGCCCTTCCGATATAGTCAAGAAGGGCGAGAAGGTCATGGTGAAGATACTGGAGATAGACCCGGAGAAAAAGAAGGTCTCGCTCTCGCTGAAAGCCACGCAGCCTGATCCGCTGACGACGCTGCTGCCGGGTGAGGAGATAGAGGGCAAGGTCGAGTCCATCGCGGACTTCGGCGTGTTCGTTAAGCTGGACAATAACGTTGTCGGGCTGGTCCACAACTCCGAGCTTGCGTACCACCGCTTTGGCCATCCGTCCGAAGTGTGCAAGATCAAGGACAAGATAAAGGTGAAAGTGCTCACCGTTGACGCGGAGGCCCGGCGCGTCGCCCTTTCCCGCAAGGCCTGCGAACAGGACCCGTGGGCGGACATCCACGCGAAGTTCCAGGTTGACCAGGTGCTGGACGTGGAAGTCACGCAGGTGCTGGGCAACGGCCTGGTGGTGAAACTGGACGAGTTCTTTGAGGGGTTTGTGCCCATTGCGGAGATCTCGTCCGAACGGATTGATCACCCCAAGCGCAAGCACGCGGCAGGCGACACGGTGCAGGCGCGCATTATGAACATAGACACCAAGCGCAAGCGCATCCGCCTTTCCATCAAGGCGGTGCACGAGGTGGAGGGCTCGCCGGTGCAGGCAGCGCCCGAAGCCAGGACTTTCGATACCAAACCCACCGCCGGCAAAGTAACGCTCGGCGACATCATTGACACCAGCAAGCTCATCATAGAGGAGGAGTGATGGTAGTCGGCATCACCGGCGGGATAGCCTGCGGCAAGACCCTTGCGGGGGACTTCCTGGAGGAACTCGGAGTGCTGGTGCTGGATGCCGACGAGGTCGCTCATTTCGTGAGCAAGTATGAGACCGAGACGGTTGAAGCTGTTCTGAAGGCTTTCGGCAAGGAAGTGTTTTCGCCTTACGGGATGCTCAACCGCGCGGCGCTGGCCCGAATCGTCTTTTCCTCACCGGCGGAGCGCGGGAAGCTTGAGCGCATACTGCACCCACGCATTAAGGAGATACTGCGCGTGAGCATTGAGCACGCCCGCAACCGCAACGCAAGCATGGCGCTCATCGCGCCGCTACTGATTGAGTCGAACTTCCAGGACATGGTCGATGTCATCTGGGTGGTCAGCAGCGAGGCGCGGCTACAGGTGGATCGTCTTAAGAAGAAATACAGCACTAATGAGATAGAGGCGTACCGCCGCATTAATGCGCAGCTTCCGCTAAGAGAGAAGGAGGCGTACGCCAACTATGTGCTGCACAACAACGGCAGCATAGAGGAGTTCAAAGCGCTGGTAGCGCAGACCTGGAAGAAAACCCTCAAGGAACACGGCGACAAGTGAAATGGCGCCCACTGTGGAAAGCAGCAGCGGGAAGCCGGCTGTCCTGACAATCCTGCCTATTCTCAAGCGCGGTTCTGTCCTACTCGTTTTGCTCGCCGCCCTGGCGCTGTATCCCATAGCCGCAGCCGCACAGGTGCAGGCCACGGTCGCCGCGACCAAGAACTCAGCCGAATCGCGCAGCGACTTCAAAGTCATCAAGTGGGCCCTGCCCCATCTGGATGAGGAGCGCGTGCTGGATCTGCTGGCGCTGATTGAGCAGGAGAGCTTCCGCTACAACATGGACTATCAGTTCGCAGTAGCCGTGGTCGCGGCGGAGTCCTCGTTCAATGGGACGGTCGCCGTCGCCCGCAGGCGCAATATCGACCTCTACCGCATCATGTCCAAAGCCGGCGGCGGCGGTAGCTACCCGCACGTCGCCGACGACCTGGCCAACGCGATTTCCACCCTGGCGGACTTGCTGCGCTCGGAACGGACCACGAAGGACGCGCTGACCGCCTACTGGGCCGACTCCTCCACCGGCCAGAACAAATCCACGCTGGCCGGGTTTCTGCAGAGAGTCGGCGAGAAATATGCGCTGATGGAAGGAATGAGCGAAGAGCAGGCGCAGAAGAACTATGTGCGCGAGATTGAGAAGTTCCCCGAACCCCCGGTAAGGGATGCGTTTCCTCCTGCGAAGGAGATGCCCAACCTGAACAAGCTGCTCGTCAAGTACGACGTTGAGGACCAGTACCTGGAAGTGGCACAGTACTTCAACTCCAAGCTCTCAAACGATGACGCCCGGAAGATAGCGCGTAGCGTGCTGTCTTTCTCCATGCAGGCCGAGGGAGTGGACCCCCGGCTGGTGATGGCGCTTATCGCCGCAGAGTCGCGCTTTAACCCGCGCGCGGTTTCCAAGAAGGGCGCGATGGGTCTGGCGCAACTGATGCCCTCAACCGCCCGCAGCCACGGTATCCGCGACGCTTTTGACCCAGTACAGAACGTGTACGTATGCGTGCAATACCTGGAGCGCGAGGTTGGCCGCTGGAAGGGCCGCAAGAACTGGCTGGACCTGGTGCTCGCCAGCTACAACGCAGGCCCGGGCGCGGTGCAGAAGTATGGAGGCGTGCCGCCGTATCAGGAGACGAAGAGCTTTGTGAGAGTCGTCAAGGGCTATTACTCGCAACTGGGAGGCAACGTCTGATGGATGAAACCGCTGTGAAAACCGCGCTTTACGACCGCCACGTGCAGCTTGGCGCGAAGATGGTGGAGTTCGCCGGCTATCTTATGCCGGTGTGGTACCCGACCGGCATCGTGAAGGAGCATCTCGCCGTGCGCGAAGGGGTTGGCGTCTTTGACCTCAGCCACATGGGCGAGTTCTTCATCAAGGGGCCGCGCGCCTGGGAATTTGTGCAGCATCTTTGCTGCAACGACCTGCGCAAGATCGGGAACGGAGGCGTGCAGTACACGCTGTTCGCCACGCCGGAAGGCGGTGTGGTGGACGATCTGCTGGTCTACCAGCTCAATCCCGAGCATATCATGATGGTGGTGAACGCCTCCAACATTGCGAAGGACTGGGAGTGGGTGAACCGGAACAACAACTTCGGGGTGGAGCTCACCAACGCATCTGACGAATACTCGCTCATCGCGGTGCAGGGCCCGGACACCGAGAAGGTGCTGGAGGCCGCCGGCTATAAGGGCGTGGCGCACGAGCATCCGTTTACCTTCCGCCGCATCAAGCACAACGGCGTACCGCTCTTCCAGTGTGTCACCGGCTACACCGGCGAGCGCGGCTTTGAGCTAATCGCGGCCAATGAGCACGCACCCGCGTTGTGGGACGAGCTGATGGCGGCGGGCGCGCCGCACGGGCTGACGCCCATTGGACTGGGGGCGCGCGACACGCTGCGGCTGGAAGCGGGGATGTGCCTGTATGGCCACGAGCTGAGCGACACGACCTCGGTGCTGGAGGCCAACCTGGAGTGGACGGTAGGCTGGAACACCGGCTTTGCCGGCGAGGAGCTTCTCGGCAAGCAGAAGGCCGAGGGCCTCAAGCGCATTCTCGGCGGAATCACCGTGGAGAAAGAGCACGGTTCGCCGCGCCCACACGCTAAGATATATGCTGACGGCAGCCCGGCCGGCGAGGTAACCAGCGGTGCGCCTTCGCCGGTGCTGGACAAGGGGATTGCATTCTGCTACCTTCGCCCCGACCTGCTGGAGGAAGGGCGGCAGGTGGAGGTTGAGGTGCGCGGCAAGCGCGTCCCCGCCACAGTGGTTAGGCCCCCCTTCGTGAAGCACCGTTTGTTCAAACACTAACACGAGGTGTGACGATGGCAACACTCAGGTTTGCGAAAACCCACGAATACATCGCGGAAGACGGCGGCGTATTCACAGTCGGCATTTCCGAGTTCGCGGCTAGCGAGCTCGGCGACATCACTTTTGTGGAGCTGCCGGAGCCGGGCGCGGCCTTCTCGCAGGGCGACCGCTTCGCCACGGTGGAGTCGGTGAAAGCGGTGTCCGACGTTTATGCGCCGGTGGACTTGGAAGTGCTGGAAGCCAACGCGGCGCTGACCGACAGCCCGGAGACGGTGAACAGCGACGCCCACGGCGCCGGCTGGTTCGCCAAGGTGAAACCGACCAGTCCGGCGCAGCTTGACGGGCTGATCTCCGAGACCGATTACTCCGCGATGGACAAAGAAGCCCACTAGGGCCCGCATTCTCCGCTCACTAGATGGCGGCCGGACGCCGCCAGGAGGACCTGATGCCTTACATTCCGAACACGGACGCCGACCGGCGCAAAATGCTGGAGACGGTTGGCGTGAAAACGGTTGAGGAGCTGTTTAGCGTCATCCCCGACGGCCTGCGGCTCAAGCAGGAGCTTGACATTCCGCCGGGGCTGCCGGAAACGGAGTTGTGGCTCTACTTCAAGCAGATGGCCGCGGAGAATAAGGTCTTCTGCGGCTCCCGCACGTTCGCGGGCGGAGGCGTGTATTCCCACTTCGTCCCGTCGGTGGTGAAGGAACTGGCGCACCGCAACGAGATGTACACCGCTTATACGCCCTACCAGCCAGAAGTGTCGCAGGGCATGCTCCAAGCCATCTTCGAGTACCAGAGCTTTGTGTGCCTGCTGACCGGAATGGAGGCGTCCAACGCCAGCTCTTACGACGGCGGAACCGCCATGGCGGACGCCGCGCTGATGGCGCGCAGCATCACCAAGCGCTCTCGTACCCTCTTCCCCCGCTTCATCCATCCGCAGTACCGCGAAGTGGTCGCCACCTATTCGCTGGGACTGGGGATTGAGGACGCACAGCTTCCCGTACGCGAGGACGGCGCGCTGGACCGCAGCGCTCTCACCGCCGAGCTGGCGAAGGGCGATGTGGCGGCGCTGGTGTTGCAGGTGCCGAACTACCTCGGCTTTTACCAGGAGGATATTCCCTCGCTGATGCAGGAGGCGCACGACGCCGGAGCGCTGGTGATAATGGCCATCTACCCGTTCGTGGCAGGCGTGATGAAGACGCCGGGCGAACTGGGCGCGGACATCGCCGTGTTTGAGGGGCAGGCGCTGGGCCTGCCGGCCAGCTACGGCGGCCCGCTGCTGGGCGGGCTGGCCACCACGATGAAGCACATCCGGCAGCTGCCGGGGCGAATCGTGGGCAAGACCGGCGCGGCCTTCGGGCGCGAAGGATTCGTGATGACCTTGCAAGCGCGCGAGCAGCACATCCGCCGCGAGAAGGCCGCGAGTAATATCTGCACGAACGAAGCGCTCGCGGCTTACCAGGCGACAGTGTACCTCGCCAGCATCGGCAAAGACGGCTTCCACCGCATCGCCCGCAAGTGCGAAGACAACGCGCATTATGCAGCGGAAAAGCTGGACGAAGTGAAGGGGCTGAAGCGGGCGTTCCCGCAGCGGGCGTTCTTCAACGAGTTTGCCGTGATGCTGGAGGAACCCGCGAAGCTGGAGCCGGTGCGCCGCAAGCTGCTGGGCAAAGGCTGGCTGCCGGGCATACCGCTGGAGGACAAGTTCCCGGAGCTTCCCGGCGGGCTGCTGCTGGCCTTCACCGAGATGCATACGCGCGAGACGATTGACGCATTTGTAGGCGACCTCAAGGAGGCGCTGAATGGTTAAAACCATATTTGAGAAATCCGTTGCGGGGCGCAAGCGCACCGATATCGCCTGCTTTGACGGACTGGAGGTTGTAAGCCCGGACACGCCGCCGGAGCTAAGGCGCGAAGCGCCGCTGCCCCTGCCGGAGGTGGCGGAAGTGGATGTGGTGCGCCACTATGTCGGATTGTCGCAGAAAACCTTCGGCATTGATTCGGGTTTCTACCCGCTCGGCTCTTGCACGATGAAGTACAACCCGAAGGTGAACGAGGAAATCTGCGCGCAGCCGGAGTGGGCCTGCCTGCATCCGGAGCAGCCGGTGGAGACGGCGCAGGGCGCGCTGCGGCTGATGTATGAGCTGCAGGAAGCGCTGGGCGAGATCTCGGGCATGAAGGCGGTGAGCCTTCAGCCGGCGGCGGGCGCGCACGGCGAGCTGACCGGCATGCTGATGTTCCGCGCGTACTTCCGCGCCCGCGGAGAGGCGCGGCCGGTGATGATTGTGCCGGATTCGTCGCACGGCACCAACCCCGCCAGCGCGACTATCGGCGGCTTTGAGGTCGCACACCTGGAAAGCGATGAGCGCGGGATGGTTACGCTGGACGCGCTGAAGGCGCTCTGCGCCAAGCACGGCGAGAGCAACATCGGCGGCATTATGATGACCAACCCCAACACGCTGGGCGTGTTTGAGCAGGAAGTGCGGGAGATTGCCGACTACCTGCACTCCATCGGGGCGCTGCTGTACTACGACGGCGCAAACCTCAACGCCAACCTGGGGTATGTGCGCCCGGGGGATATGGGCTTTGACCTCGTGCATTTCAACCTGCACAAGACCTTCTCCACCCCGCACGGCGGCGGCGGCCCCGGCTCGGGACCGGTGGGCGTGTGCGGCCGGCTCGCGCCGTTCCTGCCCTACCCGCTGGTGGCGAAGGACGGCGAGGGCTACCGCTTCGCCAAGCCGGAGGAAACCATCGGACGGATGAAGCTGTACTACGGCAACTTCTTGGTAATGGTGCGTGCGCTGGTGTACATCCGCACGCTGGGGCGCGAAGGGCTGAAGCGCGTGGCAGAAAACGCGGTGCTGAACGCCAATTACATCCAGGAGCGGCTGAAGGACGCCTACGACATCCCGTACTACCAGCGTTGTATGCACGAATTCGTGCTCTCAGCCGACCGCCAGAAGAAGATGGGCGCGCGGGCGCTGGATATCGCCAAGAAGCTGCTCAACGACGGCTATCACGCGCCGACCATCTACTTCCCGCTCATCGTCACCGAAGCGATGATGATTGAGCCGACGGAAACCGAAAGCGTGGAGACGCTGGACGCGTTCTGCGACACGATGCTGCGCTACGCGAAGGAGATTGGGGAGGACGCGGAGAAGTTCAAGGAGCTGCCCAACCTCTACATCCAGCATCTGGACGAGGTGGGCGCGGCGCGGAATCCGGTGGTGCGGTGGATTCCTGGCGAGTAGGCTCAAGGTCCAATGCGATAGAATTGCTGGCTGATGCTCAAGTGCGCGGGATGCGGCGCGGCGATGTCAGTGCGGGCGGTGGCCCTGCCGTTCTGCGCGGAGTGCCTGCGGAAGGGAAGCGACGAAGTCCTGGCGGCAGCGGCAAGGACGCATGTCCGTGGACGCGAGCCGTTCGGCCTGCCCCAACAGCCGCCGCGAAGCGATGGAGGCAAGCGCTGCGGATTCTGCGTGCAGGATTGCCGGATGGCGGAGGGCGAGCGGGGCTACTGCGGCCTGCGGGAGAACCAAGGCGGCCGGCTGCGCCACTTCGCCGGTACCGCGAAAGCGGGGCTGCTTCACTACTACCATGACCCATTGCCGACCAACTGCGTGGCCGACTGGGTGTGCAGCGGCTCGCAGCAGCGCGGGTTTGAGAACCTCGCGGTCTTCTATGGCGGCTGCACCTTCAACTGCCTGAACTGCCAGAACTGGCACCACCGCGACCTGGTGGAGGCGATGAAGCCGCTGGTGCCGGCCGAGGAGTTGGCCGCAGCCGTTGACGGCCGGACGCACTGCGCGTGCTTTTTCGGCGGCGACCCATCCGCGCAGATGCCCCACGCGCTGGCTACTGCGCGCAGGCTGGCGCGGCGCGGCGTGCGAGTATGCTGGGAAACCAACGGGAGCATGAACCCGCGCTTCCTGCAGTCGGCGGTGAAGCTCTCGCTGGCGACCGGCGGCATCGTGAAGTTCGATCTGAAGGCTTTCTCCAGCGGAACGCACCGCGCGCTAACCGGCGCGGACAACCGGCGAACGCTGGAGAACTTCGCGCTCGCCTGTTCGTGGCGGCGGTGGCGGGAGAAGCCTCCGTTGGTGGTCGCCAGCACGCTGTTGATCCCCGGCGTCATAGACGCCAAGGAAGTGGGGCTGATTGCTGCGTTCATTGCGCAGCAGGGGAAGGATATCCCGTACGCGCTCCTGGCGTTTCACCCGCAGTTCCTGTTGTCCGACCTGCCGGCCACCTCGCGCAAACACGCCTGGGAGGCGCAGCAAGCCGCGCGCGAGGCCGGGCTGGAGAATGTTCGGGTGGGAAACCTGCATCTGCTGGGCAGCGCCTACTAGCAGCGCTACCAGCTCATCACGCTTTCAGGCGGGCGGTGCGCCAGCCGGTAGATCGTCGGCCCAGTGCGCGACTTCTCGATGAAGCCCTCGCGAAATAGATCGCTGAACGCCAGCTCCACCAGCCGCTCGTCCAAGCTAAGCTGTTTCGCCACCGCCATGGGGTCCAGCGGGTAGTTGCGCCAGCCGTCCCGGTAGCAGCGCTGAAGGTGGTTAACGACAGCGTTCAGCGCGTCCAAGTAGGGGCCGCGGAGGGAGCCCGGCGCCTGCCGTGCGGGACGGCGCATGAGCAAATAGACCATGCGGTCGAATAGACCCTCAAGGCGGAGGACGCCGGTGCGCTCCAGCGCGCGCAGCGCGGTTTCCACCATCCTGAGGTCTTCCTGGAGTTCGTCGGCGAGCATCTCCGGCCGAATAGCCGCGTCCGCACTCGGACCGTGTTCGGCGTAAAGCTCCCAGCACCGTTTTTTTACCTGCTCGCGCAGGGATACATAGTGCATACCGCTCGCCCCCTCTCGGGCGGAAGAATGCAGTGAGTAGCGTCTGTATGCCGTCCTCACGGGTCAGGCAGTGACTTAGGGGAATTCTACCATAAGACCGCCAGACTCGCACGCCATGACACTGACATACCCTAATACTTAAACCAGAGGCGACGCAGGGCTGCTCCTGCGCCAGGCTATTTCCGAGGGGGGAGAGGCAGGCGCCGCTCACTGAACAGCAATTCCGCTGCAATGACGATGAGATACGCGGCCGCAATCCAGACAAACGTGTGCCTGTCGGCGGTCCAGAGGTAGCCGCACAGCACCAGCCACGAGAGGCCAGTAAGCGCCAGACCTGCTAGCGGGATCGCGGGGTGGAGGCCAATCGTCCGCCGCAGACGCCAGGCGGAGTAATTGATGGCGGCGAAGATGAGCAGGAAGGTGGAGCTGGCGAAGGCCGAGATGACGGTCAGGTCGGTGGTGTTAGTAAGCAGTAAGGCGGCGGCAGTGATTACTATCAGGCTCACCCACGGGATGTTGCCGTGTCGCTCGCGAAAGGAGAAAGCGGCCGGCAGCGAGTGCTCCCGCGCCATCGCCAGCCCTAGCCGCGCCGAGCCGAACATGGTGGCGTTGATGGCCGAAGCGGTGGAGAGCATGGCGCCGACGGCGATGAGGGTGTAGCCCAGCTTACCCAGAAAGGGCTCCGCCGCCGCCGCCAGCGCGTACTCCTTGGCGCGGGCGATGACATCGGGCTTCAGCGTACCCACCGCCACCAGCGACACCAAGACGTAGATGAAGGCGGTGACGGCGATGGAGATGATGATGCTGCGGGCCAGATCGTGCTGTGGGAACGCCATGTCTTTGACCGCGTTGGGGATGAGCTCAAAACCCTCGTACGCCACGAAAATGAGGGAGGCTCCCATGACCAAGCCCAGCATCCCCTGGCTGAGCAGCGGCTGGAAGTGCGCGGGCTGCAGGTAGAAGAGGCCGATGCCGGCGAACAGCAACAGAATCAGCACTTTGACCAGCACGATGAGGTCCTCGGCGGAGCCCGAGGCCTGGACGCCGTAGAGGTTTAACCCCAGGAGAACAAGGAGCACGAAGGACTCAAGCGCATGCTGAGCCAGCGCGCTGTGCCCAAGCATGGCGGCGCCATAGACGCCAAAAGTGTAGGCGTACAGCGAAAGCGTTCCCACATAGCCTACTAACAGGAGCCAGCCGCCGATGCCGGCGATGTTGCGGTGGACGAAGGCTCTCTCCAGGTAGGTGAAACTACCGCCCGCCTGGTGGAAGGTAAGCCCCAGCCGCGCGTAGGACATGCCAGTGAGCGAAGCGATGACGCCGCCGAGCAAGAAGGCGACGGGCGCAGCGTGGCCCGCCTGGGCGATGGAGAGGCCGAGCACCGAGAAGATGCCGCCCCCGACCATGCCCCCGATGCCCATGGCGACGAGCTCCTTGAGGCCCAGTTTCCCCCGCTTCAGGTCAGGCTGCTGGTTCACGTGTTGGCGCCATTCTACGGCATATCGGTGACTTCCAGCGTGAGCACCGGCACGCCGTCGCTCCACTTGCCCATGTTCTTCTGCTCGTAGGTGCAACCCAGCGCGTATTCCCGGTTGAAGCCGTGGAACGCGTATTCGGTGAGCGCGTCCGCGAGCTTCCAGAAGCAGTAGTAGTCCAGCGCGTCCACCGTGGCGCGCTCCATGCGCTCGGCCACCGGCAGGGACTTGCCCAGCTTGTCGCGCAGGCGGTCGCGCAGGCGGCTATGCTTCTCGCCGCGGTAGCGCTCGTCGGGTGCCAGCGGCGCTAAGTGGTCGGCGATGAGCTGGGGGCTGCCACGCCGGTCGCTGTTGGCCATCACGAAATCCCGTCCGTCGCGGCTGACGCCGGTGGCGCCATAGAAAATCGTCCGCGCCGCGCCCGCGCCCACCATCTGGTCTTCCGCGCCGACCACGCAAAGCAGCAGCGTTCCCGCCGGTATCACCGAGTAGTCGCGCATGATGCTGGGGATGTCCCGGGCCAAGCCGAAGGCCTCGGCGGTGGTGGAGTTCTTGCTGTCGCCAGGCTCCACCAGCATCAGCGCCTTGGGCGGCGGGATGCGGCCGGTAGCGGCCTCGCAGGCGAGGTTCGCCGCAATCACTCCGCCCAGCGAATGGCCGATGATGGCGAAGTTCTCCAGCTGGGGCTTCACGCCGGACTCGGCCAGCCGCACCAGCGCGTCGTTGACCGCTTGCAGCGCGTTCTCGGTCATCACCGTCGGCGAGGTCAGCAAGGTGGCCTGGTAGCGGGGATAGATGACGATATTGCCCCGCACCACCAGGTGGTCGATCCAGGCGCCGTAGGAGACGGGGTCCATTCCGCCCCAGCCGTGCAGGAACACAATCACCGGCGCGGACGGCGGCACAGGATTGGCGGGAGTGTACAGCCAGTACTCGCTGTCGCCCATGCCGAAGCGCGCCATGGTGACGGAATCGTGCATCCGCTGGCGGCCGCCGGGGCCTTTCACCGGCTGGCCGGGCGGCTTGGGCAGCGCCGCCTCCGCAACTATGGGCAGCGCCAGCAACGCAGCCGCTACCAGCTTAATCACCAGCAACTTGACCGCTCGGTTCATCGCGACCCCCCTGAGTGAGATGAAATCCTCTAGGTAGGTAGTATATCAGGCGCGCCTTGTTCAGCCGCAGATGGTAGAATCATGGTGATATCCCAATGGGAGACTGCGCTATGAGACGTTTCACCACAGCATTCGCTGTAATCGCCGCCATCCTGCTTCTCGCCGCCTGCGGCGGGGGAAGATCCGCCACCACTCCGCCAGCCCTGCAGTCCGGCTCGGTGCCGGAGACTGAGGGAATGCCCAGCGTTCCGGTGCCGCCCATCCACGCGCAGCGGCCGCCGGCGCTCAACCCGCTGGATCTGCCGCTGGACCTGGCGCTGGCACGCTTGCCCGACCGGGGCGTGGCGCTGTTCGCGCAGAATACGGACGAACAGGTGGTGCACAACCTACCGCTGGAGCTGACGGCGGAGGACGGCGCGGAGGGCCTGAGCATCGCCGTGCGGACGACCGAGGAAATGCTGCTGCCGGACAGCCTGCTGCTGCACCTGCGGTTTGACCCGGCGAAGCTGGCGCCGGTGCGCGCGGAGTTCAACGAAAGCGCGTTCGCCGAAGGCAGCCACCTGCTGCTGGCGGTGACGGAGACGCCGGGATACGTCCCGCTGGCGGCGGCGAAGCTGCCGGGCTCAGCGCCGGTTACGGTGCCCGCAGGCACGGAACTCGCGCGCGTTGGGTTCGCCCATCATGCGCAGACGGCCGCCAAGGCGGTCGCCGCGGCGCCGGCCGGCGACGGCAACAAGGTGGCGCTGAATCTGAGCCTCTCCGGACCGGAGCAGCAGGACATCAATGTGTGGTTTGAGGAGCGCAACCTCGGCGACTACGACCTCAACGGCACGGTCAGCATATCCGACATCACCCCGATTGCGGTGCATTTCGGCGAAAGGGATGGCGTATCGCTCCCGGTGATTGACACCAGCGGCAACGACAAAGTTGACATCGCCGACGTAACCGCGATTGCGATGAACTTCGGCAGCAGCTTGAGCGGCTACGACCTGGAAGTGGAGTTCACGCCGGAGGGCGGCGGCACCCAAGCGTTCGCCCGCATCCCGAACGCATCCAATCCCGACCTGCCCACGCTGCCGCGCCCGAATGTGAGCCTGCCGAGCGGCTGGCCCACCTACAACTACCAGCTGCACAACGCGGACTTCGGCCAGTACCGCCTCCGCGCGGTGGCGGTCGGCGCCAGCCTGACCGAGAAGGGCGTGACGTCGGTGGCGATGAATGTGCTGGTGGAGAACCTGCCACCCGCACCGCCCTCTTCGCTGTATGTTTCCACGGCCACCCGCACGAGCGTGACCGTGAACTGGTCGCAGAGCCCGGCCAGCGACCTGCTGGGCTACAACATCTACATTACGCAGGACAGCGCGGCCAACGAGCTGGCTGACTTCACCCAGGCGAATGCGGAACTGCTGCCGACGACCACGCAGGAGCTTACCGTCACCGAGCTCACACCCACCACCGACTACTGGTTCGTCATTGAGGCGGTGGACGAGGCGTTTCAGCCCAGCCTGGAAGGCGTGGTGATGGATACTAAGGTCCTGGGCGCGACTGTGATTACGCCCATAGTGGCCATACTTGCTGTCGGCGTTGAAGAGCACTACGAGCTCGACGATGTGGACTTCAGCGGCAACCAGTGCTACTCGCCGGACGGTGCCGACCTAGTCCGGTTCACCTACGATTGGGGCGACGGCAGTCCCCCGGAGGACGTTCCCCCGCCCGGAGACGCCACGCACGCCTTTGATTTCGGCATCGGCCCGGTGGACTCGCCAACCATGACCCTCACGGTGGAGGATGAGTACGGTGCGGTGGGAATGGCGCAGATGGAGGTTCCGGTAACTCCGTTGCGGCGGGATGTGTTCGTGGTGTACAACCTGAACTCGCCCGAAGACGAGGAGATCGCCGAGTACTACGCCGACCGCGAGACCGGCCGGGGGATTCATCCGGATTATGTGTATGGCATGGCTCTCTCAACGAGCGAGATTATCGACCGAACGACCTACGATACAACGATACGCGATCCTCTGCGCGATCACCTTGAGGACACAGGACAGAAGGACGACATCTCCTACATCGTGACCTGCCGGAATGTCCCGATACGCGTGAGCGGCTCCAGTGGCTACACTGGGAGCTATGCCTGCGTGGACAGCGAGCTTTGCCTGCTCTATGAGGACTATGAACTAGAACCTCACACTGTCAACCCTTATTACGGCTGGCTGTCGTCTGACCAAACCGACAAGGGCAACCCGGCGAAATCGCAGCCCTGGGAGCCCTTTCACTTCACCTACGACGGCCTTACGATGGATTACCTGGTGACGCGCTTGTCCGGCTGGTCCAAGGAAGACGCGATGGCGATTGTGGATCGCAGCAAGGCGGCTGACACTGCTGTTGTCACGGACTACGTCGTGGTCTTTGACGACGCAGACAAAGCCTACGACATGATGAACGACCCGACCGCCGACAGCTCCGAGAGCGCGGTGGATGTGTTTCAACGGCTGGGGCTGGACTTCTTCGCTGACACCGTGCAGATTACACCGCCGGATGAAGGCGTGAAAATCTATGCTTCAACTCTAACAGGTGAGGGCTTCAATCCGAATGTAGTCGTGGGGTATTGCAGCCACGGCGTGCACTCGGGGCTGCCCAGCCTCTACATCATCAATAGCCTCAACTTCAACTACCTGCCGGGCGCGCTGTTTATGAGCTATGAGTCCTTCAATGGAACGATATTCCGGGGCGACCCGTACACCCATACTGGCCACGGCCAGGTGGCCGACTGGATACTCATGGGCGGCACCGGCGGCATCGGCAATATCTACGAACCGTATTCGGACGCCTGCGGCGACGAGAGCATCATCTTCGCGGAGTACGTGCACTGCGGACGCAACCTGGCGGAAGCGCTGTATAAGGGGCTGCGCCGCGTATCCTGGGTGGAGGTAGTCCTGGGCGACCCGCTGTGCAAGCTGAACGTGCCGTAAGCGCCCGGCTGTGCGGCACTAGGCTAGAGTGATTCCCCAAGGGGGATG
>CAZKNJ010000018.1:6733-27718 GCA_964554185.1 uncultured Planctomycetales bacterium | reverse complement strand
CTTCATCGCGTCCTTCAACTCCGCCCACAACGCCGCGTCAACCCCGGCGGGACATTGGAGTTCATCAAGCTGCGCCGCAGTGGACGCCGGCAGGTGCGGCGCGGGCGCACGAGAGGCGCCGCCGCAGGCGGCGAAGGCAAACAGCACGACCGCGGCGATCAACAGGCGTAGCCTGCTCATCTGCCCCCTCCGTTTACAGTGCTGCCAGTATTATACCCCGCTGTCACTGATTTGGCGACAACGCGCCGTCAGCTCAGACCTTCGCGGCGACGCCTTCGGAGACCAGTTTCATCCCGTACTCGTAGCCCCGGTCAAAGGCTGCGAGATTCGGCTTCTGCGTGCCCTCCGGCACCGACTCCTCCACCGCCCTGCGCGCCGCCTCGCGCGGTAGCAGGCCGGTCACCGCGGTGAAAAACCCCAGCATCACGATGTTGACCATAATCGTGCGCCCCAGCTCTTCGGCGATGCGCGTCGCCGGCACGCCGAGGACCTTCATCTTATCCCGGGCCGGTCGCGGTGACACCAGCTCCACTTCGTATAGGATGATGCCGTCGGGCTCCACCTCCGGCTCAAACCTGGTGTAGGCCTCCTGGGACATGCACACCAGGACGTCCGGGTGATGCACGTAGGGGTACAGCACCGGCTCGTCGGAGAGTATGACCTGCGCGCTGCACGCGCTGCCGCGCGCCTCCGGGCCGAAACTCTGGGTGAGCGTTGCATGCTTCTGGTCGTGCAGGGCCGCCGCCCGGCCAATGATGTACGCGCAGAGGATTACCCCCTGGCCGCCAAAACCGCTAACACGAAGTTCAGTTGTGCTCATATTCTTGTTCTCCAGTCCGCCGGGTACCGGCTGAGAGTACTTCCGCGGATTTCCGCAGCTTCTCGCGTCAATTCACCACCTCCAGCCCGCCGGCTGAGGCGGGGACATAGCGCTTCAGGCTCTCCGGCTTGAACCGCTGGTGATCGAATCCAAGCTTCTCATAAGGAATGCCCTGAGCGAATGCAAGCAATTGGAAGTAGTAGACGGGCGGGATGTGGAAGTCGTCGCCGAAGTGCTTGGATACCTTCATCTGACCGTGGTCGAATTGGCTAAAGCAGGTGGGGCAGATAAGGCACAGGATTTCCGCTTCCTCGTCTTTAACCGTGCTCAAGAGGGCACGCATCATATTCAGGGGAATGTCTTCCACCTGGCATGCCTTACCACAGCAGAGGTACCAGTTGCGATGGCGTACCGGTGTGGCGCCAAGAGCTTCCACCATTTTTTCCAGCACCTCGGGGTTGTTGGGGTCGTCTACGTTCATAATCTTGCTCGGCTTCAGCAAGTGGCAGCCGTAATGGATGGCCATTTTCATTCCATCCAGCGGACGAACAACAGATTTGCGCACGGCGTCGTAGCCCGCTTCGTCGCGAACGAGGGTTGTGACGTGCCGAATCCTGCTCGTACCCTTGTACTCACGGCCGATTCTCTTTAGCCGCTTATTGACCTTATCCCTGAGTTCTTCGTCCTTTAGTAGATGATACGCTTCTGAAAGAGTTGCGGTGCAGCCCGAGCAGTTCGTGAAGATATCTAGCCCAAGGTCTTCAGCCAGCGTTAAGTTGCGTGCCGCAACGGAGAGCCACGCGACCTTATCCTTGGATTTGAAGTAGATAGGGTCCGGGCAGCAGGATTCGCCTTCGAGGTCGACTATTTCAATGCCCAGATTAGGAAGAGTGTGGCGGATGGCGAACTCCATCGCCGGATAGCGTACCGGAATCAGGCAGCCGGGGAAAAACGCAAAGGGCTTCACTCTGCATCAGCCTCCTCATCGGGTGCCGGCTCAAGCAGCTTGCTGATCTCGTCCATAGGCACAGGTTTCATCGGCGGCAGCCCGAACCGCTCGCGTTGCCGGTCCACCGCAGGGCTAAGAGGTGTTGTACGCCCGGTCTTCTCGAAGGTCTCGATAATCTTCTCCACGGTAGTCGGGTAGATTCCCCGGTCGGCAAGCATATTCTTTAGTGAGATGATGACCTCCGCCGGCTTGACTTCCTGCGGGCAGCGCTCCGCGCAGTTGTAGCAGTTTGTGCACTGCCAGAGAATGGAATCTTCAACCAGCAGCTCACTTCCCAGGCCGTAAAGCACTTTGAGCATTATCTCGCGCGGATTGAACTCGTCGCTGTAGGTGGCGGCCGGGCAGTCGCCCACGCAGGCGCCGCACTGGTAACAGAAACTCGCGAGGTTTCCTTCTATCTTTCTGGCGAGCTCACGCCTGAACTCAAAATCGATGCGTACCGGCGCAGAGCCTTTGGGTTGGCTGTTATCCGCCATCAGCGCTTCCCTCCAACGGGCGGCTCTTCAGGTGACGGATGCTGTTCGAGCGGCACTTGGGGCAGGAACGCTCCTTGTCCTCCCCCGGCTCCACCGGCTCCTGGTACTCATGCCCGCACATCATGCACTTGAAGGTTTCCGTTTTAGCCATATCAGCCCTCCGTCACCTCCGGCGTCAGTCCGCCACCGCCGCCGGCTCCTTCTCCTTCTTTGGTTTCTCCGGTTTCGGAGCCAGCGCCTTCATCGCGTGTTTGATTTCCTCCTCGGTGACCGTGCGGCGCAACTCCTCCATCTGTTCCATCACCTTGGCGAACTTGCGCCCTTCCGCCGCGCTTATCCACTCAAGTTGCAGCCGCTCCGGCCGGACACCCGCCTTCTCCAGCTTGTTCCACAGCCGCTGCTGCCTCTTGACCGTCTGGCGGTTCGCGCTAATGTAGTGGCAGTCGGCGTAGTGGCAGCCGGAAACCAGCACCACCGGCGCGCCGCAGCGGAACGCTTCCAGCACCATCTCCTCGGACACGCGCGCCGAGCACATCGTCCTCACCACTCGATTGGAGGCCGGATACTGCATTCGGGAAATGCCGGCCATATCCGCGCCGGAGTACGAGCACCAATTGCAGGCGAATACGAAGACCTTGTCCCGTGAATCTTCCGCAAGGATGGCATGAATCTGGGCCATGTATTGCGCGTCTGTGAAGTGGCGCATCGTAATTGCATCGGATTTGCAGGCGGCACCGCAATTGCCGCAGCCCGCGCAGGCCGCTTCAATCACAACCGCGACTTCGCCCTTCTGCCACTTGATCGCGCCGTAAGGGCAGACTGGTGCACACAGGCCGCACTTGGTGCAGGCTTCTGCATCAATCATGCTGGTAATAGCCTCAATCTGAATCTTGCCGGCGTTGAGCAGTGCGCCCGCACGGGAGGCCGCCGCGCCCGCCTGGCAGACCGAGTCCTTAATGTCCTTCGGCGCTTCGCAGAAACCAGCGAAGAACACGCCCCGCGTCGGCGCGTCAACCGGCTTCAGCTTGGGGTGCGACTCCATAAAGAAGCCGTCCGAGGTCTTGGACAGCGTCAGCAGGCTGGAGATCTTCGCCATGTCTTTCGCCGGAACCACGCCCACCGATAGCACCACCAGGTCAAACTCGCGGCGCTCCAGCTTGCCGCTGGTGGTGTTCTCGGCGACCAGAGTGAGATTACTCGTTTCGGGGTCTTCCGCGATGTCGCCGGGCAGGCCACGCACATACCGCGTGCCCGCCTCCTTTGACCGCTGGAACATGTCCTCAAACGACTTGCCGAAGGCCCGAATGTCCTGGTAGTAAACGGTGCATTCAACATCGGGATAGTGGTCGGCCAGCAAAAGCGAGTCCTTGATGGTGTTCATACAGCAGATATTGGAGCAGTAAGGCCGGCCAATCTCGGGATTACGCGAGCCCACGCACTGGATGAACCCGATGCGCTTTGGGCGCTGCTGGTCGCTGGGACGCACGAAGTGCCCGCCGGTGGGGCCACCGGCGCAGATTAGGCGCTCAAACTCCATTGATGTAATGACGTTATCAAAGCGCGTGTAGCCGTACTCGTCCATCTCGGTCGGGTCGTACACATCCAGCCCGATGGCGACGATGACCGAGCCAACCTCGCGGGTGATTACCTCGTCCTGGTCGTCGTAGTTAATGCACTCCTTCTCGCAGACCTCGGCGCACTTGCCGCAAGCGATGGGGTTGTTGCCCAGGCAATCGTCCATATTGAGGATGTAGGAGCACGGGACTGCTTGCGGGTAAGGTATGTAGACCGCCTTGCGGGTGGACAGGCCCATCTGGTACTCGTCCGGCTTGGCCACGGGGCAGATTTTCGCGCACTCGCCACACGAGTTGCACATCTCCGGGTCAACATAACGCGCCTTCTTGCGGATGGTCGCAGTGAAATTGCCAATGTAGCCCGCCACATGTTCCACTTCACTGAAGGTTAGAAGCTCTATATTGGGATGTCGACCGACATCTATGGCCTTGGGGCCGAGAATTCATATGGAGCAGTCCATGGTGGGATAGGTCTTATCAAGCTGGGCCATAATCCCGCCGATGGACGCCTCCTTTTCGACCAGTGTCACCGGATGGCCGGCGTCGGCCAGCTCCAGTGCAGCTTCCATTCCGGCGACGCCTCCCCCGATGACCAGGGCGCGCCGGGTAACGGGCACGGTCAGCTCCTCCTGCGGCTGCAGGAATCGTGCCCGTGCCACTGCACCTGCTACCAGGTCCTTCGCCTTTCGGGTAGCGCCTTCCAAGTCCCCGGGATGTACCCAGGAACACTGCTCCCGAAGATTGGCCATCTCCATCAGGTAACGATTGAGGCCTGCCTCAGCGACGCAGGTGCGGAAGGTGGGCTCATGCTGCAGCGGAGTGCAGGAGGCGACTACGACTCGGTTCAGACGGTGTTCGGCAATGGCTTTCTTGATTTCGTTCTGCCCCGGATCAGCACAGGTGTAGCGGTTCCGGATGGCGCACACGACGTCCGTAAGCGTTGCCGCGTAATCTGTCACTGCCTGGGTGTCGACCGTCCCCGCGATGTTGAGGCCGCAATCGCACACAAATACGCCTATTCGGAGGTCTTCATGTTTCCCGTCATTCGCCATCAGCTTCCCTCCAGAGCAAGTACAGCGTGTTCAGATTCTCATGGTTCAGCATATTGGTTTACTCCGCCAGCGCGTCCAGCACCACCGAGGCGAGGTCGCGCAGTGGAATCTCGATCTTGTCCTTCAGATTCGGGTCCTTCATCGCACAGCGGAAATGCACCTGGCACTTGGGGCAAGCCGTCACCAGTGCTTCCGCCCCGGTGGCGCGGGCCTCCAGCAAGCGCTCCACCTGAATGTGCTTGGCAAAGCGGTCGCAGTTAGACCAGGTTCCCCCGGCGCAGCATACCGCCCGCTTGCCGGAGCGGGGCATTTCTACCAGGGTCGCATCGGGCAGCGCCGCCATCACCTTCCGCGGCGCCTCGTATATCCCCAGATGCCGCCCCAGCCGGCACGGATCCTGGTAGGTGAGCGTCTGCTCATCCTGGTGCTTGAACTTCAGTTCTCCCAGGTGCTCCGCCAGGTACTCGGTAAGGTGGACTATCTTTGGCGGCTTGCCTTTGAAGTATGGTTCGTAGTCCAGCTTCCAGGTTCGCAGACACTCGGCGCAGGACACCACGAGTGTCTCCGCCCCGCTGTCAGCCACCAGCTTCACATTGTGTTTCGCCAGCCGCTCGAAATTCTCCTTATCACCGTTCCACAGCAGGTCATGCCCGCAGCATCGCTCCTCCGGCGAGACTACCGGAGTGACGCCCAGCCGGTTCAGCAGCCGCACCGCCGCGCGCGTCCCCTCCAGCGTGTTCACGCCGAGTTCGGGGAAGAGCGCGTCGAAGAACATTGTGCAGCCGGTCCAGTAAAAGACTTCGCCCTCTTTCTTGCTGGTTTTCAGGTCGCCGGTGAGCCAGGCGAGACGGTCCTGTTTGGTCTTCCCCGCCGCCATTATCCGCATCATTGATTGCAGCACGCCGCCATGGGGACACTCCGGCTCCACGCCTTCACGGAAGCTAAGCTCACGCAGGCGGAGCACCAGTTCGGTGTAGTTGACGCCTGCAGGACAGCGCAGATCGCACATCATGCAGGTCAGGCAGGCGCTGAGATTGGAGCTATCCAGCAGGCCGTCAAGGCTCCCCAAGTTAGTGGCGAGTACTTGCCGGCGGGGGCTATAAGCTCCGCCGGCGCGGGTGATCGGGCACGTCGCCGAGCACTTGCCGCAATCGTAACAGGCCCAGGCCCGGGTGCGCTTGGCAATCGCCAGGAGGTTAGCCATAGTTGGATTATCCATCGTGCGTTATTGACCCCCGTCGCTGTTGGCGGAAAGGGGACTCGGCCCCAGTTTCCGCACCTGCTCGGTGAATTCATTTATCACTTGCGCGAAGCGCCCGCCTTCGGCGGCGCTGATCCATTCTAGCCGCAAGCGCCCGTCCTCCAGTCCAAGCAGATGCACCACTTCCTTGGTTTTCGCAAACTGCTCCAGCGCTCGCTCGTTGCCGAAGATGTAGTGGCAGTCGCCGATGTGGCAGCCCGAAACCAGCACGCCGTCCGCGCCCTTCTCGAACGCCTTGAGCACAAAGCTGGGCTGGATACGCCCGGAGCACATTACCCGGATCATCCGGAAGTGCGGCTGGTGCTGGATGCGGGATACGCCGGCGGTGTCGGCGCCCGCGTACGAGCACCAGTTGCAGGCGAAAACGACGATGCTAGGATTCCAGTCCTTTGCCGCCGTAGCCTTCGCCTGTTTGGTCTGTGTCTTCGTCACTTCGCAGCCTCCGTGACGAAAAACGCGTCAATCATCGCGTTTACCTGGCGGTCGGTGAAATGCCGCGAGATGATGGCGCCCGAAGGACACCAGCTCGTGCAGGTGCCGCAGCCCTTGCACAGGCTGGGGTTTATGCGCGCCACGAAGGTGCCCGGCTCAATCTCCACCAGCTGGGGTGCAACGAACTGGCAGATGTCCACGCAGGTTCCGCAACCGCGGCACTTGACCTCAATTACCTCGGCGACGGTGGGCTCCAACCGGACGTTGTCGTATGCGAGAAACACCGAGGCCTTGGCTGCTGCGGCGGAGGCCTGAGCCACCGTATCAACGATGTCTTTGGGCCCCTGCACGGTGCCTGCAAGCAGCACGCCCTCCACCGCGGTCTCTACGGGCGCCAGCTCCGGGTGCCGCTCAAGGAAGAAACCGTCCAGCCCCAGGCTCGCTTTCAACATGTCGTGGAACTTGGAGGTTTCCGGCTGCAGTGGCCGCATCCCCACATTCAGCACCACCGCATCCGTGGGAACTTCCAGCGGACGGTTGAGCAGGTCGTCAAAGCAGTGCACCATCTCCGCGCGCCCCTTGCCGATAACCTGAACCTTCTCGCCTTCCGGAATGCGGATGAACAGCACTCCCATTCCCCGCGCATCGTGGTACATCTCTTCAGCGCCGGTGGAAATGGTGCGGATGTCCCGGTAGAAGATCGTTACATCAATACCCATCTTGCAGAGTTCAATGGCCTGCTTCACCCCGGTGGGGCAGCAGTAGCGCGAACAGCCGGGGAAGCTATCCGGGTCGCGCGAGCCCACGCATAGAACGATGGATACCCGCTCCGGCTTACGCCCGTCAATCGCGAACTCCCCTTCTTTCATCAGGGCGCTTTCCAGCTCCTGGCTGGTAATCACGTTACTCAGTTCGCCGTAGCCATATTCGCCTTCGGGGCGGTACAAGTCGGCGCCGAACGCCAGAATGATGGCGCCAACCGGAAGTGTCTCATTGGTTTCACCTTTCAAAGTGACATCGAAGTTGCCTACGAAGCCTGTGATGTTCTCAACTTCGGTATTCAGCAGGATACGCGCCCCGCTCGCATTCAGGCGCTCAAGCTTGGCTGCCAGCACTTCCGACGCCGGGCGCATGGTCGGGTACAGATGCTTCAGATTGGGTTCGGCCAGCCGTCCGCCCAACCGGCCGGTTTTCTCCACCAGCGTCACCGGGAACCCCTGCACCGCGAGGTCGGTCGCCGCCTCAATGCCTCCCACGCCGCCGCCGACAACCAGCGCGGCGTGCCTCATCGGCACCTCACCCTCGTACAAGGGCTCCAGTTGCCGGGCGCGCGCCACCCCCATCCGGATAAGCGTGCGCGCCTTCAATTGGGCTTCGCGCGGCTGCTTCACGTGCACCCAGGAGCACTGGTCGCGAATATTCACCATCTCCACCAGATACGGGTTGAAGCCGATGCGTGCGCAGGCTGCCTGGAACACCGGCTCGTGGGTGCGCGGCGTGCACGCCGCAATCACCACGCGGTTCAGGTTGTGCTCCTTGATCAGCTCAACCAGCTCGTCCTGGCCGGTGCCGGAGCAGGCGAACAGGTGATCCTCCGCCACCACCACATCGGGAATGGCGCCCGCATACTCCACCAAGTCGTCAATATTGAGTACGCCAGCGATGTTCACGCCGCAGTGGCAAACGAAAACGCCGACGCGGGGCGGCCCGGATAGGTCAAGGGGTTCAATCTCCTCTTCCGTCTCCTCCACGCGGTCGCCGGACAAGAACAACTGCGCACGCGCCGCCACCGCGGAGGCCTGTGCCACGCAGTCGGGTATCACCTGCGGCCCCACCGCGCTGCCGCAGACAAAGATGCCGTCCCGCGTGCTCTCCACCGCCGACACCGCAGCATCCTTCCGTGCAACAAACCCGTATTCATCAGTATCTATTCCCAGTATGCGGCAAAGCTCGGTGGCGCCTTCATTCGGCGCAGCAGCGACCGATAGAACGACCATGTCCGCCGGAATGCGCCGCTGCTTGTGGCCTAGCGTATCTTCCACAAAGACCTCCAGCGTGTCGTCCTCCGGAACGAAGTCCACCTTCGCCGGCCGCCCGCGGACATAGTCGGCGCTCTTCTGGTCTTTGGAGCGCTGCACGAACTCGTCAAATCCCTTGCCGAAGGCGCGGATGTCGGTATAGAGGATGGTCACATCCTCCACCTCCGGGTCGTGCTGCCGCACCAGCATCGAGTCCTTCACCGCGTTCATGCAGCAGAAGCGGCTGCAATAGGGACGGCCGCCCTCGCCTCTGGCGCCAACGCACTGGACGAAGACAATCCGTTTCGGCGTCTTCATATCCGACGGCCTGACCACATGCCCCTGCGTCACGCCCGAGGCGTTTAGCATCCGCTCCAGCTCCAGGCTGGTGACCACATTCGGGAACCGCCCGTAGCCGTAGTTACCGAGCTTTCGGGCATCAAACTCGTTGAAGCCCACCGCAACGAGGATTGCGCCGGCGTCAAACTCAAACTCCTCGGGAAGCATGTCAAAGTCAATGGCGTCCACATCGCACACCCGGGAGCAGTTGTCGCATACGAGGAAGTTCGGGCGGTAGTCTTCCCGCTTGCGCTGCTTCGATTCCTGTATCTTCCTGAGCCGCCGGTGCTGCCTTTCGCTGAGATAACCGAAGAGGTTCAGGCAGGCGTCAGGGTCAATCACATACGCCGCCGGCACCGACTGCGGGAACGGGCGGTAGATAGCCTTGCGCGCCTTCAGGCCGACATCAAACTCGTTTCCCCCCACCATCGGGCATGCATCCACGCAAAGCCCGCAAGCGACGCAGAGCTCCTCGTGGACATACCGCTGGCTCTTTCGCACCCGCACCCGGAAGTCTCCGGGCTTGCCCTCGCAGCCGGTGACCTCCGCGTTGGTGACCACTTCGATGAGGGGATGCCGACCGGCATCCATGGCCTTAGGGCCTAGTATTCATATCGAGCAGTCCATGGTGGGGAAGGTCTTATCCAGCTGAGCCATGCGTCCGCCCAGCGACGGAGTCTTCTCCACCAATGTGACGGGAATACGCGCGTTTGCGAGGTCAAGCGCCGCCTGGATGCCAGCGATACCGCCGCCGATTACGAGTGCCCGTTTACTTCGCTCCATCATCCCCACCCTTCACCGCAGCCCCCTTGGACGGCTTACGTTTCGACGCCTTCTTCGGTTGCTCGGTTGCGCGGGAGGGCTCGTCCTCCAGTCCCTGTATCATCCCGCCCTCTGGGGGCGTCGGCACATACCGGTCACCGAGAACCTTCTCGTAGTGCTCGTGCATCATGTCAATAAAAGTAGGCCGCTCCTCGTCAACAAACTTCCCGCAGATAATCCGCTGCTGGAAGTCTATGGCGGCTTCACGCGTGTCCGCGCCGTTCATCACCACCGCCGTATCGTGATAGAACTGCATGAGATTGAACCCATCCCCGAGCTTGTTCAGGCGCGCGTACAGTGTGGAACACGGCGCGACTACCTCAATGAAGCGGAAGCCCTTGCGTTTGATCCCTTCGCGGAACGACTTAGTAAGGCGGCGGACATGCAGGCTGGTCCAACGCGCCACGTAGGTCGCGCCGCAGCTCTCCGCCAGGTGCGGCAGGTTGAACGGCCGCTCATAGTTGCCGAACGGCATGGTTGACGACTTGGCCGTCAGTGGAGTGGTCGGCGCATTCTGCCCGCCAGTCATGCCGTAGATGAAGTTGTTCACCAGAACCACCAGTATGTCCATGTTCCGGCGGGCGGCGTGGATGAAGTGATTGCCGCCGATACCCACAAGGTCTCCGTCACCAGAGAACACGGTAACCAGCAGCTCCGGGCGGGCCATCTTGAGTCCGGTAGCGAAGGGGATGGGCCGCCCGTGAGTCGAGTGGAACGCATCCAGCTTCAAGTAGCCCGCTACCCGTCCGGTGCACCCGATGCCCGAGCAAATGGCAGTCTTGTCCAGATCCACCTTGGATTGCACCAGGGCGTCCACGAAGCACCTCACCACGGTGCCGATGCCGCAGGTGGGGCACCAGATGTGCGGGATGCGGTCCATCCGCAGATATGGCGTTACCGGATGCTGCGGCTCGGCTGGCAGCTCCGGTTCCGGGGGTGCAACTGGCGGTGCGGTTTGCTTTACCGCTTTGCTCATTTGGCAGCCTCCATGATTGCATTCACGATATCCATGGGGTTGTGCACCCCGCCGCCCATATGCGGTACGAGGATGGCGGACGCTTTTCCCTCGGCGCAGCGCTCTACCTCTAAAACCATTTGGCCATAGTTGATTTCGGGTACTACAAAGGCCTTGATCTTGCCGGCCAGTTCACGGATGCGCTTCTCGGGGAAAGGCCACGCAACGATGAGCCTGATGACGCCCACCTTCACACCCTTTCTGCGCGCGAGGTCAATCGCCCGCCGTGCCACCCGCGCGGTAATGCCGTATGTAACCAGCACCACATCCGCGCCGTCGGTTTGCTCTTCGTCAAAGCGCACGATCTTATCGGCGTTGAGGCGTATCTTGTCCACCAGGCGGGTGATGCTAACTCGCTGGCAATCCACGCTCATCACGGGATAGCCCCGCTCGTCGTGAGTCAGGCCGGTGGTATGGAACCGGTATCCGTCGCCGGCCCGCGCAAACTCTGGGACCAAGTTCTCATCCGGAACGTACGGCAGGAACTCCGCCGGCGGCTTGTCCGTGAGCTTACGCGGCACCATCTCAATGTCCTCGGGCTTCGGGATAACAACCTTCTCGGTCATATGCCCGACGCATTCATCCATCATGAACATGACCGGCACCCGGTACAGCTCAGAGAGGTTGAATGCGTCAATGGTCATGTCAAACGCCTCTTGCGGCGACTGGGGGCTGAGGGCGATAATCTCGTAGTCGCCATGGGAACCCCAGCGAGCTTGCATCATATCCGCCTGCCCGACCATGGTCGGAAGGCCGGTGGAAGGCCCGCCGCGCTGGACGTTGACGACCACGCAGGGCGTCTCCATCATCGCAGCCAGGCCGATGTTCTCCATCATCAGCGAAAATCCCGGCCCGCTGGTAACGGTCATTGACTTAGTGCCAGTCCAGGAAGCTCCGATGATGGCCGCCATGCTGGCCAGCTCGTCCTCCATCTGGATAAACGTGCCCCCCATTAGGGGGAATCGTTTCGCGATGCGCTCAACCACTTCGGTGGAAGGTGTAATGGGGTAGCCGGCGACGAACCTGCAGCCCGCGGCCATCGCGCCCTCGCCGCAGGCGTAGTCCCCATCAAGGTAGTGCTCGCCCGTCAGCACCCCGGCAGCGTTAGCTCTCACTTAGTTCCCTCCTTTGAAGCGCGGCCTTGAGCCGGAGCCCCGCCTCCCGCGCCAACCTCAGTGACCGCCACGCTGAAAATCGCGAACTCGGGGCACACCATCTCGCACAGGTTGCAGTCCACGCACTCTCCATGCTTCACAACCTTGGGCGGATGGTAACCCTTGATGTTGAACTCGTCGGACATTTCCAGCACGTCTTTAGGGCAGTATTCAACGCAGAACTTACAGCCCTTGCAGCGGTCAACGATGATGTGAACCTCGCCTCGAGGTACGTTGACACGATCCAAATCCAACGGTTTGCGCCAGTATTTCACAATGGGACCTCGCATGATCACCAGCTTTGTGAATGGGCGCGCCCAGCCCGGAGCCGGTGCCAGCGCGCCCTCGCTGACTGTATTACATGTTCGGCCGCACGGGCTTTCATTAACGCCTCACACACCGCAGCCGCCATTAGTGATGCTAACACATATCAGCGCCTACCGCAATGATGTGACCCAGTTGTTACACCTGAGGAGATGCATGGCTTCTGTTCACAAGTTGCCACTCCCAGCTTGTGTTCAGCCCGAGTTGATGACACTGAGAAGCCCTCTGCACGCTCAGCGGCCTGCCTTCTCCGCCACCGGCCTCTACGGTTCCCGCGCAGGGCTATTTCCTTGTAGTTCGACGGTCGCCGCTGCAATCAGCTTCTCATCCGATATAATTATCCTATGCTGGACGACCTGATTAACGGGAACCTGGAAAGGCTCGGCATCAAGCTGCCCTCGCCCGAGCCGCCGGTCGGCTCCTATGTCCCCTGGAAGCGCTGCGGCCCCACCCTCTGGGTATCCGGCCAAATACCACTCATCGGCGGAAAGCCGGTGCTCACCGGGCTGCTGGGCCGGGACGTAGACGTGGAGGACGGCAAGGAATGCGCCCGCATCTGCGCAGTGAATGCGCTGGCGTGGCTGAAAGTCGCCACCCGCGGCTTCCAGGGCGTGATGGGCGTGCTGCGGCTGGACGGCTATGTGGCCTCCGTCCACAGCTTCCATGAGCAGCCGGCGGTCATCAACGGTGCGAGCGACTTCATCGTGTCCATCTTCGGCGAGGCGGGAAAGCACACGCGTACAGCGGTGGGCGCTGCGGTGTTGCCGCTCAACTCCCCGGTTATGATCAGCCTCGTGTTTGAAGTGGAAGAGGACAACGGGGTGGCGCACTAGCCCCTGGCGGGCCTGGCGGCGATGCACCGCATGGCAGCACATTCGCTCGCGCTCGCGCTACTGCTGGCGCTCGGGGCGGTCGCGTCTTGCCCGCGCGATTCCGCGACAAACGCGCCTGAAACCGAGATGCGCCCCCCTACCCTCACCGAGTTACTGGACAACCGCGAGATCATCGAAATCCCCGGCGCGGTGAAGTTCTACCGGCGCGGGGACTTCGACATACTGCTCACCTACGACAGCGCTAACAAGATCGAGACCTGCGGCTGCAGCCCATTGCAGCTCGGCGGCATCGCCCCTCGCGTGGCGCTCATCAAGGAGTTCCAGAAGCGTGGCGCGTTCCTCACGCTGGATGCCGGCCGCGTAGGCGACGGCTCGGACTCGTTCAACCGGCTCAAGCTCGGAGTGATGCTGGATGCGATGCACGAAGCCAAGTACGACGGCTGCAACATCGGCTTGCCGGAAATGCAGTTTCCTCCGCCCGAACTAGTTGCTCTTTTCCGCCAGCACGGTGTTCCGCTGTATTCCGCGAATCTGCTGGCTTCAGAGATGGAGGAACCACTTACCGGCGAGGAGGAATTCTACCGTCTGTCGGGCAACGTAAAAGAGGTCATCTGTCTTCCCCGCGACAAGATAGCGCCGGGGATCGCGCCGGTGGCGCCTGCCGGTTTCATCACCGAAGTCCTCGGAATGCGCACAGCCGTGGTATTCCTCCAGTTCAACACGCGCATGAGTTCCGGCAAAGGATTCGACAAGGATTATTCGCTGCTGAAACCCGAAGAGGCGTTGAAGCTGTTCTCCGAGCAGGTTGATCCCGCTCCGGAGCTATGGGTAATGGTGGCGGAAGGCTACGACAGCGCCATTGAGTCCTTCCTTGCGGAGCACCCGGAAATACGTATTGTGTTGACCGGGGACGGGCAACGCACGGAGGAGGCTAACGAGCCCATTCTGCTGGGCAACGGCGGCCTGTGGTTCAACACCTTCTTCTTCGGGAAATACCTCGGCTATGTCGGCATAACGAAGAAGCGCAAGAGACTCAACTACTTCGCTGTAAACATCCCTATTCTCTCTACTTACGCGCCCGACGAGACCGTCTACCGGATCATCAAGGAAGACCTTCATTCCAAGTTCGAGGAGATATTCCGCGAGCAGAGCTTTGAATACAAGGCCGCTAACATCATACCGCCCGAAGACTGCAAGGATTGCCATCCCCGCGCATACGAAATATTCACCAACAGCACGCATGCGCACTCGCTGCGTACGCTCAAACAGAAATCCCAGGAGCACAACATCGATTGCGTCTCCTGCCATGTCGTCTACAACTACACGAACGACCTGATGCATTCGATGCAGTGCATCTCCTGCCATCAGGAGATAACGCCCATCCACGGCTTCAACCGCCAGGCGGGCAAGCCCGAAGAGCTGGTTCCCACGGCCAAAGCGACTTACGAGTTCTGCGCGCGGTGCCATACGCCGGAGCAGTCCACCGCGTTTAAAGCGCATTGGCGGGAGTATATGCAGAAAATCAAGCACTGGAACTAGCCGCCTGACACCTTCCCTGCCCCTGCTATAATCGCCGCGGGCTACCGCCCCGGGAGGCATTCATGCAGGAAGTAGATTGGGCCAAAGGTGTGCAGCTTGGTTCGCCATACGCTTACGTGCTCGCCGTGACGGTCAACGCCGAAGGCGTTCCCAACGCTATGGGCGTAGGCTGGTGGTGCTATCTGTCGGCCAAGCCCAAGCTGCTGGGTATGGCCATCGCGACGCAGCGCTACACCCATGACTGCCTGCAAGACGTGCCGGAGTTCACGCTGTGCTTTCCCGGCAAGGAGCTCGCGCTGCCTGCTTGGCGCTGCGGCCAGGTTAGCGGGCGTGCGGTGAACAAGTTTGAGGAGCTGGGCCTGACGGCGCTGCCCTCCAAGCATGTACGACCGCCGATTATTGATGGCAGCACCGTGGCCTTTGAATGTAAGGTGGCGAATGTCGTTCCGGCGGGCGACCACCTGTTCTACATCGGGGAGATACTGGCGGTGCACGGCGACCTCCAGAACCGCGAGCACCTGTTCACCGAGTCCTACAGCCGCCTCGTCAGCCTGAGCCACGACGGCAAGGTTGACTGGAAGCTGGAGGAGACGCTGGGCCTGCCCAACCAGCTCAGCCGCTGACGATTGGTATAGAGTCACTTTTGCCGGAGTGGTGACCTCCAGGTCAACACATCTTCAGGAATCTCGCGACCTAGAGGTCGCGAGTCCAGTATGCATCATCCAGCCAGCCCGATTGACAACCGTCCTGCAATCCCCCATAATTGAGATTGGTTCTCAAAATCATCTAGCCCTGTTTCGCGGTATTACTCATAGATGACACCCAACGCAACAACTGCTAAGGAAACCGAAAGCAGTTCCCTTAGCCATGCGCCCACCGGCGAATGGCGCATAGTGGCGGCGCTATGCGGCGACGAGGGCGTACGACAGCGCCTGGCCGAACTGGGTTTCGTACGCGGCGCCAGGGTGCGCATAGTGCAGCGCGTGGCCGGCGGCGCCAAGGTGCGGCTGAACGGCTTTAACCTGGCAATGAGCAACACCCTGCTGCGGCAGGTGCTGGTGGAGTGACCTCTCCCCACCCCACGCTGAACTGATATGAGCCCATTCAGGTACCACCCCCAGGTTCCCCCCAGAGCAGTCATTGACGACCGCGCCCCGGACGAGCAGGAGATCATCCTCTGCGGCAACCCCAACGCCGGCAAGTCCACCATCTTCAACCTGCTCACCGGCGGCCACGCCCATATCGCCAACTATCCCGGAGTCACGGTTGAGGTGAAGCACGGCCATACGCGCATGGACGGCCGCCGCTTCGTCATCCTGGACACGCCGGGCATCTATTCGCTCTCCGCGCGCACCGAAGACGAAATCGTTACCGAGTCCATCCTGCTCGGCCACCATCCTGCGGCATGCATCCAGGTCGTGGACGCGAGCAACCTTGCCCGCGACCTGTACCTTACGCTGGAGCTGCTGGAGCTGGGCTACCGGCCCGTGCTGCTGCTCAACAAGTGGGACCTGGTGCGCAGCAGGAGGCTCGATCCCAGCGTGGAAGCGTTAGAACGGTTCTTGGGCGTGAAGTGCTTTGCAGTATCGGCGAAGGATCCGCATTCGCTTGCGCCGGTGCGGGAGTTCCTTGCTCAAGTTGCGCCTGATGCGGCGGCGCGCACTGCCGATGCCGCGGTGGAGATTGACTATGGCCCGGTGCTGGAGCCCATTCTGCGCGAGGCTGAGATAACGCTGGCCGAACGCGGCGGGCAGCTCCCTTCGCCGCTGCGCTTCGCCGCGCTGAGGATGCTCACGTGCGGGCTGGGTCGCGGGCCTCACCGCGGCGGGCGCGGACGCGGACGGAGAATGAGGCACGGCGGCGGGCCGCCCTGTGAGGAATGCGGCGAGCCCGGTGGCGGCTGGCGGCGCCACCTGCTGCTCAAGGCGCGTGAGGCTTGCGAGTCGCAGTTGGGCCAGGAGCCCGCCGAAGTGGCTGCCGTGCAGCGCCACGCTTACATACATCAACTACTGGAAACCGCGGGCTTCCCCGCACCGGATACGACTACTGCGCCAATTCCGCGGCAGAAACTCTCCGCTACCTGTGCGTGCATAGACACAGCTTTCCCTTCTGAAAAACAAACTTCCCCTCCTGCCTCGCATCCCAGCCGCAGCGACCGCATTGACCGCTGGCTGCTGCATCCCGTGGTCGGTTATCTCGCATTCATCGCGGGGCTGTGGCTGATGTTCCAGGCGACCTTCACCCTCGGCGCGCCGCTGGTGAACCTGCTGGAAATCGCAGTTTCGTGGCTGGCTGTTGCCGCCAAGTCCGCCCTCGCCTTCTCGCCCTTCCTGGCGTCGCTCATAGGCGAGGGCATCATCCCCGGCGTGGGGCTCGTGCTGGTCTTCCTCCCGAACATCCTCATCCTCTTTCTGGCTCTCGCGCTGCTGGAGGACAGCGGTTACCTCTCCCGCGGCGCGCTGCTGACCGACGGCATTCTGCGCCGCTTCGGCCTGTCCGGCCGCTCGTTCATCCCGATGGTAGTCGCCTTCGGCTGCAATGTCCCCGCCATCCTCGCGGCCCGCACCATGCCCACCTTCAAGGACCGCCTCATAACTATCGCGGTAATCCCATGGATGAGCTGCTCGGCGCGGCTGCCGGTGTACATCTTGCTGGCCGGGGCCTTCTTTCCGGCGCGCTGGGGCGGCACGGTCATCCTGTCCATGTACTTGCTCGGCGTGGTAGTGGCAATTCTCGCCGCCAAGCTACTGCGCAAAGCGGTCGCTGGTGAAGTGGGCGAACTGCTGGTGGAGCTGCCTGATTACCGAATGCCGCGCCTGGTGGCGTCCATTCAGAAAATGTGGTCGCACACCTGGCACTACGTCCACAAAGCCGGCACCATCATCCTCCTGGCTGCCGTCATCGTCTGGTTCCTTTTCAGCTTCCCGCAGACGCCGCAGGCTACTGCTCGCGCTCAGCTCATCGCCGCCGGTGACAATCCCACCGCCGAAGCCATCTCGCAGGCGCAGGTCTCGCGCAGCTATGCCGGGCGCATCGGCCGTGCGGTTGAGCCGGTGTTCGCGCCGATGGGCTTTGACTGGCGCGTAGCGGTCGGCCTGGTCGGCGCCGCCGTCGCCAAGGAAGTGATGGTCTCCACCATGGGCGTAGTGTACGGCGTGGGCGAAGGGGTCGACGCCGGCAGCCAGCGTATGGTCGCTGCCGTGCGCGAGCGCTCCGGCCTGACCCCGCTGACGGGCCTGGCGCTGATGGTCTTCGCGCTGTTCTACCTGCCGTGCCTGCCCACCCTCGGCGTCATTTACCGCGAACTCCAGAGCCTCCGTTGGACCGCCGCCATCGTGGGCCTGCACCTCGCCACCGCTTATGTCCTGGCGCTGGTGGTGGTGCTCATCGGGCGCCTGATGGGTTTGCGTTAGCATCGCTTGCGCGGCGCAGACGAAAGTGCCACAATTCCGGCGCTTGGAAGCAACGACGAACAGCAGCGGCACCACGCCTGACATCCTTCCGCTGGAGCGCGAGGATCTGGCCGAGGCCGGGCGCATCTTCGCCGCCTGTGGCGAGACGGAGCTGGCGAGCACGGAGCTGGAGCAGAGCTTTGACAAGGGAGAGCTGTTCAACGATGAGGCCCAGTCGTTCGCGCTGCGCCTGGACGATGCTCCGGCAGGCATCGCTGTCGTTGCCGGCATTGAGCAGCCGATTATCCAGACCAAGCTCTATCTCTCGCGTGAAGCCGCCAACGACGCTGCGCTGGCTGACGGGGCCGTCCGCTGGCTGGCGGACTGCTATTTCTCCATGCGCTGGTATGCAGTGGCGATGCGTTTCACACTGCCCCCGGCTGGAGGTGCTGCGGAGCGCGAAATAGAGATTACCCGCGCCGACTGGGAGGGCTGGGACCATCATCCGGTGCGGGACGACATCAAGGAAGTCCGTTCTAGCGGCGCGCCGCTTGCGGCCAGCCAGATCACGTACGAGCCGCTCACCGAGGATAGCATCCCCTTTCTCCAGCGCATCATGCTTTCCAGTTTCGAGTTCTACAACTTCCGGCCCACCAACCGCCAGCGGCTGGAGCACTCGTTCCGCGAAGGCAAGTTCTTCGGCAACGCTAACCGCTACTTCATCATTCACGCCGAGGGAGAACCGATAGGCGTACTGCGTGCGGAGGACATCATGCGGTCGGCGCCGGAAGTAGGGTTGCGGATGCTGGGGCCCTGGCAATCCCGCGGCGTAGGAATACACGCAACGCAGTTCATCGTGGATTACGTCTTCACCGAACTTCCCCGTCCAGCGCATAAGGTGCGCGCTCTTACGGCGGCGGATAACACCGGTGGCAACAAGGCGCTGCGCAAGTTCGGCTTCACGCTTGAAGGCATCAGCCGCCAGCAGTGGTACATCCGCGGGCGCTGGCGCGATGCGGCGCTGTATTCACTGCTGCGCTCGGAGTGGGAGCAGCTCAGCTAGCTCTCGACCTTCTCGCAGACCAGCACAACTTCGCCCCTGCCGGGCAGGTCGTCATCAAATCCATCAACCAGGTCCTGCGCAATCTTGAACCCGGACTCGATTACTTCAAGGCGGAGTTGAGGCGTCGGCGGCACCTCCAGCGTGAATGAGTGCGTTACCACCACCGGCTCCTCACCGCGTTTGTATCGCACTATCTCGGTGAAATGCCGCCGGATTCCGTCGGGCTCCAGCTCAACCGTTGTGCGCTTCATCACCGAGTTGATTCCGTCAACGGTGCCGGCGGGTTGGGTACTCGTGAATTCATTGGAAAGCCAATCAGGCATGCTGTGCTCCAGCAACTCCAACCCGAGCATCCCTCCCGGCCGCAACCAGGACCATACCTTGCGGAATACGTCCGTTCTTCCCTGCTTACCCTTGAAGTGGTGGATGCACCCAGAATGCAAAAGCACTATATCCGCCGGTTCCTCCGGGCAGTAGTCGAACAGGTCCGATTCCACGTACTGCGGGTTGTCGTTGTCCAGCGCGCGCATTCGAGCGATGACCAGCATTTCGGGGCTGTTATCAATGGCCGTTACTTTGTAGCCGGCCTCCGCCAGACCGCTGGCAATCGCCCCGGTAGCGCACATCGGATTGACCAGCTTCGTGCCGTACGGTTTCGCGAGTTCCGCCCAGAAAGCCACTTCGTCTTTCCGGTACGGCCAGAATACGTCAAAGGTCTCGGCACGAGTGCCGTACACGCACTTGATGTCGTATGGCTCGCCCTTGCCCGGGCCCATTCGCAACCCCTCCAGTATTGCAGCATCCTGCCGCGACTGCTAATTCTATCAGACTTCCGGGATTTTCTCAGCTATTGTTGCCTGTGAGTGAGCTTTGCCTTAGAATAGCAGCGGGTGATGCGAAGTTGGACCCGATAATCCGGCTCTTCACTCGGATGAGAAGCAAAACCATCGAGCTTCTGGACAATATGCCACCGGAGCACCTCAAGCTCCAGTCTCCCGATGTGCGCACACTGGGCGAGATATTCGCCCATGTCCATAACAGCCTGTGCGACTGGATGGAGGGCATCGACCGGCGCTGGAAGTGCTCCAGGCTCCCGGAGGAGCAAGAGCACGATCCCGCCGCACTACGCGGCGCCCTGGTTGACAGCGGCAACCGGCTGACCTCGCTTTTCTCCGAGGCGGACCACGAGCTGCTGCGCCGCGACGTGGGGCATGTGGGCACCGGCGCAGATTTTGTCGGCTATATGGTGGTGCACGAGGCGCACCACCATGGCGAGATGGCCATTATCCTCCTGGAAAACGGCCACCGCGAGCTGTTCCGCAAGCTGTGGTACCAGGGCGACGAGATCAAGTAGCCTCGCCGAGGGTCGCCCTTCGCTGAACATAGCGCCGCTTTCGGCGTCTCGAAACTGCTGACTACGTGAGGAGGGAAATATGTGTGAACCCGGTGATACAGGGCTGAAAGGCAAGGGGCACGAGCTGAGAACGAATCTCGCTCTGAAGCGCATAACTTACGCGGGCATCATCTCAGCCGCCCTGATTCTCTTTATCGGTTTCCTCCACGGCAGGCTGCCCATAGTTGCCTTCTGGCTGGGCGTGCTGGCCATCGCCGCGTTGGCACTGTCAGTGTACTGCGGTACCACCGTGGTGGAGCGCACGGCACGTTCAATGCGGATGAACGACGACTGGCCGGTGGAGCGCGAGGTCGCGGGAGTGGCGTTCATGCAGCGGGGCTTCATCTGTCTGGGAGTACTACTGACGCTGGTGGCACTCATCACGGCGGTGTACTTGCCTCCGAACTTGGTGCGCCCCGTGCGGACAAACCCGCAGCCGACGATGCAGCCGCAGACGCCGATGCGCCCG
>CAZKNJ010000018.1:3590-6633 GCA_964554185.1 uncultured Planctomycetales bacterium | reverse complement strand
TCGGGATCGATGGCGAGCCGCTCCAGTTCCTGCCGGACGGTTGCGGCAATGAAGTCGCGCAACTCTTCCAACGTCATGTCAGCAACCTTCATACACCACAAGTATAACACCGACGCGAGGGTTGGACGTCAAGCCTACTCATCCGACGCCGGAATCAGCGCCGTCCAGGCGTTATCCTCCAACGCGTCGGCAATCGTGCCGGGCAAGTCGCAGAAGATGCCGTACTCCGGCCACCACCTGATGACGCTGTTCGCCGACTGCTCGCTGTTGTAGCTATCCTCCGCGCCGCCTTCATCAATGAACAGCGACAGCGAAGTACCGCCGTGATAGTCGTTGCCGCCCGCGCGCGCCTGCCCCGGCGGGTAGAGCGTTGGTTGTCGGTTACGAGTATAGCAGGCGAGCCGGTGCAATGCCTGCAACCAGAGATGCCTCGACGAATCTCCCTTTCAATCCACTCGATCGCCCCAACCTGAGTTCCGGCAACGAAGCTCATGGCTCACGCCGCCTACCGCTAGTGACAGAGCCGCACCTTACGCTGTTGGGTTGGTAAACACTATTGCGCCCTGTGTGATTCGAGGACCAAGACGGTGTCTGGCGGTAAGCGCCAGTCTCCCGGAAGCGCCTTCGCAGGCACGGGCAGCTGTAAATCCGGTTCCAAACGGCAAATCTCCGGCGACACCACGACCAGCCAGTAGCCGACTACTACGAGTGTATCGCGCTCGCGGACGTATTCAGGCACGTAACCTACAGCCGAATCCTCTCCTCCAGCGAGGGTGGCAAGCCCTTTCTCCTTAAAAGGCTCTCCAGTGAAGGGATTCAGTGGAAGCTGTTCCGTCATACCGGAGCAAACGAAGGCTCCCAGGCTGTAAGGATACATCCCATCGTTAAGCGAAGCGTAAGCCTCCAGCCCAAACTGAATAAGGCTAAGGGCCTCGTTGAAGAAATCCTCCTTTCGCTGCCAGAGTTCCTCGGAGCCAGGCTCTGCGCTCTCCACAAAGGCGAGATAGCTTTTCTGTTTCTCGGCGAACTCGTCACATCGCTTTAGCCACCACTTCATGGTCTGGTTCAGGCGTTTCGACTCCTGTTCGCTGAGAGTCCCGTCAGCACTCTTTTGCAGCAGCAGAGGCTTGTCACAGGCGCCAGCAGCGGGGAATACGGCGATCAAGTATGCAATAGACGAAATCCCCGCAATGAGAATTGCTTTTGTAAAAAATCTCATGATTCGCCTCCCAGTTAGCAATCATCGTCGGTCTGGCAATTATCAGGGAACTCGCTGCAAGGATGCCCGTTGAGCACCTCGATATAGTGTAACAGGCATTCACCGTGGGTGCACATTAGCACGGAGCAAGTGTGCGTCGGATTATTGTAGTACGGGTCACCCGGCATGACCGCAGGACTAATGGATTCCCCTTCAAACTCGTTGTATTGCTCCTCGTTTGCCCAGGATAACAGGTAGTTATCCGCATAGAAAAGACCAATCGTATGGTCCTCAAAGAAAACAAGGAAATATGGTACGAAACTCGTGAAATACGCCGGTGTAAAATCGTAGTAGCCTGAAACCGAAGACCCCAAACATGTCCATTCATCCTCTTGATTCTCCACCATAACCTGGACACTGGCGACTGGCGATGTGTTACCTGTGATGCTGTAGCCGATCAGTACGTCATTCCCAAAGAACGAGCTGTAATACCCCTCGGGATAATAATACCCACCCGCTGAGGAATAAGTGACTTGCAGTTCGGTTGCCAAGGCTGGCAGACTCAATAGTAAAGCGCAGATAACCACAAACTGCTGCAGGAAAATCCTTGAGAGATTCATCTTATTTATCCCTTCCTTCAATTATACGACCTTTTTTATTTAATCATAGCTTCAAGCAAATATCAATCATTAAAAAAGAGGGCTCTTCAGTGTTTAGGGTGAATTAACGATCGGTGAGCGTGCGGGCATGTTTACCACGCGACAGAAGGCTTATACGGAAACTGCGGGCAATCAGCCGCCGCCGGCTCCCCCCGAGGGCGGGTAGCACTCGGCTATTCTGCGGAGGCCGGAATCAGCGCCGTCCAGGCGTTGTCCCACAGTATTTGTCTCGCGCTCCCCGGCAGGTCGCAGAAGATACCGTATTCCGGCCACCACTTGATGAGGTTGTTCGCCGACTGCTCGCAGTTGTAGATGTCTTCGGCACCATACTCGTCAATGAACAGCGAGAGCGAAGTACCGCCATGGTAATCGTTGCCACCCGCGCGCGCCTGACCCGGCACGTAGTCGTAGGTGTCCTTTCCACCGCGATCCCAGAACACACACAGCGAGTTGTGCGCCGACGCGCCCTGGGAAAATCCGGTGCCGCCCTCGTAACGGTCGTCCCCGCCGGCCTCCACGAACATGGTCACGCATTCGTCCCAGGCCAGTCCCTGCGCCACCGCTTGGCGCGTCTGGTACCAATCGTCGCCGGCATCATCCAGGAAACAGCCGACCGCCTGGTGGGCGCAGAAGCCCTGGTTGTAGCGCGAACCGACGTAGTGGTCATTGCCGATGGTGTCGTGCAGCCATCCCAGCCCGAAATAGTAGCCGCCGCCCTGGGAGAAGTTGCCCGCTTCGTAGTAGTCGTCTCCGTGCACGTCAATCATCGCGGCAATGCCGCCGGAGGCGTAGCCCCGAAAGCCCTGCGCGCAGCCCTGCGACCAGGCGTCAAAGATGCCAGGATCGCCGTAGTTGGTGGGATACTTGCCCTTGGCGTAGCAGAAGTCGTCGCCGTGCAGGTCAATATGCAGCCCCACCGCGCGCGCGCCGCCAAAGCCCTGCGACTTGCACTGCGCTTCGGTGTAGTCGTTGCCGTCATAGTCCAGCTTCACGCCCCAGCCGAAGATGCCCGCGCCCTGCATCAGTTCCTCGCCTCGGTAAACATCATCGCCTCGCAGGTCCAGCAGCAATCCGCCGCCCATAAAGCCCGTGCCCTGGCACCATTGCAGCCCCACGTATTCGTCGTCACCGCTCAGGTCAATGAGCATTCCCACACCCATGGAACCGCTGCCCTGGGAGTAGCGCA
>CAZKNJ010000018.1:0-3490 GCA_964554185.1 uncultured Planctomycetales bacterium | reverse complement strand
TGCGCCAGCATCAACTCCTGGTAGTCAATGCGCTTGGCCAGCTCTACCAGCTTGAGGTTGCCGCGCATCCGCGCGCGGTTGTCATCCTCGTGGATGTACGTCATCCAGCAGAAGACGTCCGTCAGCTCCTCGCGCTGCGACTCCAGAAACGCTTTCTCTTCGTCGGTGAAGTCGGCGAAAGCGGCCTGCACATGCGCCGCCGCGGTTTCCAGCACGCCGTAGATCTGTTCAAGGTGTTTTTCTGCGGACAGGCCAGTGGCTAGCGGCATCTGCGCGCTCTTCAGCACCGGAAGGTCCAGCATCTCGCGCACAGATTCCAATACTCCATTGCATCCATTCACGCCCTCGCCTGCGCGGTTGATCAGCTCATCCGATAGGCCGCGCGTCATCGCTTCGGTTTTCAGCCCGTCGCGCAGGAGGTAAGACACGCGCTTCAGCCGGTAGCCGTCGTCCGGCGTTGCGCGGGCGTCCAGCCGCCGCCACAGGTCGTCGCACTCGGCGCGGATGCCAGCCACGCCGATGAGAGTGTCCATCAGCTCGCGCACCTCGGGATGCTGGTCTTGCGCTCCGGGATACAGCTCCTCATTTGGCGGGACGGTGCCTGTGCCCGCTTCCGGCCTGGCGCCGAGTGTAATCGTCAGCGTGAGCGTGGCAGGCTCATTCACCACTGAAAGCGAAAGGTGCTGCCCGGGCGCGGCGTTCAGCGCGAGTGCTTCCAACTCGCCCAAAGGGTCTTCCGTCACATACTTCTCGCCGTCAATGGTGAGCACCATCTGCGGCCCGGCGCGGTAAACCGTGAGCTTCAGCGGGTCGCCTACTTGCTTGCCCTGCAGCGCATCTTCCATCACCGCGAGGAATCCCGCCGGATCGCCCGCAAGCGCCGTGCCCTCAATCGCAATGATGATGTCCCCGCTGCGCAGACCGCTACGCTCCGCCGGTGAATCGCGCACCACCTCCACCTGTATCCCCGGCGGCTCGGAAACCGCCGTCATCTGCACGCCCATATACACGTTCTCGGCCGCCTGAGCGGAAAAGCAACCGCAGAAAAGAACTGCCGCAGTTGTCAGTAGAAGCGCATGGAAAAGCGTCCGCATTCGTCCCTCCCGGCGCGAGGTTTCGCGCGAGAGGATTGTAGCTTAAGGTGCCTCAGTCGCTTAGCTAGCTACCCCGAGCCAATCGCCTCGTGCACCGGCACGCCGGTTTCCAGCTTGGAGTAGTCCAGCTCGGAGCCGTAGAGGCTGTGCGGGATCATAAAGATGCCCAGCATCACCACTACCGCCAGGAACGCCGCCCAGCGCTCGCGGGCGCGGACGGGGCGGCGGATACCGATGACGATAAGCGCAATCACCCACGCCACCAGCGCTATTAGCGTCTTGTTGTCCGTTAGGTCGTAGCCGAGAGGCACGCCCGACCACCAGGTGCCGAAGGCATAGTGCTGCACCAACGGGCCAAAGATGAATCCCCCTACGATGAGAAACGCGAAGGTGCCCCACATATGGCTGCGCAGCCGCCCCAGGCCGCCGATGGCTTCCAGCCCCGTACGCGCGGCGAGCAGCATCGCCAGAAACATGAACAGGATATGCGGGAGCATCGCCCACAGCGGCACGTGGCCTTTGAAGCGGATGACCGTCGCGCCTTCGGGCGGCACCATCGCGGTCTTGCCGCCGTCGTTCAGCACGATATGGTATTGAAGCTTGCCCGCCATCGGTTGCGCCGGCAGGTGCGCTGTCAAGCCTTTCTCGTCTCGCACCATGCTGGTCTCAGTATATGGATCATCTGTCTTGAAGCGCCGCCACACTGTCGTTCCGTCAACCGTTGCCGGCACGTCTATTCGGACGACCGCGTCTCCGGTGGTCTCCGCATTGCGCGGCAGTTCGTAGTCCACTTCCTGTCCGGCAACAAACACCTCTCCCCTCAGCGGATAGGTCGGCCCTGTGACCCGCTGGTAAACTGCCGAAAACGCGGTGATGATAAAGGCAATCACCCAGAACAGGAAGCGAATCCAGGTCACGTGCCGCCGTGGCGTTTCATTACATATGTGCATCGCCCAATACTACCACCGATGCGCTAGAATCCATTCAGGGAGGCGAACAAATGAGACGAATACTCACCGTTGCCCTTCTGCTGGTTGTCCTGGTACTGCCGACCACCGCGCACGCCCTGGCGCCGCTCACCGACGCAGACAAAGTGACGCTCTTGACCACCGCCGAGAGCGTGAAGGACGCCATCATCGCCCGCGATCTGGTGGCGCTGCAAGGCTACTGCGACCATTGGGAAGGTTTGTGGATAGACGCGGGGCAGCTCGGGCGCGATCCGCTGCCGGTCATCTACTACGGCTGGGAGCAGATTCCGCAGATGCTGGAGGACGACCACCTGTACTTCCTCGGCTGGGCCGACGGCACTGGGCTGCCCGTCTTCGGCCGCACCGGCGAGATTATCTGGGAGGGCCGCTGGGAAGTACACGACGTGGGCACCGGCGAGTTGCAGCAAAGCCCGTGGCCGGTGCAGGCCGCACCGCTGCCCGAGCTGATAGCCGACAACGACGGCTGGGCGGTGGACGGCTTCACCGTGCCGCCGGCGAATGTGCTCTTCCGCTGGGACGGCGTTTACCACTACGCGCAGTACTTCTCGGCGGGCGCGGACGGCGACCCGGCTGAGCCTTTCGACAACGAGTACTGGTTTATGGTGTTTGACCTCTCGCGCATGAGCGCTAAGCCCGAATGGAAGCTCATCGGCCTCGCCCACCTGGACGGCTGGGGGATATGAGCGCCGCCCCGGTAGGCTGAACTGAGGAAGTGTTTATGAAACTAAGTAACATCTGTGTGATTGCCACAATGATGGCGACAGTCGCCTGTGCCGCCACGCCGGCCTTCGCCCTGAGCAAACTTGACGACGAGGACCGGGTGGAAATAATGGCACTCACCGAGAAGGCCGAACAGGCAATCATCAGCAAGGACCTCGTAGCGCTACAGAGCCTCTGCAACCCCTGGGATGGGCTGTGGATTGACTCCGGGCACAGCGGCGGTAATCCCTCTCCCATCATCTACTATGGCTGGGACCAAATCCCTACAATCCTCGAGGACGACCATCTGTACTTTCTGGGATGGGCGGATGGGTCAGGATTCCCTATCTACGGTCGAGCACCCGAAATCGTCTGGCGCGGCCGATGGGGCGACCGGCAACTTGATGGCGAGGAAAGTGACGCCGGGCTGGCTATGATCGACTGGCCCACAAAGGACGGACTCTCGCTGGCCGACATCATGCAGGAGAACGATGGGCGCGAGCTGGATGCATTCACCCGGGAGCCGGCCAACATGACTTTCATCTGGCAGGACAAGTACCACTTCGTGCAGTATTTCAGCACTGGCGAACAAAGCGATCCTGAGTGTCCGTACGACATCGCCTACGACAACGATTTCTGGTTTCTGGTGTTTGACTGGACCGGCGAATGGCACTTGTACGGCATCGCCCATCTGGACGGATGGGGGAT
>CAZKNJ010000017.1:31096-37429 GCA_964554185.1 uncultured Planctomycetales bacterium | reverse complement strand
GTCCCGACCAAGAGCTGGGCTAGTCAGCCCAGCCTACCCGGCGGGGCACGGGTCCCCGCCCTACAGAAGAGGATTCCCCCCTGATATAATGGCCAGCGATGGAGGAATTACTGCGGCATTTGTGCATGCTGGCGCGGCTGGAGCTCACCGAGGGCGAAAAGGAGGAGTTCGCGCGCAAGTTTGAGAAGGTGCTCGCGTTCGTGGACGAAATCAAGGCGTCCAGGACGGACGAGCGCGGCGTGCCGCTGATGGTGAGCAAGCCCCAGCAGCAGCCGGCGGAAGACGAGCCGCGGGACTATGAGCTGCCGGAGGGCTTCCCCCGGCGCTACGGCGTGGGGCGCATCGGCGACCTGGAGGACGACGGGGCGTGAAGGAGCTGCTGGCACTCACGGCCCACGAGCTGATGGCGAAGTTCGCCGCGGGCGAGGCCAGCCCGGCGGAGTTCTATGAAACGCAGCTGCGGTTCGCCGCGCAGGTGGAGCCGAAGGTGCAGAGCTTCATCACGCTGGCGCAGCCGGGGAATGGCGTGGGCGGCCAGACTGTGCAACGCAGTGGGAATGGAGCCGCGAGGCTCTCGCAGATACCAGTATCGGTGAAGGACTGCATCATCACGCGCGGCTTTCCCACCACGGCGGGCAGCCGCGTGCTCGCGGGCTATACCCCACCCTACAACGCCACGGCGGTGCAGCACCTGCTGGACGCGGGCAACTTCCTCACCGGCAAGACCAACCTGGACGAGTTCGCCATGGGCAGCTCCACCGAGAACTCGGGCTACCACGTGACGCACAACCCGTGGGACCTCGCGCGGGTGCCGGGCGGGTCGTCGGGCGGCGCAGCGGCTTCGGTGGCGGCGCTGCAAAGCGTGGTGGCGCTGGGGTCGGATACCGGCGGCAGCGTGCGCCAGCCCTCGGGCTTCTGCGGCGTGGTGGGCTTCCTGCCCAGCTACGGATTCGTCAGCCGCTACGGGCTCATCGCGTTCGTAAGCAGCCTGGACCAGATATCGGTGGTGGCGCGGGACGTGAAGGATGCAGCGCTAGTGCTCAACACCATCGCGCGGCCCGACCCGCTGGACGCTACCAGTTGCACGCCGCCGGAGGCTGATTTCATGCGGATGGCGGAGGACCGCGCATCGGTGGAGGGCTGCACCATCGGCGTGGTGCGCCAGCTCATGGGCGACGAAGTGGACGCGGAAGTGCGGACGCTCACCGAGGAGAGCGTGCGCATACTGGAGCGCGCGGGGTGCACGGTGAAGTGGGTGGACCTGCCGATGGTGGATAAGCTGCTGGCGTGCTACTACGTGCTGTGCCCGGCGGAGGTGTCGTCCAATATGGCGCGTTACGACGGGGTGCGCTACGGCGCGGGCTTCCCGGCGGATATCGCGCTCGGGCTGCAGGAGCAGTACCGGAAGGTGCGCACGCCAGGCTTCGGCGAAGAGGTGACGCGGCGCATCCTGCTGGGCACCTACGTGCTGTCGGCCGGCTACGCCGAGCAATACTACAACCAAGCGCGGCGGGTGCGCTACGCGCTGTCGCAGGCGGTGGCGCAGCGCTTCCAGGAAGTGGACTTCCTGCTCACGCCGACCTCGCCCACCGCGGCGTTCAAGATTGGCGAGAAGGCGCAGGACCCGGTGGCGCTGTACCTGGGCGACCTTTGCACGGTGCTGGCCAACCTGGCGTCCATTCCGGCGGTGTCACTGCCGGCGTGGCTGAGCGAGGCCGGTTTACCGGTGGGGGTGCAGCTGATGGCGCCGAGGGGGCAGGACGGACGGCTGCTGGCGGCGGCGCGGCTGTATGAGGACGCGGCGGGGATGAAATACCGGATGCCGCCGCTGATTGCGGAAGAACTCGCGGGGTTTGCGGGCTGATGGAATACGAAGCGGTAATCGGGCTGGAGTTCCATGCGCACCTGAAGACGCGCAGCAAGCAGTACTGCCGCTGCCCCGTGGTCAACACCAAAGAGATAGGCGAAGCCAACCGGCATATCTGCCCGGTGTGCCTGGGGCATCCGGGGGTGCTGCCGGTGCTGAACCGCGAGAGCGTGCTGCTGGCGCTGGTGCTGGGGTTGCGCACTGGCGCGGAGATTGCCCGCGAGAGCATCTTCGCCCGCAAACACTACTTCTACCCCGACCTGCCCAAGGGCTACCAGATCACGCAGTACCAGACGCCGCTGCTGGCGGGCGGGAGCCTAGAATACCGGCATGAGGGTGAGATAAGGCGTGCGGCGCTGGAGCGGGCGCACCTGGAGGAGGACACCGCCAAGATCTTCTACCAGGGCGGCGGGAGCATTCTGCTGGACTACAACCGCGCGGGGGTGCCGCTGCTGGAAGTGGTCACCAAGCCCGTGTTTCACGGCGCGGCGGAGGCCATTGCGTTCGCGGAGGAGTTGCGGCAGGTGCTGCGGCGGCTGCGGGTGTCGGACGCCAACATGGAGGATGGCAGCTTCCGCTGTGAGCCGAACGTGTCGGTGCGTCCGGTGGGCAGCGACGAACTGCGCACCAAAACGGAGATAAAGAACCTCAACTCCTTCGCCACCATCCGCAAGGCGCTGGAGGCGGAGATTGCGCGGCAGTCGGCGCTGTATGAGGACGGGAAGCAAGTGCTGGCCTGCACGCTGCGGTGGGACGAAGCGGAGCAGCGCACCGTCCCCACGCGCATCAAGGAGACGCAGGACGACTACCGCTACTTTGACGAGCCGGACCTGCCGCCGCTGGTGCTGAGCGACGACGACCTGGCAGAGGCGCGGCGGCGGTATGAGCAGACCTACGTGCGGCTGGAATGGAACGCGGAGAAGAAAGAGTTCCTGGCGGGCACCGCGCAGCTGGCGCACTTCCTGGAGAAGGAGACGGAGCTGCGGGCGGACGAAGTGGCGGTACTGACGCAAGACGGGGAAGCGCTCGACCTGCTGGTGGGCGCGTGCCAGCTTTCGGAGGGCTACCGCGAGTGCGCCAACTGGGTGCTGATGGAGTACCGGCCGCGCCGCGCGCAGGGCGAAGGGCGCATCACCGCGCAGCACATTGCCGACTTAGTATTGGCGCGGGATGCGGGCCGGCTCAATTCCACGCAGGCTAAAGAAGTGTTTGCGCACTGCTTTGAAACGGGAATGCCGGTGGAAGAGGCGATTTCGCATCTCGGCCACGACCAAGCGGTGGGCGGAAGCGAGCTGGAGGCCGTGTGCACGGAGGTCATCGCCGCCAACGAGAAAGCGGTGGCGGACATTCGCGCCGGCAAAGTGCAGGCAGTGAAGGCGCTGGTGGGCCAGGTGATGAAACTCACGCGTGGCAGCGCCGACCCGCGCGAGGCGGAAACCGAGCTCAAGCGGCAGCTGGGATTGTAGGCATTAGGATTGGCGCAATCGCTTGAGCGAGGACGCGATTTATTGTACTCATTAGAATACTTAGATTACTGCCGTGGTATACAAAGCTATCATGGCAAAGGAGACACCTATGGCTAAACGCAAGAAAAGACTAACCACCGAGTGGGGCGCGCCGGTGGCGGACGACCAGAACAGCATCACCGCCGGTGAGCGCGGCCCCATCCTTATGCAGGACGTTCATCTCCTGCAGAAACTGGCTCACTTCAACCGCGAACGGATACCCGAACGGGTGGTTCACGCCAAGGGCGCAGGCGCTTACGGCTACTTTGAGGTGACGAACGACGTAAGTAAGTACACGCGGGCGGCCTTCCTCTCCAAGGTGGGCAAGAAAACCGACCTGTTCGCGCGGTTTTCCACCGTGGGCGGGGAGCGGGGCTCGGCCGATTCGGCGCGGGACCCGCGCGGCTTCGCCCTCAAGTTCTACACCGAAGAAGGCAACTACGACATGGTGGGCAACAACACGCCGGTCTTCTTCATCCGGGACACCATCAAGTTCCCCGACTTCATCCACACCCAGAAACGGCACCCGCGCACCAACCTGCCGGACGCGGATATGTTCTGGGACTTTCTCTCGCTAACGCCGGAGTCGGTCCACCAGGTAACCGTCCTGTTCTCCGACCGCGGCACGCCTTTCAACTACCGGCACATGAACGGATACTCCAGCCACACGTACATGTGGTACAACCAAAAGGGGAAGTACTTCTGGGTGCAGCTTCACTTCAAGACCGAGCAGAAGGTGAAGAATCTCACCCGGCAGGAAGCCGCAGCGATGGCCGGCTCCGACCCGAATCACGCCACCCGCGACCTATATGAGGCGATTGAGCGGGGGGACTATCCTTCGTGGCGGCTGGAAGTGCAGATCATGCCGCCGGAGGATGCGGCGAAGTACCGCTTTGACCCGTTTGACATCACCAAGGTCTGGCCGCACGCGGACTATCCGCCCATTGTCGTGGGCCGGATGGTGCTGAATCGCAATCCGGAGAACTACTTCGACGACGTGGAGCAGGCGGCGTTCTCGCCCGGGAATTTCGTGCCCGGCATCGGCCCCTCGCCGGACAAGATGCTGCAGGGGCGGCTGTTCGCCTACCACGACACCCACCGCCACCGGCTGGGGCCCAACTATGAGCAGCTGCCGGTGAACCGGGCCAAGGCCGCGGCCATCGCGAATTACCAGCGCGACGGTGTTATGCGCCAGAACCTGGACGGAGATGGGGCGCCCAACTACTATCCGAACAGCTTCGACGGGCCTGCGCCGGATCCGTCGGCGATGGAGCCCCCCATTGACGTGGCGGGGCTGGCCGCGCGCCATAAGCCCGCCTATCCGCAAGATGACTTCGTGCAGGCGGGCGACCTGTACCGCAAGGCGATGAACGATACCGACCGTGAGCATTTGGTGGGCAACATCGTGGCCCATCTCGGCGGGGCGCAGAAGCGGATCCAGTTGCGCCAGTGCGCCCTGTTCTATAAGGCCGACGTGGAGTACGGCTCGCGGGTGGCCAAGGGCCTGGGCCTGAGCGTTCAGGAGGTCAAGCGGCTGGCCAACCTGACGGCTGAAGATCGCGCGGAGGCCACCAAGGGCTAGGTTCAACCTCCTTTTCCGCTACAATACTGATGCGCCGCAGCGCGTACGGATACCTGCGCGCAAAGGAGGCTGATTTGCCCATCAAGAAGGCGAAAACCTGCATTGCCTGCGGGCTGCCGCTGGAGAGGGCGGAGGATTACCCGCTGGGCGACGAAACCAAGAAGTACTGCAAGTACTGCGCGCATCCGGACGGCACCATGCAGTCCTACGAAGAGAAACTCGCGGCGATGACGCAGTTCATTCAGGACGTGCAGGGCGTGGATGAGGCGGCGGCGCAGGAATTCGCCCGCAAGCTGATGGCGGATTTGCCGGCCTGGCGGAAGCGGGTGGAAGTGGAGTAAGACGCTGGCTGGCGTCAGTCGCCTGTCGGCTGCACCGTGGCGGCTTCCACCATCAGCACGACGGTGCGGATTTCGGCACGCGTTCGGTGCTGGACACCGCGCGGGACCATCATCCCCTGCCGTGGCGATAGCTCCACCGTGCGTCCCTCCAGGTCCAGCAGCAGCTTCCCTTCCAGCACGAAAAAGAGCTCGTCCTCGCGGTCGTGTTTATGCCAGTGGAATTCGCCTTCAAAGACGCCCAGGCGCACGACGCAGTCATTCACCCGGCACAGCGACTGGTTCCACCACTTCTCGGGGCATTCGTCCGCCAGCCGTCCGGCGTCAATGACTTGGAGCGGTTCGTAGGCGATATCGGGGTGGATGTTGTAGTTCATGGTCGCCGGTCCCCTCCTCTATGGAACGTGATTATTGTACACGAGGCGTTTCGGGAGAACCCGCTGTTTGGTATAATCTTTGTTCGCATTCCGCGGTAGCTCAACTGGCAGAGCGGCTGGCTGTTAACCAGTAGGTTGGGGGTTCAAGTCCCTCCCGCGGAGCATACATTTTTCAACAGAATACGTGTTTCCAGCATTCATGTCCGGCGCACAACTTCCGGCTGCGCGAAGGCCAGGCGGTGCTGCATGACTTCCAGCGCGGCGGCGTTGTTGTCCACCAGGATGAAGTCGCGGCCCAGGCGCGCGGCGGCCTCGCCGGTGGTGCCGCTGCCGGCGAAGAAGTCCAGCACCATCTCGCCGGGATTGGAGTGCACGCGGACTATGCGCATTAGCAATCCCAGCGGCTTCTGCGTGGGATAGCCGGTGCGCTCCTTACCCGCGGTTGGCACTATCGTGTGCCACCACACATCGGTGGGCGTCTTACCGCGCGCAGCCTTCTCCGGGCCAACCAGATTGGGCGCCATGTAGGGCACACGGTCAATCTCACCGTAGTTGAAGGTGTAGTCGCGCGGGTCCTTGGCGTACCACAGGAGGTTGTCGTGCTTGGGCGACCAGCGCGTGCGGCTGCGCCCGCCGTAGTCGTAAGCCCAGATAATCTCGTTGA
>CAZKNJ010000017.1:27787-30996 GCA_964554185.1 uncultured Planctomycetales bacterium | reverse complement strand
GTAAACGAGGTGGACGCTGGCCGCCGGAAGCTCCGGCAGCACGTCCATATTGTCGGCCAGGAATACCTTCGGCACGGCGCCGATTCTAGCTCATCGCGCGCGCGGCTTAGAAATACTCGCCGAAGGCCTCGAAGTGCGCGCGGGGATGGGCGCAGGCGGGGCAAACTTCGGGCGCGCCGTCGCCCTCGTGCAAGTAGCCGCAGTTGCGGCAGCGCCACACCTTCGCGGTCTTGGCGAACATGGTGCCGTCGTCAATCTTGGCCGCGAGCTTGCGGTAGCGCTCCTCGTGGTACTTCTCGGCCACCGCTATCTTCTCGAACACCGTGGCGATGTCGTTGAAGCCCTCTTCCCGCGCGACCTTGGCGAAGTCGGGGTACATCTCGGAGTGCTCGTGCAGCTCGCCCTCGGCGGCGGCGATAAGATTCTCCTTGGTAGTACCGATTACGCCCGCTGGGTAGCAGGCCTTGACCTCAACGTCGCCGCCCTGCAGAAACTTGAACAGGCGCTTGGCGTGCTCCTTTTCCTGGTTGGCGGTCTCTTCGAAGATAGCCTGCACCAGAATGAAACCGTCGTTCTTGGCCTTGCTGGCCCAGTAGGCGTAGCGGTTGCGCGCCTGCGACTCGCCCGCGAAGGCGGTGAGCAGGTTGCGTTCGGTGCGTGATCCTTTGAGCTCCATTGTTTCCCTCCTCGGAAATCGCGCCGCCGGTTCATCCAGAAGCGCCCTCACAATACCCGCCGGAATACCCGTCCGCGGGCATATCTATTGTTGCATACTTGGGGGAATGGCAGGATTGCCCAGGACTCTCACCGCCTCTAGGGGCGCTCCTTGAGCGTGCGCCAGATGGCGGATTCGCGCAGCAAAAGAAGCTTCACCGCTTCGCGCTGCAACAAGCGGCAGTAGAACCAGGTGGCCACGGCGCACAGCGCTGAGCCGGCCATCGCCCAGAGCAGGCTGTCGAGAATGAGCCCCGGCAGCAGCACGGCGAACAGCGGCAGGAGAGTTAGCAGCAACAGGAAGGTCGCGATGTGCAAGAGGAACTCAGTGATGCAGCCGCGCTGGCCCAGGGTGCGCCGCTTCTTGGCGCCGTGCACGAACTGGAGATTGACCGGCGCCAGTGACGAGATGATGTCGCCATGAGCGTCGCTGATGAAGAGGCCGCAGGCCAGCAGAGTGAAGGCGCACAGAAGGGCCGCGGCCGACGCGGCGGTGAGGCTCCACGCAACCAGCAGCCCCGCCAGATTTACCAGCGCCACCGGCGCCATTACCGCGAAGCTCTTGGCTGCCAGCATTGTCTCGCGCGGCAGCGGAGTAAGGAACAAGAAACCAGCTGAATGACCGTCCCAGTTGAACTTCTGCGCGAACACCTCGCAGGCGAACCAGCAGGAGATGAACGCCGCGCCCGCCAGCATCCATTTGGCGGCGCTGGGTGGAAAGACCTCCTCTCCTATCCAGAGAAACAGGACGCAGAAGAGCCACCCCATAGGCGCCAAAAACACCTGCATGACGATGACCTGGAACCGGCGCGCATACAGCCATTCCTTCCGCACGAGCTGCCAGAAACCGATGCCGGCGAAGCGTTCCGGCCAGCCCGCGCCGAATGGGGGCCTGGTGGCGAAACGGCGCCGCACTGCTTCCTGGCCCCGCTTCGGCTGTGTGATGCCGAGAGTGATGAGCCCGCGCTGGGCGGCCCGCGTAACCGGATACATGAACGCCAGCACCGCGATGGTCTCCAGCGCCAGCAGCGGCAACTTCAACGCAGTCGGCCCCAGTTCGCCGCGGATGGCCAGAGCGAAGCAGTCGGCCGCCAGCCCCGGCGGGGTTGCACGAAGGAAGGGCATCCATCCCGCTAGGAACGCCTGCGCGGCAGCGAGCCGGTGTTCCCAGTAACCCATGGTCAGGTACGCCTGGCCTCCGTCCGCCAGACCGGGCAGGAGCAAGAAGGCGCCGATGTACAGCAGGACGGCTAGCGAAACCACCTGGGCGACAACCTGAAAAGCGCCGCGGGATATGAGGTATGACCGCAGCCCGGAAAGCAGGTAAGCCCAGCCTAAGAGGAAGAGCGCGAACAAAAGCATGGAGGGCAGGAGCACCAGCAGGCTGAGGGGGCGGGCGAAGAGAAGCACAACTATGGGGCCAAGATAAAGCAGCCAGATGATCAGCATTTCGCTCAGCGCGGAGTCGAGCAGGACAATGCCGAAGAAGTCCATTCCACTGAGCGGAAAGGCTGAAAGCTGGTCCAGGTCAATGCTGTTCCACAGCCTGCCAATGGTTAGCTGGCCCATGGTCACGGCGGCGAACAGCAGCCAGAGATACCCCCCCGACCACAGCCAGCCCAGGCTCTGGTGCGCGGCCCCCTGCGCGGTCATAACCGCAGCCGGCAGGAAGGCCAACAGCATGAATCCCACCATCAACAGCCGCAGCGCCGCCTCCGCCGGACGCCGGCGCGCAAAGTTGCGCACGAGCCGCCACTTGAGCTTACCCGCCGCCTGCAGCCTGCTTGTTAGCATGGTTTTTACCAATCAACGAAAGGAAGACCTGTTCCAGCGACTCGCCCGTGTGGGTGCGGCGCATATTGGTCAGCGTGTCCGCGTACACTAGCTTACCCTGATGGATGACCGCAAGCGAAGTGCAGAGGTTCTCCACCATCTCCATAATGTGGGAGCAGAAGAAGACGGTTCCGCCGCCGGCAGCGAGCTGGCGCAGCATTTCCTTCATGTCATGCACGCCCAGCGCGTCAATGCCGGTGAAAGGCTCGTCCAGCAGCAGAACCTCCGGGCGGTGCAGCAGCGCCGCCGCCAGGCTCAGGCGCTGGGTCATGCCGCGCGAGAAGTCGGCGATGAACTTGCCCGCGTTGGCCGTCAGGTCCACCAGCTCCAGCATCTCCATAGCGCGCGGGCGCAGCTCCCCGGACGGCAGTCCGTACATCGCGCCGGCGAACTCCAGAAACTCGTAGGCGGTCAGCTGCTCATACAGCACCGGCTCGTCCATGACTACGCCGATGGAGGCCTTCACCCGTAACGGCTCGCGGTGCAGGCTGTGGCCGGCGATGAAGATGTCCTGGTAGTCGGCTTCCAGCATGCCCGCCAGGACGCGCAGAGTGGTGGTTTTCCCCGCGCCGTTCAGGCCCAGGAAGCCGAAGATCTCCCCGCGCGGCACGCTGAATGAGATGCCGTCCACCGCCGTAAGCGCGCCGTAGCGCTTGGTCAGG
>CAZKNJ010000017.1:24782-27687 GCA_964554185.1 uncultured Planctomycetales bacterium | reverse complement strand
ACCACGCCGCCGACGATGCCGTTCACAAACTCGAAGTCCGCGTCGGGCAGCGGCTCCAGCTTCAGCCACACGTCGCCGTACTGGCCGCGCCCGCCGGTCTGCTTCTTGTATTTGCCCTGCGCCTGCGCGGCGCTCTTGATGGTCTCCTTGAACGGGATGCGCGGCTTAGTCCACTCAATCTTCACCCCGAAGCGCTCGGATATCTTCTCGCGCGCCACCGCCAGGTGCAGCTCGCCCATGCCGTACACCACCAGCTGGCGGGTGAGCTCGTTATTCTCCGGCCGCAGCGTCGGGTCCTCGTCGTGGAGCTGGTTGAGCGCGGCGGAGACCTTCTCCAGCACCGCCTTGTCCTCCACCTCAATCGCTTCGTAGGACACGGCCTTGGGGTATTTGATGGGCGGCAGGAGCACCGGCTGATCCTTGGTACAGAGGGTGTCGCCGATGTGCGTGCTCTTGAGCTTCACGGTGGCAACGATGTCGCCTGCAGTGGCCTCGGTGAGGTCGTTGCGGGTTTTGCCGACCATGGAAACGATAGCTGGTATCTTCTCGGTTTCATCCTGCGTGGAGTTGTAGACCGTGTCGCCAGGGCGCATTTTGCCCGCGGCCACCCGGAAGTAGGTCATCTCGCCCAGCTTGGATTCGCCCACGACCTTGAACACGCGCGCCGCCAGCGGAGCGTCAGCGCTTACCGGCAGTTCGGTATCCTTGCCGTGGGTGTCCTGCAGCTTGAGCTTGCCGCGGCTGTCCGGCGCCGGCATCAAATCAACGACCGCGTCCAGCAGCGCATCCACTCCGGCGACCAGCGTGGCCCCCGTGGGCACCACCGGCGCAACTTGCCCGGCGCGCACGGCCTTCGCCAGCGCCGCGGTGAGCTCCGCATCGGTCAGCTTCTCGTCGGCCAAATAGCGCTCAAACAGCGCTTCGTCCTGCTCCACAATCTTCTCCACCAGCTCGAAGCGCGCCGCGTCCACCGCGTCCTTCATGTCCGCGGGGACGTCTCCGACCTTGGTCTTGTCGCCCTCGCGCGTGTACGCCTTCTTCGTGAGCACATTCACCACGCCCTTGAACGAAGCAGCCGACCCGATAGGGATGGCCAGCACCGCCGCCGCGCCGCCGAACTCCTCCTTCAGCGAGTCCACTACTTCGCCGAACTTGGCGTTCTCCTTGTCCATATGGTTGATGGCGAACATGCGCGCCAGTTTCAGGTCGCCGGCCTGGTCCCAGCCGCGGATGGTCTGGGACTCGATGCCCGCCTGCGCATTGACCACAATTACCGCGCCGTCGGAGACGGAGAGCGCGGCGACCATCTCGCCGATAAAGTCCAGGTAACCCGGCGTGTCCATCAGCGTTATCTGGTGGTCGCGGTAGATGAACGGCACCACCGAGCTGTAGATGGAGTGCTTCTTGCGGATTTCCTCCGGCGTATTGTCCGAGAGGGTGTTGCCCTCCTCAATCTTCCCCAGCCGGGTCACCACGCCCTGCGAGAACACGAGCGCTTCCGTGAGGCTGGTCTTGCCGCTGCCGCCGTGCCCCACCAGGGAGATGTTACGCTTCTTGCCAACTGCAACCGGTGTCATATCCGCTCCAGAATCAGGGTTTTGCCGCGAATGGGCGTGCGAACCTGTGATTATAGCAGTGGGATGCAGGTGCGTCTATCGCTGAAGCAGCTACCAGCTGTCAGGTGCCAGTCGACAGTAAGAGAAGAACGGGAGCGGCGGACTCTCCTTCGATGGTGAGCCCCTCAGGGCGATACCGCAGGCCGCCGGTTGGTTGCACACAGAATGGGCAGCCTGGAGTCTGCCCCTCCTGGAAATAAGAGCCGGGCTAAAGCCCGGCGTACCGGAAGAGGAAGACGGCGGGGCACAGGTCCCCGCCCTACAGCGCTCGCTGGTATACTAGCTGCGCGATGGCGAGCGTGTTTGACGAACTGGCCGCACGGATGGATTACCACGCGCTGTTCAGCGAATACATCCGCCTGAAGAAGAAGGGCAACCGCTACTTCGCACCCTGCCCCTTCCACCAGGAGAAGGACCCGTCGCTCAGCGTGGACGTGGAGACGGGCCTGTGGCACTGCTTCGGCTGCAAGGCCGGCGGCAACATCTTCCAGTTCATCGCCAAAGTGGAGCACCTGGAGATGAGCGAAGTGGTGGAGCTGCTGGCGCGCCGCTACAACGTGGACCTCTCGCAGTACCGCAGCAAGGACGAGCAGGTGAAGCTCTCGCGCCGCGAAGTGCTCAAGCGCATTGTGCAGGCGGTGGCGAACTACTACCGCAAGCAGCTGGCCAACACCTCCCACGGGCAGCGCGCGCTGGAATACCTGCACGGGCGCGGCCTGTCGGATGCCACCATCCGCAAGTTCGGGCTGGGGATGACGCCCGCCGAGGCCGACGGGCTGACCCAGGCGCTGCTGGAGCGCAATGCGCGCAAGCAGGACCTGCTGGACCTCAACCTCAGCATTGAGGGGCGGCGCGGCGAGCCGGTGGACATGATGCGCGGGCGCATAATCTTCCCGCTCTACGACCACTCGGGGAACGTGGTGAGCTTCGCCGGCCGCGCGCTGGGCGACGAGGAGCCCAAGTACCTCAATACGCGCAACACGCCGCTCTACAACAAGAGCCGGCTGCTCTACGGGATGAACCTCGCGCGCAAGGCCATCACCGCCGAGGACTGCGTGTTCGTGGTGGAAGGCTACATGGACATCATCTCGCTGCACCAGGCGGGCGTGGTGAACGCGGTCGCCACCTGCGGCACCGCGCTCACGCGCGAGCACATCGCCACGCTGGGGCGGTTCACCGAGCGCTTCTACCTCGCGTTTGACGGGGACGCGGCGGGCATCGGCGCGGCGCTGCGCTCCTGCGAGGAGTTCATGGCCATCGGGCATTATCCGCACGTGCTGCTGTTCCCC
>CAZKNJ010000017.1:22299-24682 GCA_964554185.1 uncultured Planctomycetales bacterium | reverse complement strand
AAGTTCCGCGAGCTGTACCGGCGCGTGGTGGAGGGCGGCGAGGACAGTGCCAGCCCGGAGTTTCCGCCGGAGCTTTCCGAGCTGTGCGCGCGGCTGATGCAAGCCGAGGCGCAAGCGCAGGACAGCTACACCACCGCGGAGTATGCGGCGAAGGTGCGGGAGTTGCGGGCGCTGGAGCTGGACCGGATGCTGAAGGAGGCGTCCAAGCTGCTGGCGGCGGCGCGGTCGGCGGAGGATGAGAAAGAAACCGCGCGGCTGACCGAAGAACTCAAGCGCCTCAAGGCCGAGCGTTCGCTACTGGCCACCCCCGCGCCCAAGCGCAAGGCTGCGCCGGAAAGCCGCGGCGGCGCCGATTTCGTGAAGGGGCGGTAGGGGCATCGCTTTGACAATTCGGGGCTGCGGCGATACTCTGATATGCGGAGGAACAGATGCAGTCTCCGGAAAAAGCCAGGCAACCTTTCTTCAGGCCGTGGGTAGCGGTGATGCTGCTGCTGCTCGTGACGTTCTTTGTTTTGGCCCATTTCGTACTGTTTCCTGCATTGTTTCCCCGCGCCAGTGCAACAGCCCCGCCGCGCGATGAGCACTGGTTCTACTACTCCTCGCCCGAGCGCGTGGACGCGCTCTTCTGGGATATGGTGTCGGCGCTGAAGCCACTGACGGTGCGGATGCTCACGAGCAAGGATCTCACTAACGAGGGGCTCGGCTCATTTGACAACATCCCCAGCGACAAGTGGCTGAAAGCAGCCGAACGCAAGTACGGCGATATGCCAGAATACTGGCAACTGCGGTTCATGGTCGAGAATTACGGTAAGCGAACGCATACAATAACGGTGAACCAGGCGATAGAACGAGCCGTGCAAGCTGCGCCTGATGACCCGGTAAGCTATTGGCTCTACGCAGTTGAGTACAACTATGGCGAGATGCCCGCAAAAGATGAGGAGACGGCTAGACGCATACGCCAATGCACTGAGCTTGCGCCAGAGCAGGCTTTCTACTACGGCGAATTGGCAGTATGGCTCAATCGCTGCGGCTATTTCGATGAGGCTGTTGAGAACATCCGCCAGGCTACTGGAGCGCCTACTCAGACGTACATTGCACCATTTCCTGTAGGTTACGTACGCTACTTGCTGGGCAAGGACTCCAATCTGTCCAGCAGCCAAATCACAGGCCTCGCGGCATTCCTAAACTGCAGGCTCGGCCGCTGGTTTCTTACGAGGACCAAGATATACGATGGCGACGTTTTTGATGACGGTCTTTCCCGCCTGGGTGAACCGGGTGACATGTCAACGCTGAATGTTCTTCACCACTATGCGTGTTCGCGTGGCCTTCAGGATGGGGCTGGCACCATTGAGATGCTACAAGCTATCATCTTTGTCAGGACGCTGACAGACGGAGTGGAGAAAGCAGGCGTTTGGAAAGGTGATAAAAATGCGCTCAAAGGACTGGAGCGGATGGTTGATCTGCGGAAGCAGTCTGTTGACGCAGCAAAATCCCAACCAGCATCAACACTAAGCCAGTACATCAATTACGACATTGAGAATATGACGTGCACGCCCGTCAAGGAAGGCAGCGCATGGCTACCGGATTTTGAGAGTGAGATCGTGGCTTACGAACTGCAACCCGACCCGCGCGAAGATGACCTTCGGCGCCTGCTCCGCGAAATGGCCAAGTTCGACTACACCAATCCGGCGGCGTTTGTGGAGGAAAACGGAGAATCTGGGGATTGAAATCCCCAGTCCGGGGTTGATGAAGGAATCGCGGGCGAGTCCCTTCACAGGCGGGTAAGCTTCATCTATAAGGAGTGGGGAATTCATTCCCCACATTCCGACAGCTAAGCGACGAATCTGGGGACTAAAGTCCCCAGTCCCGAGTTCAAGGCGCTTTGACTCCTTGCCCAGTATGGGGTAACTTGATAGCGGATGGAAGGCACACCTGACAGCGGCGGGCTGATTACGCTTACGTGGGAGGAGTTCGGGCGCGGCGTGCGCGAATTTGCGGAGAACATCCGCGCGCAGTTCCAGCCGGAGCTGGTGGTGGGCATCGCGCGCGGCGGCGTCATCGTCGGCGCGGTCATCGCCAGCGCGCTGGAAGTGGACTTCTTCCCCATCAAGGTCTCGCGGCGGGTGATGATGGAGGTCGTGAGCGAGGAGCCGCTGCTGGTCATCAAGCCCTACCGCTACGCCGCGGGCAAGCGCGTGCTTTTAGTGGACGACATCAGCCGCACCGGCGAGACCATGCGCATCGCGCGGCGGGCGCTGGAGCGGTTCAACCCCACCGAGGTCAAGACCGCGGCCTACGCCGATTATCCGGGCGACGGCTATGTGCCGGATTTCTGCAAGATTACGGTGGAGGGGACGCTGGCGTTCCCGTGGGATTATCATTT
>CAZKNJ010000017.1:16230-22199 GCA_964554185.1 uncultured Planctomycetales bacterium | reverse complement strand
CGCACGGTGCGTTCCACGCGCGAATACAAGCTGGATCCGCTGTCATGCGCCTACTGCGCGAAGTGCCACGACGAGTGCCCCACCTACGAGGAGACGGGCAACGAGGGCTACGCCGCGCGCGGGAAGATACTGCTCGCCAGCGCACTGCGGGGCGACTTCCCGCAGCTGCCGCCGAGCCTGCTCAACGGGGCGGTGGGCGCGCCGGACCTGCCGCACAGCCAGCAGTTGCAGGAGTACCTGGACTTCTGCCTGCGTTGCTACCACTGCCTGGAAGTCTGCCCGGCGCAGATGGCCACCGTTCCCATATTTGAGGCGATGCGCTTTGAACTGGCGCGGAAACAGCCGCCAAGCTTCCTGCTCAGGCGCATAATGCGCGACATTCTTCCCAATCGCGGGGTGACGCGGGGGCTGAGCGCGCTGGCGGCGTTCTTCCAGCCGCTGATGCCGGTGAAGCGGGTGCGGATGAATGAGAAGCTGCGGGAGCTGGTGGCGGCGGCAAGGTTAAAGAAAGGTGAAACGTCTCTGCAGGCGGGCTATCCGGCGGCGTTCTGGCTGGGCAAGGAGTATCCGCTGCCGGCGGGGGCGGGAGTGCGGGCATGGTCGCTAGCGGAGGTGGAGCGGCAGGAGGTGCAGCCACCGGAGCGGGGCACCCTAGCCTACTTCCCCGACTGCCTGACGGACATCCATTCTCCGCAGGCGTTTGCCGGGACGGTGAAGCTGCTGAACCACCTGGGCTACCGGCTGAAGCTGGTGCCGGACGCGCCCTGCTGTGGCGCCAGCGCGCTGAACACCGGCGACGAGGCCGCCTTCCACTTGATGGCGCGGAAGTATGCGCGGGCGCTGGCGGGGGTGGATTGCGACGCGGTGCTGTTCACCAATCCGACGTGCTTCAAGACGGTGAAGGAGCGTTATCCCGAAGTCTTGGGCGCGGAAGAGCTGGCAAAGCTGCCCCAGCCGGTGCTGGATGTGGAGTTGTATGCGCAGTTGCCAGCACCGAAGCTCCGGGCAGGCTGGGAGCGGCTGAAGATTGCGTGGCACAACCCCTGCGCGCTGGCGTATGCGCTGGGGGACAAGGCCACGGCGGAGGGCGTGCTGCGGAAGTGGGGGCTGGACGCGACGCAGTTCCACGAGGTGGACGGCTGCTGCGGCTACGGCGGGATGTTCTATCTGCGCTACCCGGAGTTCGCCGCCGCGCAGAGCGTGAAGAAGCTACGCCACTGGCGGGAGGCGGATGTTGACCTGGCGCTCTCCTGTTCCGCCGGCTGCATCAGCCACCTGAACGCCACCGCCATCCGCGAGGGCATCGCCATTCCCACGGTGCACTGGGGGGAGATGGGGCATTTCCTTGAGCGGTGAAGATTGGCGGCCGAAGCCACGCTGAGCGGGCGCGCCCGATGATATAATCCACGCATGCCCGAACTCAGAAAAGACCCCGTACTTAACCGCTGGGTAATAATCGCGACCGAACGAGCGAAGCGGCCTTCCGATTTCGTGGCCGCCGAAGAAGAGGATGTGGGCGAGCCCGCCAAGTGCCCCTTCTGCCCCGGGCATGAAACCGCCACCCCGCCGGAAGTGCTGGCAGTCCGCGATCCGGGCACCGCGCCCAACACCCCCGGCTGGCAGATCAGGGTCACGCCAAACAAGTTCCCGGCGCTGCGCATCGAAGGCGGGCTGGACCGCCAGGGCGTCGGCATGTTTGACAAGATGAACGGCGTGGGCGCGCACGAAGTTATCATCGAGTCCAATGACCACTTCAAGAAGATACACGAGCATTCACCGGACTACATCGCGAAGATCTTCGGGGTGATGCAGAAACGCATTCAAGACCTGACCGGCGACAAGCGCTTTGAGTATGTGCTGGTGTTCAAGAACCAGGGCAAGGTAGCCGGCGCGTCGCTGTCGCACTCGCACTGCCAGATTATCGCCACGCCCATCGTGCCGAAGCGAGTTGCCGAGGAGCTGGAGGGCAGCCTGGCGCACTGGAATCTGAAGAAGCGCTGCATCTTCTGCGACACGATTGACCAGATACAATATGCGGGCGATCTGCTGGTATACGATAACGACTCGTTCATCGTCATTTCGCCGTTCGCGGCGATGTTTCCCTTTGAGCTGTGGATCTTCCCCAAGCAACACAACGCCGATTTCCTGTCGGTAACCGAAAGCGAGCTCAAAGACCTGGCGTTTGTGCTGAGGATCATTCTGCTCAAGTGGTACAAGGCGCTGGGCAACATCAACTACAACCTGGTGCTGCACACCATTCCGTCCCCCAACGCGGTGGAAGAGCAGTTCCCGCTGGCGCACGCGCATTACCACTGGCACATTGAGCTGTTCCCGCGGCTAACCAAAACCGCCGGGTTTGAGTGGGGCACGGGCTTCTACATCAATCCGACACCGCCGGAAGAGGCCGCGGAGTACCTACGCGACCTCGAAGTGGAGGTGTAACCGGCCATGGCCGCCGACCACGCGAAAATCCTGTTCCTGTGGCACCTGCACCAGCCGAACTACAAGAGCCCGGAGACGGACTGGTATGTGCTGCCGTGGGTGCGGCTGCATGCCTCCTGCGGCTACCTTGACCTCATCAGCACGCTGTTCCAGCATGAAGCGATACAGACTTCGCTGAATGTCACCCCCATATTGCTGCAGCAGCTCAAGGACTATGAAGGCCAGCCCCACGGCAGCCACATGGAACTGACGCTGAAGGACGCGGGCACGCTCAACGACGAGGAGCAGGACTTCCTGCTCAAGCACTTTTTCAGCGCCTACGCGGAGACCCAGATCAAGTCGCTGCCGAGGCTGTGGGAGCTGTATCTCAAACGCGGCACGATGAAGCCCCTGTTCGACGCAGAGATGCCGCGCCGCCTCTTCCGCACGCGGGACTACCGCGACTTGCAGGTGCTGTTCAACCTCGCGTGGTGCGGCTTCACCGCGCAGGATGACCCCGTTGTTTCCGCTATGATTGACAAGGGGCGTGACTTCGACGAGCAGGACAAGCCCCACTTGATTGAGAGGCAGATGGAGTTTGCGCAGCGGGTGCTCGGAATGCTGGAGGATGGCGCCAAGTCCCGGCGCTTCGAGTTGATAACCAGCCCGTACTTTCATCCGATACTGCCGCTGCTGGTGGACAGCGAGAGCGCGCGTCCCGGGCTGCCGCAACACGATCTGCCGCAGCCGCCGTTTTCATTCCCCGAGGACGCGGAGTTGCAGGTGGAGATGGCGCTGGCGTATATCACCGAGATGCTGGAAACCGCCCCGGCGGGAATGTGGCCTTCGGAAGGATCAGTTTCCGAGGGAGCGCTGGAGCTTATCGCACGGGCGGGCGTGAAATTCGTAGCCACCGATGCGGGGATACTCAGGCGCAGCCTTGACATCCCGCACATCGGCACCAAGCACCTGGCCCCCTGGCGGTTTGAGACGCCGGGAGGGCCAATGACCATTCTCTTCCGCGACACGCACCTGTCCGACGCTATTTCGTTCCTGTACAAAGATATGCCCGCGGCGGACGCGGTTGGCGACTTCATGCGCCGGGTGCGGACACTGATGAAGGAGTCGCCCGGCTCGGAGCCTGCCTTGATTACAATAGTGCTGGACGGGGAGAATCCCTGGCCCTACTACCCGGAGTTCGCCAAGGAGTTTCTGAACCGGCTGTTTGAGGCGATTGAACAAGCGCCGGATATTAGCGCCGACGCGATGGGCGACGCCATTGCCGAGTACCCGGAGGGGCACGTGCAAACGCTGCCGCGGGTCTTCCCCGGGTCGTGGATCGCCTCCAACTTCCGCATCTGGGTCGGCGACCAGGAAAAGAACATGGCCTGGAAATTGCTGGGCGAAACGCGGCGGTTCTACAGCGATTTCCTGGAAAAGCACCCGGATTACGCGGCCGCCACGCGGATGGACGCCTACAACAAACTCCTCGCCGCCGAGGGTTCTGACTGGTTCTGGTGGTACGGCGAGACGGCGCACGCCACCGATGAGCTGTTCTTTGATATGCTCTTCCGCTCGCACCTGGCCTCGGTGTACCGCCTGCTGAACCAGGAAGTGCCGGACGTGCTGGACATCCCCATCATCCGCAAGCGACAATTCCCCGACCAGATGGCGCCCACGGACGTGATGACCCCGCTTATTGACGGCAAGATTACCGGCTACTACGAGTGGGAGCAGGCCGGAAACTTGATGGCGGAGAACGACTACACCGCCATGGCCAAGGCGGCCCCGTCAATCCTGAGCGGCGTGTATTTCGGCTTTAGCAGCAACGTTTTCCATGTCAGGGCGGATTTCGTGCGCCCTGCGCGGGATGTCAGCCCGGGCTACGTGCTGCTGGTGCGCTTCACCGACCCAGTGGTCGCCAGTATCTCGCTCAGCCTGCGCAAGGGCCTGGGCCTACCCTTCTACGTATACTCCTGTGCGCAGGACGGCACGCGGCTGGTAATGAAGGAGCTCAACACCTATGCGGTGGACGACATCACGGAAGCGTCGGTTCCCTTTGACGTGCTGGGGCTGCCACGCGGGCAATGGGCGTACTTCCGGCTGGAGCTCTACAAGGAAGGCAAGCTGATTGAGGCGATGCCGGCGTTCTCGTCCATCGCCATTCAGGTCCCCACGGAAGACTACGAAATGGAAATGTGGTTTGAAGCGCCGTAGGGCCTATGGAGGGCAGCGGACAGAAGCGCAATCCACCAGCGGGTGACACTCCCGTCCACATCGCCATCATCATGGACGGCAACGGGCGCTGGGCGCAGCAGCGCGGCCTGACCCGCACGGACGGCCACCGCGCGGCGATTGAGGCGATACGCTCCACCATCCGCCGCGCCAACGACCTGGGCGTGCAGTGGCTGAGCCTGTTCGCCTTCTCCACTGAAAACGTGCAGCGGCCCGCCAGCGAGGTGGAGAGCATCTTCCAGCTGTTTGACGAGTGCCTGGAGCGCGAGGTGCCGGAACTGCAGGTGGAGAACGTGCGGCTGGTGGTCAGCGGCGATACCGCGCTGCTGCCGGACGTGCTGGAGCGGAAGTTCACGGAGGCGGTGGAAACAACTGCGAAGAACACCGGGCTCACGGTGAACTTCTGCGTGATGTACAGCGGGCGCCACGAGATCGCGCGGGCGGCGCAGGCACTCGCCGCCGAGGCGCGGGACGGCAAGCTCAAGCCGGAGGAGATCAACGGGGGCCGGCTGGCAGGCGCGTTCTATCACCCGGAGATGCCCGACCCCGATTTGCTCATCCGCACCGGCGGGGAGCTGCGCGTTTCCAACTTCATGCTGTGGCAGCTGGCGTACACCGAGCTTTACTTCACACCGACGCTGTGGCCGGACTTCGGCGGCGACGAACTGGAGAAAGCGATAGCGGATTACCGGGGCCGGGAGCGGCGGTTCGGGCGTGTCTAGCAAAGGATCAGTGCACCAATATGCTAGAATAGGAAGGCATCGTGCTGTATGAGCACGTGAACGAGTGACACTCTCTAAGTGCAGGTGATTATCATGTGGTTGGAGCATCTAGTTGAACTGAATCGACGCACAGAGCCGCTTCCGCCGCTGCCGGAGAAGCAGGGGGCCTTCGTGCGGGGCTTCAGCTTCGACAACGACATGAGGCCTCCCCATTATCTGGTCAAGCATAGATCCCTCGGCCTGCCGGACACCTTCGGGCTAGCAGTAATGCTGCCGATGGTCACGCTGCTTTGCCTCCAAGCGTGGATGGGAAGGCCAATTGCCGAAGTTTCCCCGTACTTAAAGTGGATCTCTGTTGGCTTTATTGTGCTGATTCCATTGTCCTGGATCTACGGCTACTCGTGGAAGGGACGCCGCATACGAAGACGCCGGTGGGAGTTCTGGGAGTGGCCCGATTTCGCCTCGTTCGCCATGGAGGAAGCTAATGGGCAGACGTGGGGAGCGATAATGTTTTCCTCGGGATTCATACTGCTACTAGCGTTCATTGGGTGGGTAGCAAGGTAGGCTCAATACTAACTGGGGCGAATCACG
>CAZKNJ010000017.1:0-16130 GCA_964554185.1 uncultured Planctomycetales bacterium | reverse complement strand
AGCCGGGCTGGTCAGCCCGGCGTACTCCGGGGGAGTTGCTTCCAGTGGCGAGCGAATCACGGGCGAGGACGCCCGCGCTACCATGCGTTTTCATAGGGCTGGTAGAATGGTGAGCCTATGGAACAAGGCTCCAATAGCAGCACTACACCGAAAAGCATCCGCGTGCGGTTCGCGCCGTCGCCGACGGGATACTTGCACACCGGCGGGGCGCGGACGGCGCTGTTCAACTGGCTGCTGGCGCGCTCGCGCGGCGGCACCTTCATCCTGCGCATTGAGGACACCGACGAGGCGCGCTCCACCGAGGAGAGCACCGCCGCCATCATTGACGGCCTGCGCTGGCTCGGCCTGGACTGGGACGAAGGGCCGGAGGTGGGCGGCGAGCACGGCCCCTACTTTCAGAGCGAACGCAAGGAACTGCACCTGAAGTTCGCCGACCGGCTGCTGAAGGAAGGCCATGCGTTCGTGTGCACCTGCCCCAAGGATGAGCAGGGCGTGGAGAAGTCCGCGTTTGATGGCGAGTGCCGCGAGCGGCCGCTGTCGGAGCAGTTGAAGCTGCTGTCGGAGAACCCCAACCTGCCGTTGCGGCTGAAGGTGGAACCCGATCGCGATGTCACCTTTACCGACGAGATACGCGGCGAAGTGACGGTCAGCACCAACGAAATGGGCGACTTCGTCATCGTGAAGTCCACCGGCGGGCCGGTGTACAACTTCTCGTGCGTGGTGGACGACGCCACGATGAACATCACGCACGTGGTGCGCGGCGAAGACCATATCTCCAACACGCCCAAGCAGCTGCTTATCTACGAAAAGCTTGGCTGGGAGCCGCCGAAGTTCGCGCACCTGCCGCTGATTCTGGGGATGGACCGCGCGCGGCTGTCCAAGCGCCACGGCGCGACCAGCATAACCGCCTACCGCGAGCTGGGCATCCTCCCGGAGGCGCTGGTGAACTTCCTGCTGCTCATCGGCTGGGCGCCGAAGGACGACAAGGAGCTGTTCACCCGCGAGGAGATGGTGGCGGCGTTCAGTTTAAGCGGCGTGGGCAAGTCCGGCGGCGCGTTCAACACCGAGAAGCTCTTTTGGTTCAACGGCAAGTACACGCGCGAGCTGCCGGACGATGATTACCTGCGGCGCACCTTTGAGTTCGTTCCCAAGGAGTGGCGCAAGGGCAAGCGCGAAGACTACCTGGCGAAGGTGATGCTGCTGTTCAAGGACCGGGTAACGCACTTCGCGGAGATTGAGGAGCTGGCGGGGTACTTCTTTGTGGCGCCGGCAGAATACAACGAGGAGGCCTGGCGCACGTTGATAGAGGAGAGCGAGACGGCGCGCGGCGTGCTGAAGGAAGTGCCGGCGGGGCTGCGGGCGGTGGACCCGTTTGAGGCGGAGCAGATAGAGAAGTACCTGCGCGGCTACGCCAAAGAAAAAGGATTGAAGCTAAAGGACGCCATCCAGCCGCTGCGGGTGGCCATTACCGGCGACCGGTTCAGCCCGGGCTTCTTTGAGATGGCTGAGCTTATGGGCGCGAATGAGGTATCGCGGCGCTGCGCGGCGGCGCTGGAGCGGCTGGAAGCAGGCGGCCAGGCCTAGAGCGGCGGAACGCCCTATCCTTGTCCGTCAACCAGCGTATCCGCCGTCAGCCAATCGGTGTACATCCCCGAATGCGACGGGCGGATGAACATCTTCGGGCCGATCAACTCGCGGTCACCCCAGATCTCGTTAATCAGCGGCGGCACTTGCGCCAGCATGGGATCGTGCCGCGCCATATAGGTAGTAAGGTCGCGCAGGCGCACGAGCGAACTGGCCGAACGGTTGAACGTCCGTGCCGCCCGGCCGATGGGCATCTGCACCGGGTAGCTGGCTACCAGTTGGACGCCGTTCCCCGCGGGCGCAAGGTAGAAGCGGTACACCTCGGGCGCAAGCGCCGGCTCATAGGCGAAAGCAAAGCTCACAAAGCCGGGACGCGGGGGGATGCCGAGCTGGTAGGTGTAGTCCATATCTTGGTAGGTGAGCAACCCCATCTCGGTCAGGCCTTGCACCTCGTGGTAGCTGAGCGAGAGCAGCGGACGGACAGCTTCTTCGCTGCGGAACTCGCCGGAGAGATGGGTGAACTTGCGCAACGCGAGGAGAAGGTCGCCGGAGATGGCGTCGCGGAAGCCGTCGTCGGCCAGCGCCTCACCGAACAGACCGGTAGCCTCGCGGTAGAAGAACAGGTCGCGGTCGGTAAGCGCCAGGTCTCCCAGGTGCAGCGGCATCGGCGGGACTTCCGGCTGGTTAACCCCGTGCGGATAGGAAGTGCTCCAGATGAAGTCCGGCAGCGGCAGAGTCTCGCTGTCCAGCGGGTTCGGATCAAAGTACCGGCGGTTGCCGGTGATGGTCACCCGCGCGTAGGACGGGAAGATGTCCTGAGTGATGAAGCCGCAGACCTTACCGGTGCGGTAGTAGTAGACCTTGCGTTCAACGTTCTCCCGCCGCAGTTGCGCGGAGTACCCGGAGGCGAATTCCGCCACTACGTCGTAGTGTGAAGGCGCCACCGGCGCAGCCGGAGCAGCGGCTTCGGCGGGGCGCACGAACTTAACGGCTTTGACCTCGCTGCCTACCCGTGCGAGGGCCGCGCGCACCTGCTCAATCTTGTAGTTGTTGTGGGCGGCGACCGTGACCACCGGCAGCAGCTCGTCCAGGAACACTCCGAGCTCAACGACGATGTCCTCCCGCGAGAGATTGGGTGGCAGCATGGGGGAAGACACGAAGGCGAGGTTGCCCATTGCGCGGCTGATCACGCGGACGTCTATCTCCTTGCCGGGGAATCCCGCGAAGGCGACGGTGAACTCGTTGGGCTGGCCGGGGGTCTCGCGCAGGCGGATGCTTCTCTCCCCCAGGTCAACTACCGTAATCACGTCCGCGCCTTTGAGCTCGCTTGCGTTGTAACGGGAGATAGTGAGCAAACTGTGATCTCTAGTCGCATTGAGCACACCGCGCCGCTCCGACGCCGCCTGGAAAAGCCCTGCGTATGGCGCCAGCTCGCTCTCGCCCAGCATGAAGGACGCCAGCGCGTTCAGCCCACGGGACGCATCGCCGTAAGCAAGCCGAGTGTCAGCCTCAAAGTGGTCAAGCGAGAAAGGCTTGGCCTCGGCCGAAAACGGCGAGTAGCGGAACTCAAACTCAATCCCGCTGTCGGTCACGAGCGACATCGTAACCACCTGGATGGACGGCATCGGGGTTACGACGCCGTGCGCGCCGGGAACCGTGAAACTGATGTCCTGCTCCACCGACTGGAAGTCCTTGATCAGCTGGATGCGGTGGATTCCGCCACCGTAGAGCAGGTCCTCGGCGCAGCCCGCGGGTTGCGCCGGGAGAACCAGCGTTAGCATGGCGATGCCAATCAGAAGTGCAGCGAGACGAGCCATACCGGATAGACCCCCTGGTAAGATGGCAATATCTTAGCAGCAAAGCCAGTCAGCCGCGAATCCGGCGGCGGACGCCGCCACCCCGGCAGATTCCGCGGAAAGACGATTTGCCGGTTTGTTTTGCACATCCGTTGACTTCGCTGCCATTATCAGATACACTTATACGTTGCGTGGGTCGAATACCTGCGCTGCTACTGCGAAAAAAAGGAGGATGCTTCGTGGACCTGACTACAGGCGATGTAGTCCAGGGGCGCATTGCAGAAGTGCGGGATTTCGGAGCCTTTGTTTGGCTCGGTGACGGCCGCAAAGGGCTAATCCACATCAGTGAGATTAGCGACGAGTTCGTCAAGGACATCCGCGAGAAGGTGCGGCCTAACCAGAAGGTGAAGATTAAGGTCCTGTCAATCAAGGATGACGGGCGAATCGAGCTGTCCCTCAAGCAGGCGGCCAGCCTGGACTATACTAAGCCGCCGAAGGTTGAGGACCGGGAGGACTTGCCGATGCCGGCTCCCGAGATGTTTGCGGGCGAGCCCCCGCAGCTCGATTTCAACCTTGAAGGCGAACTGAGAAAGGCGAATTACGATTTTGACCAGATGCTGAAGGTCTTCAAACGCATGAGCGAGGAGAACCTGGTGGACCTGAAGCGTAACCTAGAAGCGAAGCGGGCAGGCGGCAAGAAGCGCAAGAAGCGCTTGCGCGGCAGCACCCGCCGCTAGAGCAGTTTCCCTGGCCCGAAGGGGCCGAGGTGGCGGAATTGGCAGACGCAGGGGACTTAAAATCCCCCGGGAGAAATCCTGTGCCGGTTCGAATCCGGCCCTCGGCAGAGGGCCGAAGAACCGGAGGCATTATGCACCGGAAACCTGCAATAGGAGGCTCGATTATCGTCCCGCCCAGGGCGGGGTGACCTTACGCGCCTGCGAGATTACCCGGCCCTTCTCTCTGAGAGGGGCCTTTTCGCATTAAGGAGCGGTACTTGTTGACCAACTGACGCTGGAGTTGATGATGGCAAGATTCGAGAAGGTTGACACAACCTACAACTTCCCGGAGATGGAAGAGCGCATCATCGCTTTCTGGGAGAAGGAGAAGGTGTTTGAGCGCTCGCTCAACCGGCCAGCGCCGGCAGGCAACTTCGTGTTCTACGAGGGCCCGCCGACGGCGAACGCCCTGCCCCATCCCGGGCATGTGCTCACACGCGTGGTGAAGGACGTGTTCCCGCGCTACCGCACGATGCGCGGTTACCATGTGCCGCGCAAGGCCGGATGGGACACCCACGGCCTGCCGGTGGAGATTGAGGTCGAGAAGGAACTGGGGTTTACCGGTAAACACGACATTGAGGAGTTCGGCATTGAGGCGTTCAACCGGCGGTGCCTGGAATCCGTGCGCCGTTACGAAAGGGAATGGCGGAAGATCAGCAACCGCATCGGCTTCTGGCTGAACTACGACGAGGCGTACTTCACGTACACCAACGAGTATATTGAGACCGTCTGGTGGCTGTTGCGCCAGATCTGGGACAAGGGCCTGCTCTATGAGGGCCAGAAGATAGTGCCCTACTGCTACCGCTGCGGCACGCCGCTGTCCTCGCACGAAGTCGCGCAGAACTACCAGGATACTAAAGACCCCAGCATCTACATCAAGTTCCGCATAAAGCAGGACCTTGAGCGGTTTGCCTCCGACCTGGCGAACGCCAACGCTTATTTCCTTGTATGGACGACCACGCCGTGGACGCTCCTGTCCAATGTCGCGCTGGCGGTCAACCCGGAAGCGGAATATGTGGCGGTCTTCCACAACAGCGAGTACTTGATACTGGCGCGGGAGCTGCTCGCCGCCACCGGCCTGGACGAGGAGCCAGTCGTAGCGACCATCAGCGGCAGCGAGCTGGCCGGGATTGAATACGAGCCGCTATTCAGCTACATGCCGCTTGACCGCAAAGCGCACTTCGTCATCCCCGGTGGCTTTGTCACGCTGGACGACGGCACCGGTATCGTGCATATCGCACCTGCATTCGGCGAAGAGGACTACCAGGTAGGAGTGGAAAACAACCTGCCGTTCGTCTGCGCGGTGAATGAGCAGGGCAACCTGGTCGCCGAGGTGGCGCCCTGGGCGGGCCGTAATGTGAAGGACGCGGATCCGGACATAATGGCCGACCTGCGCGAACGGGGGTTGCTCTTCCGCGTGACCACCATAACGCACAGCTATCCGTTTTGCTGGCGGTGCGATGCTCCGCTGCTGTACTTCGCCTTCCCCTCGTGGTTCATCCGCACCACTGCGGTCCGCGACCAGATGCTCGCCAATAACGAGCGTATTGACTGGGTGCCGGAGCACATCCGCACCGGCCGCTTCGGCCAGTGGCTGGAAGGCGTGGTTGACTGGGCGCTGTCCCGCAACCGTTATTGGGGCACGCCGCTACCCGTATGGGTATGCGAGGCTTGCGGCAAAACGCATTGCGTGGGGTCTTACGCTGAGCTCCAGGAACTTGCAGGTTTTTCCGCGGACAACCTGTACGACCAGGAGCAATTCAATCCCCACCGTCCGTTCGTGGACGAGTTGACCTGGGCGTGCAAGGAGTGCGGCGGCGCGATGAAACGGGTGCCGCACGTTATTGACTGCTGGTTTGACAGCGGCGCGATGCCCTTTGCGCAGCACCATTACCCGTTTGAGCACGCCAAGGAGATCGACGGCGGCGGCCAGTTCCCGGCGGATTTCATCAGCGAGGCGATTGATCAGACGCGCGGCTGGTTCTACACGCTGCACGCCATCGCTACGCTGGTGAAGGACAGCCCGGCTTACACGACCTGCCTGGTGCTCGGCCACATACTGGACGAGAAGGGCCAAAAGATGAGCAAGTCCGCGGGCAATGTGGTTGACCCGTGGAACGTCATCAACCGCCAGGGCGCGGACGCCTTCAGATGGTATCTGCTGAGCTCCACTTCGCCCTGGGTTGCGAAGCGTTACTCGGAAAGCGCGGTGGTCACTTCGCTGCAGAAGTTCCTCATACCGCTGTGGAACGTGTACTCGTTCTTCACCATCTACGCGAACATAGACGGCTACGATCCGAACTCTCCCGCGCGCCCATGGAGCGAACGGTCGCCGCTGGACCGCTGGATACTCATCAAGTACCACCAGACGGTGGCAGCGGTGACGGAGAACCTGGACGCCTACCGCGTCACGGAGGCGGCGCGCGCGGTTGAGGAATTTCTCGATCTCGTAAGCAACTGGTATGTGCGGCGCAGCCGCCGCCGGTTCTGGCAGAGCGCGAAGGATGACGCCAAGTGGGACGCGTACCACACACTGTATGAAGTGCTGACAGGGCTGGCACTGGTGACCGCGCCATTCACCCCGTTTATCGCAGAGGAGCTGTTCCAGAAACTCGCGCGGCCGTTCGGCAAGTCGGAGGAGCTGAGCGTTCACCTGTGCGACTATCCCGTGGCCGATCCGTCGGTGCAGGACAAGGAGCTGGAGGAGGGAATGGACGCAGCGCTGCGGGTGGTGCGCCTGGGGCACGCAGCGCGGAACCTCTCCAAGGTGAAGGTGCGGCAGCCGCTGAAGCACATAACGCTGGTGACGAATGACGGGGTGCTGCCTGAGCGCATAGAGAACTACCGCGACATCATCCTGGGCGAACTCAACGTCAAGCAAATCATCTGGGCGGAGAACGAGGAGGAGTACGTCCACTACGAGGTGAAGCCCAACTTCCGCACCCTCGGCCCGCGGCTGGGCAAGCTGATGCCGGCGTTGCAGCAGGCGCTCGCGCGGTTGAATCCGTCCGAGGTCGCAACCCGCGCTTCCGATGGCGAAGAAATTGCGCTCCAGCTTGACGGCCAAGAAATAGAGCTCGCTCCCGAGGACCTGGATATCCGCATTGTGGAGAAAGAAGGGACCGTCGCTCAGCGCGACGGCAATTTGCTGCTCGTGCTGGAACTGGAGATAACTCCTGCATTGCGCGAGGAAGGCCTGGCACGCGAATTCGTCAACCGCGTGCAGGGGATGCGCAAGACGCTTGACCTGCAATACGAGCAGCGCATCGCGCTGGAGTTTGCGGTAGACGAACCGGTGCGCTCAGCCGTGCTGAAGCACGCGAGCTACATAATGAGCGAGACTCTGGCGGTCAGCCTAACCGAGAACTCCGGCTTAGATACAGATGACGAGCAAGTCTACGACGCCGAGATAGAAGGCCTTCCAGTACTCGTGAAACTGACGATGGCGTCAAAGGAGTAGGTTATGCGAATCGGGATGCCAACAATCCTTGCGGCTGCACTGGCTGCTCTGCTCACCGCGTGCGGAGGCACGGCACGCGCTGTGCCCACGCCCATACTGCCCACGGATTCGGGCTTGAAAGTGCTGTCGGTGGACTTCTCGGGGCAGCGCGCGTTTGACCTGCTCAAGCGCCAGGTGGACTTCGGCCCCCGCGTGCCCGGCAGCCGCGCGCATGAGCAGTGCCGCGAGTTCATGCTTACGGAGTTGGGGAAGTACTGCGACAGCACCGCGACCCAGTCTTTCCAGGCGGTGGTGAACGGGCAGACGCAGCAGTTCCACAACATCACCGGCTACATCCATCCCGACGCGGAGAAGCTGGTGCTATTGATGGCGCATTTCGACACGCGCCCCTTCGCCGACCACGACATTCCGGCGAACCAGAACACGCCCATTCCCGGCGCCAACGACGGTGCCTCAGGTGTGGCGGTGCTGCTGGAAGCCGCCCGCGTGCTGCACGAGAAGCTTCCAAACGAAGTGGGAATCCTGTTTCTCCTGACGGATGGGGAGGACACCGGACGGACGGTTCGCGACATGTTCAAGGGCGCCGAGCACTTCGCCAAAACGATGCCGCTGGAACTGAAGCGGCGCCTCAAATTCGGCATCCTGCTGGACATGATCGGCGACACCAGCCTGAACATTAAGCCCGAGAAGAACTCCGAAGGGGTGGCGCCCGGCATCTACGACGCGCTGCTGGAACTACAGGAAATGCTGGGGCTGCGCGGCTTCACCACCGCCGGCCAGTACAGCATACTGGACGACCACCTCGCGTTCATTGAGCAGGGCGTGAAGGTCTACGATGTGATTGACTTCGACTTTCCTCCGTGGCACACCATTCGGGACACGGTGGACCAGTGCAGCGCGGAGAGCCTTCATGTCGTGGGGCTGTGCGTGTGCAACCTGATGTTGAATTACGCCGCGGGCAGGTTTAGCATCTGAGAAAGCGCCCTACCCTTCGTGGATGACGCGGCCTTCGCGCACTACCAACGCAGCGGACTTGCGGTTCACCAGCCACCGGACTATCTCGTCAAAGCTCGCCGCGTCGCAGCCGGTATACACCGCCAGGTCGGCGCGGTAGCCGCGCTCCAGCTTTCCCAGCTCGCCGTCAAGCCTCAGCGGCTTGAGCCCGTTGGTGGTCACCATCGCAAAGACCGTCGCCGCCGGCATCTTGGGAAACTCCGCCCACATCAGCTTGGCCTCGCCCAACACATTGAGGTCTATGTTGCTGCCGTAGGAATCGGTGCCCAGGCAGGAGTTGATGCCGGCGACCTGGAAGTGCGGCAGGGGGTGCTCCGGATGCATGAAGTACGCATGGCTGCGCGGGCAGTAGACGTGGGTGACGTTGCGGCCGGCCAGCAGTTCAATATCCTCGGCCGACACGTAGTTGAGGTGGACGCAGTAAGTACGGGGCGACAGGATTCCCAGGCTATCAAAGTAGGCGACGGGGGATTTGCCGGTGCCGTGCCAGCTCTCATCATAGGCGCCCGCGCGGCGCAGCAGCCGTTCAATGTCTTCGTTGTGCGAGAAAATGAACTCCAGCTCCTGCGGCATCTCGGCCAGATGCATGGATATCGGCAGACCCTTCTTGTGAGCGATGCGGAAGGCGGAGCGGGCAATCTCGGCGCTGGCGGTATAGGGCGAGTGAACTGCGTAGCTGAACACGGAGGCTTCGCGCAGCCGGCGCTCGTCGGGGCAGTGGTTGTTGAAGTCAAACAGCTCGCGGAAGCCGAAGTAGCGTAGCCCGGCCTCTTCGATCGCGCGGAAGTCCATCTCCATCGTGTAGTGGTCCAGCAGAGTCGTGGTTCCGCTGGCGATGATGGCTTTGATGCTGGTTTCGGGGTAGTAGCCCGGAAGCACCATGAAGTCATGCTTAAGGTCGCGCACCCGCTGCAGCCAGTCGATGAAGTTGCCGTCATACTCCACCTTCCCGGCGCAGAACTCCAGCTCCAGGTGGCAGTGAGCATTTACCAGACCGGGTGTAATCAGGGCATCAGGCCACTCGCGCACCTTGTGCCGCGGGAACTCCTTGACCACCTCGTCCAGCTTGCCAACAGCGGCAATCCGGTCATCGTCAACGCATAATGCGCCTCTGGTGATGACTTCGCCCGGTCGGGGTATCAGGAATTTGCCCGTGTATATCATTTTCTCAATGCGGTCTCGCGCCACGGATTCTACCATGCGGCAACTGCCAAGCCAATCGCCCCTCTTAAAGGAGCCGCGCCTAGCCGAACTCCCGTGCCAGCGTGATGAACTCCTCGCGGGAGAGGGTGTCGCCCCGGCGGTCAGGCATCAGCTCTGCGTGGCTGAGACGGCGCAGAATCTCGGTGCGGTTCAGGTGCGGGAAGGTCAGCACCAGTGCGTTGGAAAGAGCCTTGCGCCGGTGCTTGAACGCGCCCCGCACAATGCGGAAATAAGTACTGGGATCTTGCAGCGCCGGCTGCCGGGAGAGCTGATGGATGCGAACCAGCTGCGAATCCACGTTGGGCACCGGCACAAACATCTCGCGGGAGACGAACATCAGCTCTTCGGCGTAGGCGAAGGTCTGGGTGTAGACGGTAAGGCTGCCGTAGGCCTTGGAGCCGGGGCTGGCCACCAGCCGCTTGGCCACCTCGTGCTGCAACATCACTACGCAGTCGGTGGTCAGCTTGATGTGCCCGACGATAGAGACAATGAAGTCGTGGGTGATGTTGTACGGAAGGTTGGTGACGATTTTCAGGCCGCCGGCGGGGAAGTGAGCAAAGACCTCATCCAGCTCGTAGCGGTTGATGTACTTCTCGCGCAATTCCAGATGGGGAAACTGCGGCGCGAGGGAAGCCTGCAGAAAGGCCATCATCCGCTCGTCGGGCTCGTAGGCGATAACCCGCCCGGCCCGCCGGCACAGCGCCTCGGTCAAGGTGCCCAGCCCCGCGCCGACCTCCAGCACCGTGTCTTCGGGGGAAAGCTCGGCCTCGCGGATGATGCTGGCAAGCGCGATATCGTCAACCAGGAAGTGCTGCCCCAGGCTCTTGTCGGGATGGACCCCAGCTTCCCGCAGCCGCCGGTTGACTTCTTCGCGCAGCACGGGAAGAAGTCTAGCACAGCGTCAGCGAGGCGCGCGGCGGTTCGGGGTATAATCAGCCCCTAACGGTGGTGACCAATGTCCAAACTCAGGCCATTTGAAGAAGAACTGCTGCCGGCAGAACAGCCTTCGCCGGAGGACCAGCCGGCGATGCGCCGATGGAAGCTGCGCAAGCTGAAAGAAGGCGGACGCGACCCCTATCTGGAAGTGCGCTTTGACCGCACGCACACGATACACGAGCTGCAAGAGGGCTTTGAGACGCTGGAGGGATCCGGCGTTAAGACCGCGGGAAGGCTGATGGCCAAGCGCGCGCACGGCAAAGCGGCTTTCCTGGACATTGCCGACGAGAACGGCCGCATCCAGGTGTACGCCAATATTGACGCCCTGGGCGAAGAGGAGTTTGAACGGACGGCCTCGCTGGATATCGGCGATATCATCGGGGTTGAGGGTGAGCTTTTCCGCACGCGCACCGGCCAGCAATCGGTGAAGGCCGCCGTCTGCCGGCTGCTCGTGAAAGCGCTGGAGCCCCTGCCGGAGAAGTGGCACGGCATCGCCGACGTGGAGCTGAAATACCGCAAGCGTTATCTTGACCTGATAATGAACCCGGAAACGCGGGAGCGCTTCCGGCTGCGCAGCCGCATCGTCACCGAAATGCGGCGCTTCCTGGACGGGCGCGGCTTCCTGGAGTTTGAGCTGCCCATCCTGGAGCCCATATGCGGCGGCGCCACCGCCGAGCCCTTCGTTACCCACTGGAACGCGCTAGATAACGACTTCTACCTGCGCATCGCCATTGAGCTGAGGCTGAAGCGGCTCATCGTTGGCGGCTACGAGCAGGTGTACGAAATCGGGCGCATCTTCCGCAACGAGGGCGTGGACACGCGGCACAATCCCGAGTTCTCCATGCTGGAGCTGTACTGGGCGTATGTTGATTACACTGACATCCTGCAGCTCACCGAAGATATGGTCGTCCACCTGTGCGACACCTGCCTGGGGACGCGTAAGGTGGAATCCAGCGGCGTGACGCTGGGTTTCGAGCCTCCCTTCGCCCGCAGGCAGTTTGACGAGCTCTTGCAGGAGTATGCAGGAGTAGCGGTCGCCGACCTACCTGACCGGAAGGCGGCGGTGGCCTGCGCCAAGAAGCTGGGGATTGAGCTGCCCAAGGATGCTGGCTACGAGAAGATCATTGATGAAATCTGGACGGAGAAGGTGGAGCCCAACCTGGTGCAGCCTACCTTTGTGCTGGACTACCCGGTGGCGATTTCGCCGCTCGCCAAGCGCATACCCGACCGCCCGCACCTGGCCTACCGCTTTGAGCTGTTCGCCAACTGCAACGAGCTGGCGAACGCCTTCTCGGAGCTGAACGACCCGATTGACCAGCGGGTGCGGATGGAGCAGCAGATTGCGCGGGCGGTGGAGGGCTACCGCGAGCTGGATGAGGACTTCCTCAGCTCGCTGGAGTACGGAATGCCGCCCACGGGCGGGCTGGGCGTGGGGATTGAGCGGCTACTGATGGTTCTTCTGGGGGAAAGCAGCATTCGCGAAGTAATGGTCTTCCCCCAGTTGCGCAAGCGCTAGTCCCGCCGGCCCAGGATAATCTCCCGGGCAGCGCGGGAACACAGCTCGCTGTTGAAACCCGCGGCTACGAGCTTGGCTCGTATTCTCTCCATATGCTTGGCGCGTAAGTGACGCTCAACACCGGCCGGCCCACCCATCTTCCTGACGCGTTCGCCGTCCAGCAGTAGCTTGTCTTCTTCGCGTTTCAGCTTCTCGCGAAAGGAGCGCGCGTACTTGCGGACGAACCGGCTGAGCATCTCTTCTTCGTAGCTTGCCGGCATCAGGCGGCGGACGGCTTCGCGCGCCGCATCCTTCGGATAGCCTTTGCGTACCAGCTCGCTGATGATGCGGAAAGGCCCGTGCGAGCCCCGCCCCAGGCGCTCCTTGATGAAAACCTCCGCAGCGCGGTTGTCGTCCAGATAGCCGTCCCGCTGAAGTTCCGATATCACCCGCTGGACAACCTCATCGGACACCAGTTTGCGCCGCAGCTTATCTGATATCTCCCGGGTGAAGTGCTCCCGGCGCCCCAGCGCCCTGATGGCGGTCTCCCGGGCGCCGAGATAGGCGGATTCGTACCGAAGCCGGGAAACCAGAGCGGTCGAGAGCTCCTCCCCTTCTTGAAACTCACCTATGGAATCGGGCGAAGCCAGCAGCTTCTCGCCGTCCTCCAGTTTCAGTTCGTATACGCCCCGGCGGGGCAGAAACCTGAGTTTCAGGAGCTTCACGCGGCGATTGTAGCATCATCCGGAATTTAACCTTGGTGGACGCATAGGTGCATCTTGCATTCGCCGGGGCTTTGGGCTATACTCTGGCTGGATGGTCTTCATCTCAGGCTTTCGGCCGGTGATAAATCACTTGCGCCGGGCCTATTTCTTTTTTTCTCCAGAGGAGTTATCCAATGAAGAAAGTCGCAATCCTGCAGGCGCGGCTTAATTCGTCGCGGTTGCCCCGCAAGGTGCTGGCGGACCTTGCAGGTAAGCCTGTCATTGAACACATCATTGACCGGCTTGAAACTTCAGAGAGACTTGATGAGATCTGTATCGCTATTCCCGAGGTCGAAGCTGAAAACGAGCTGCTAAAGGCCATTGAAGAGCGCAAGGTGCACGTTGCCCGCGGCCCGGAAACCAATGTGCTCACCCGTTTCCTGATCGCAGCTTATGAAACCCACGCGGACATCATCGTGCGGGCGACCGCCGACAACCCGCTGATCGATGTGCGCGTGATGGACGAGCAGATCAGGTTCATTGAGGAGCACCCGGCCACCGACTACGTTTTCACCAAGGGCCTGCCGCTGGGCGTCTCAACCGAGACTTTCACCCGCAAGACGCTGGACAAGCTCGATTTTCTGGCGCGCACGCCGCTGATGCGCGAGCATGTGACCTACTACCTGGTGGAGAACCCGTCGCCCTTCAACATCGTGAACCTGGACCCGCCGAAGGACCTGGCGCATCCGGAGTTCCGGCTCACGCTGGACACGCCGGATGACATGGAGGTTTTCTCGCAAATCTACGGCCAGCTGTACAACGGCCAGGGCATCGTTCCGACGGCGGAGGCGGTAGGCTTCTTGCTGAACCATCCCGAGCTAGCGATGGTAAACAAGAAGGTCATTCAGGTTCCGGCCTGAACGCGGTAGCGGCGCACCAGCAGGCTGATGCCGAGGGTGGCAAAATAGGCCCCCGCCGGGAGGGCCAGCACTGCTATTTCCAGCGCAAAGCCCTGGCTCAGGGACAGCCGGCTCAAGTCCGGCCCGCCCGCCACCGCCATTGCGACTGCGTCAATCGCTATAACCGAGATACACGCCGCCAGCAGCGCTGCGCGGGTGTGCCCCAGCAGATACCACAGCCCCACCAGCGGGAAAAGCAGCAAGCCGCCGATGAACACGGTGAGCCACCACAAGCGCGGTGCGAACTGCCAGAATCCCCCCCAGAACACTAGGTAATGCACCGCGCCCAGGCAGGCGAGTGCAAGCACGGCGGCTATGAGGATGTTGGCGGCCCGGTTCATCAGAGCTAGAGTATACCAGCCGGCCTTCGCGTTGACACCGTTTCCCGCCCTGCTTAGAATGGCGGAGCTAATCCAATGGGGGTGATGCTGGTGCCCGTGTACTTCTTCGTGATAATCGCCGCGGTTCTGGCCCTGCTGCTGGCGGCGCTACTCGCTTTGCGGAACGTGAACCTGCCCTACGGCAGCGAAAACATGCGTTCCATCAGCCTGGCCATCCAGGAAGGCGCGATTGCCTTCCTGCGGCGCGAATACACGTACCTCCTCGTTTTCGGGACGATGGTGTTCGTCGTGCTGTTGGTAACTCAGGGGCTGGGCTGGAAGACCGCCATCGCTTTCGTGGTCGGCGGCTTATGCTCCGCCGGCGCGGGCTACCTGGGCATGCGCATCGCCACCAAGAGCAATGTGCGCACGACCCATGCAGCCACCATCAGCATGCCGGCGGCGCTGCGCGTGGCCTTTTCCGCCGGCGCGGTAACCGGCCTGTCGGTGGTCGGCCTGGGCGTTTTGGGCATCACCATCCTATTCCTGTTGTTCACCCACGGCGGCAAGGTCGCGTTCTTCGACGACGCGCTCAGGCAGTACATCCTCGGCTTTTCGCTGGGCGCATCCTCCATTGCGCTCTTCGCCCGCGTTGGCGGCGGCATCTTCACCAAAGCCGCCGATGTGGGCGCCGACCTGGTGGGCAAAGTGGAGGCGGGCATCCCCGAGGACGACCCGCGCAATCCCGCGGTCATCGCGGACAACGTGGGCGACAACGTGGGCGATGTGGCGGGGATGGGCGCCGACCTGTTTGAGAGCTACGTCGGCTCCATCATCAGCGCCATGCTGCTGGGCTACATCGCGTACCGCTCCGAGGTTGTGGCGGTGTTCCCGCTGGCCATCGCGGCGGTAGGCATCGTCGCCTCCATCATCGGCGTTATCTACACCCTGTTCTTCACCGCCAAGAACCCGCAAAGCGCCCTGCGCAACGGCACCTTCATCGCTGGCGCAATCATGATTGGGGGAGCGGCGTGGCTCACTTTCGCCACCAAAGCGGTGCCCAACGGGGTGCTATGGGCCATTATCGCCGGACTGGTGGCGGGCACTATCATCGGCCTGATAACCGAGTACTTCACTAGCGCGACCTTCAAGCCGACGCAGGCGCTGTCGGGGACGGCGACCACCGGCCCCGCGACATTTGTGCTGGGCGGATTGGGGCTGGGCATGTATTCGGCCATGCCGGCGATGCTCACCATCGTGGCGGCCATCTACCTCGCCTACGCCTTCTCCGGCGGCTTTACCGAGCCCACCAAGGGCCTCTTCGGCATCGCCATGGCCGCGGTGGGGATGCTCTCCACGCTGGGCGTCACGCTGGCGGTGGACGCTTACGGCCCGGTGGCGGATAACGCGGGCGGCATCGCCGAGATGTCGGAGCTGCCGCCGGAAGTGCGCGGCATCACCGACCAGCTCGACTCGGTGGGCAACACCACCGCCGCCATCGGCAAGGGCTTCGCCATCGGCTCGGCCGCGCTGACCGCGCTGGCGTTCTTCGCGGCCTACACCGGCAAGGCCCACATCACCCGGCTGGACCTCAGCGAGCCGGTGGTCATCGTCGGCCTGTTCATCGGCGCGATGCTGCCGTTCCTGTTCTGCTCGCTTTCGCTTAGGGCGGTGGAGCTGGCCGCGCACGACATGATTGAAGAAGTGCGCCGTCAGTTCCGCGAGATACCGGGCTTGCTGGAGGGCAAGGCCAAGGGCAACCACGCGCGCTGCGTGGACATCGCCACCAAGGGCGCGCTGAACAAGATGATTGCGCCGGGGCTGCTGGCGGTGCTGTCGCCCATCCTCGTGGGCATCGTGTTCAAGCTGCTGAAGGTCTGGCT
>CAZKNJ010000016.1:25220-44572 GCA_964554185.1 uncultured Planctomycetales bacterium | reverse complement strand
ATCAGGAGAGCCTGCAGATATTCCGCGAAATCGGCGACCACCACGGGATTGCCGTCTCCCTGATCGGCCTGGGAAATGTCGCCTACAATCAGGGGCGCTACGCGGAGGCGGTGAAGCTGTATGAGGAGAGCCTCACGATATCTCGTGAAATCGGTGACCGCCGGGGGATTGCGGGGTCCCTGAACAATCTGGGGGCGGCGCACGCCAAGCAAGGGCGCTGCCAGGAGGCGCGTGAGTGCCTGTTAGAAGGGATTGCGACAGCGAAGGAAATCGGCGCTCGCGATGTGAACATAGAGGGACTCATCACCAGCGGATACCTTCTGGTAATAACCGGGCGCTTTCGGGAGTCCGCGGTTCTCCTCTGCGGCGCGCAGCGTCAGGCGAAAGAGATGAACTTCCATTTTGACCCGATGGAGCAAGGCTTGTTGGACGAGGGGATGAACAAGCTGAAAGAAGCGCTGTCGGAAGAGGAGCTTGCGGCGTGTCGTGCGCAGGGCGAAAAGATGACGCTTGACGAACTCGCCGATTACGCGCTGAAAGCGCTGGAAGAACTGGAGCTGTAGGGCGGCCACCCGTGGGCCGCCGCTGGTGGCGTTTGCAGGAAGGTCGGACGGCGGGGCACAGGTCCCCGCCCTACAGGTGCGCCACCGGCTCAGATTGCAAACTAACACCAGTTCAGGTATCATTTCCCTGTTTTGCAGGCCACGGTCGAGAGGGGACCATGAGATCCTATTGCATCATCGCTATTGCGCTTCTCCTTACCGGCATTGCCGTTACCGCTTTCGCCGACACCGACCTGTCCGCGCTGGACAACGGGGTCGCGGGCATCCGCACGGAGCTTCTGGGCAAGCTGAACACCTGGAATGCCACCGCGGACGAGGTGGCGGCCGCGCAAACCGGGAAAGCTGCGCCTGACACCTACCAGGAGGCCTACGACCTCCTGATGCAGGCCAAGGGGGAGCTGGAAACCTACGCGGAAAGGCTCAACGGCTACCTGGCGGATGTGCTCAAGTACCAAGAGGAGCATCCCGACCTGGCAGCGGCGGAGCAGGACCTGGCGGTAAGTGTGGTTGACCGCACTGACTCGCTTTCCGTGCTGGTGGACAGCTTCCTCATGCGGGTCGCCGCGATTGAGGTGACCCAGGCGTCGCTGCTGGACGAGGCCGGCGTGGAAAAGGAGGCGGTGGAGCCGGAGCTTGACTCCACCGGCGACATCTCGGTCCTGACCGGCAGCGGCACCTACACCGACTACGACCGCATTCGTTTTAGCCTGAAGCAGGTGTACAAAGACCGCGAGGAGCGGTATTTCACCTTCTGGGAGAAGTACACCAACGACCACTCGTTTATTGACCTGGAGAGGTGGGACGTGGGGACGAGCCAGGAGGACCTCAAGTTCTTTGACGGCAATCTGAACTTGCGGGAGCGCTACCAGGACTACCGCGATGTCAACAACGCCAACAACAACCGCCACCAGCTTGACCTGCATCTTGATTACGAGTACCTGTTCAACAATGACCTGTCGGTGGTGGATTTCTCCTACGATTACCGCACCAAGAACTTTGACGTACCCATCGCCCGCAGCTACCTGTACCACAATGTGATGCTGTACGCGATGCACCCGCTTTCCGCGAAGGTCACGGCGGATGCTTTCTGGAAGATGGCGGACTATCATTACGCGCAGGGCGATCTGCGGGGCTACAACCGCACCGAGCTTGGCGCGGGGCTGGAATTTGAACCCAATAACGTCTGGCTGTTGGGCACCGAGTATGTCGGCACCGAGAAGTCGTTTGACGTGCTCAAGGCGAACGCGTACTTTGAGGACGAAGGCGTGCTGTGGGCGCGCTACATGCCGGACAACTACAGCCTCGGCGAAGCCGAGCTCAGGTACCGCGACCGCGACCGGCGGCGGGGCACGGTGGACGATTACGACGAATGGCGGATGAAGCTGAACTACTGGCGGGAGTTTACCCGCGAGTTTGAAGGCGACTTCCGCTTTGAGTGGCGCGACCGCGACTTCACCGGCGTGAATCCAGCGGATTACGACTACTGGCGCTGGTCGATGAGCTTCGGCTACGTGCCACAGTGGCAGACGCGCTGGTACTATAGCTTTGACTACTACGACTACAACTTCACCGGAGCGATACGCAGATACGATCGCGCGTACCACCGCGTGGGGCTCAACTACACCTGGGAGAACGGTGCGACCGCCACGGGCGAGTTTTCCTACACCGACCAGAACTACGCGATTAACCCCGGGCGCAATTACACCATCTGGGGCTTCCTGGCCGACGTGCGCTACCCGTTTGAGAACGGAGACAGCGCGCGCGCCTATCTGGACTGGTGCACGCTGGACCAGTCCATGGTCAACTCGCCGAACGAATACAACGCAATGAGCTGGGGCGTGGAGTATAACTGGCGGCTTTCGCCGCACTACCGGCTTGCGTTCGGCTACGACTACGACTTGCGGGACTATAAGATTCAGCCGAGGATCAAGGACCAGACCTTTGAGGCCCGGCTGCGGTTTGAATTCTAAGGGGTGGTTGCAACGATGTCAGGAGGAAGGAAGAACAACATCTATCGGACGATCCTCGTGCTGGCGGCGGTGGCTTTGCTGGCCGCGGCGGCCGTGGCGCAGGACATCTCGGTGAAGGTAACGCGCCTGGCCGGGCCGGTCGAGGTCCGGATGGCGAAGCAGACGGCTTGGACCAAGGCTGATCTGGGGCAAGTGCTGGTGGCGGGCGACACGCTGCGCACGCTCAAGGGCGGCAAGGTGCAGCTGTTGTTCCCCGGCAACACCATCGTGCTCATCAAGGAGAACTCGGTGCTGAGCGTCAAGGAGCTGCAGGACGACGGCGGCGGCAAGGTCAAGACCCTCGTAGGCGGCTTCCTGTTCAACATCCAGAAGGCGCTGTCGCCGGGGTCGACCTTTGAGGTGGAGACTCCCAGCGCCCTGGCGGTGGTGCGCGGCACTCAGTTCGGGACGGATGTTGACCCGGACGGCACTTCGCACTTCACCGGCTACGCTGACATAGTGGAAGTCACCGCCGAAGGCGTGACCAAGATGCTGGGGCCGGGGCAGACAATTGACGTGTCGCCGGGCGGTGCTCCGGGCGATCCCGCGGATACGGATAGCACTTGGGACGATGCAGCCGGTGATGCAGATATCAGCGACGACGACACTGCTCTGACTAGCGCAGGCGAATACAACTCCATGCTGAACACGCTGTGCAACCGCTTCCGGCTGCTGGCATCGCGCATGGAGGGTTTCTACAACGAATATGTGGGCTACGAGGCGCAGGGCGACGGCGCGCGGGTGGATTTCGTGTTCTACAACGTGCAGCCCATCATGGACGAGACCGGGCAGCTGGACGGGGAGCTTGCGTCCATCCTGGAACAGCTCGCGGGAGACCCGTATCTGAACTGGGTGGTTGCCGGAACCGACCCGCTGATGGGCACGGGAGATGAGGGCGCCGCGCTGCAGGAATACATTGATTGCGCCCGCACCAACAGCGACCAGATACATGAATGGTACAACGCGATGTTGGGCTATATCCTGGGAGCCGGCGAGGATCCAGAGGATCTGCTGGACGAGCTGTCCGGAATGATTGAGACACGCGATCCCGCGCGCGACCTGCGCTACGGCATCTTTGACACCGACGGCGACGGCATTCCCGACCTGGTGGAATATGAGCTAACGGGCGACGCGGAATACGGGGACTCGCTCATTACGCTGATTGAGCCGGACGACGGCGCGGAGTTCAACTACCCGGAGGACGACGACATCTTCTTTGAGTTTGAAGCGATGGGCGAGGAGTACTTCGACAGCTTCGAGCTGCATGTCTCCGCCGAAGGGCGCACCATGGTGCGCCGGTTTGTGGGCACGTCGATGGATATCTCCATTGGCGAGTTCATCGGCGCTCCCGGTAGCCCGTTCGCCGGCATCTTTGACGGCCAGGACGACGTGGAGTTCACTTGGTTTGTGCGCGGCAACTTCAACTGGGAGAGCTTCTACGAGGAGCATTCTTCGGACGACCATTACGGCGGCGATAACCATGGGCACGTCGAATCCTACCGCGGGCCAGCGAGCCTGATGCGCGGAGTATCCTCCGTGCTGGCTATCGATTCGGAAACGCGCACCTTTGCGCTGACTTACCCGTCGAGCGAGATGATTGAGGTGAACCTGGTTCCGATCGGAGCGGGCAGCGTGGAAGCGGGGCAGATGATGCGGATGCGCGTGGAGCTGGAAGACGCGCTGACGCTCGCGAGCTGGGAGATCATCGTCAACTACGACCCGTCGCTGACGGAATTCCACATGGGTACGCGCGCCGGCCTGACCGTCGGCCAGACGCTGTTCTTCGGCGACAGCGGGCACGGGCAGCTCACCATCTCCGGCGAGGTTTCGCACACGGGCGAGGTCATCAACGGAAGCGGCCCGTTCTGCGAGCTGGAGTTCATGGCGCTGGAAGAGGGCTATGCGCTCTTCAGCCTGGGCGATATCAACTTCTACGGCCCCGGTGGGCAGCGCATTGAAGCGATTCCCGGCTCGGACGCAGAGTTTGAGATTACCCCCTTCCAGGAGATGGGCGTGTAGCCGGCCCCACAGCCGGCTCGTCCGGCGAGCTGACGAATGTCACTCAGGCGGCGACTGTTTGCCATCGTATTCGCCTTCATCGGGCTGGCGGCTGCCGGCTTCGTGAACCGGTTGGGCGTCTCCGATTTTACCGAGCTTTTCTACAAGCAGCTCGCTTTCCACATTCGCGGAGAACTGCGCCCGGACTCACGTATCCGTATCGTCGGCATAGACGAACATTCAATAAAGCAGCTTGAAGACGCGGGCATCTTCTATCCCTTCCCGCGCACTCTGCATGCGGAACTGGTAAGGAAACTAGCCGACGCCGGGGCGCGCATCGCTATTTTCGACATCCTCTTCTCTACCGAAGCGTTTGACATTTCGGAGGATGAAGCGATGCGCGACGCCATTGCCTACGCCCGCAAACGGGGCACTACGGTTATCCTGTCCTGTGCAGTTGAATACTCGCGAGTGGAATCAGGGCTAGCTGGGGACATAGGATCGCTGGTGACACCCACCGAGACCATCATGGAGGGCCAGCCGTTGCTGGCATTGGTGAACACCGCCCAGAAGCTCTCATACAAGGAAGACGAACGGGTGTCGTTGGACGCCTTTGGGGAGACCTTCTACTCGCAGGCGGCACAGGCCTACCGTGCAGTTGTGGAGGAACAGGGCCGCAAGCCGGAAGAGAGCTTGGCCGCAGCCGGCGTGCGGGAACACGGAGACTTCATCATCAACTACATCGGCCCCGACGGTACTATCCCAAGCGACAAATTCGTGAATCTCTTCCAAGAGCTATCGGAGCGGAGTTTCCAGAAGACCGAAGAGGAGACAGGGAAGGGCGGAGGCGTAGCGATGGATGTGAACTGGGAGAAATATCGGGATGCGATTGTTTTCATTGGCAGCCAAGCGCAGGCGGACAACGACTACTTCATGACGCCGTTCGGGCAGATGTTTGGAGTGGAGACCAACGCGCAGGCTCTGAACACGCTGCTGAAGAGCGGAGTGATCAGAGCGGTCAATCCCAGCCTCACGCTGATGTTCGTTCTGCTTTTCGTGCTGGTGTCCTGGCTGTTTGCGGCGAATCTGCGTCCCCTGCCAGGCTTTATGGCCTTCACTCTCGTTTTGGCGGGATACCTGGCCGGCATTATCCTCGCTTTCGTTTACGGCCGGCTGTTGATGGACTTCACCTACCCGACGGCGACGCTGCTGTTCTCGTTTTTCTTCTCGCTTTCGTTCCGCGTGCTTACCGAGGAGGCGGAGAAGCGGCGCATCCGCTCAACCTTCGGCCGTTACCTGGCGCCGGACATCATCAAGGAGATTATTGATAATCCGGAGTTGGCCGATCTCGGCGGCAGCGAGCGCGAAGTGGCGCTGCTGTTCTCGGACATCCGCAGCTACTCCACCATCTCCGAGAGCCTGGACCCGCGCCAGACGGTGGAGTTTCTCAACCGCTTCCTGACCGAAGTGTCGGACGTCATCATGCGCAACGGCGGCTTCGTGGATAAGTTCATGGGCGACGGGGTGATGGCCATCTTCGGCGCGCCGGTGCCACGGGAGAATCCGTCAGCGGACGCGGTGCGCTCGGCGCTGGCGATGGCCGAGCTGGTGGTTGACGGGATGGAAGCACTCACGCGCGGCCTGCCGGTGCCGCACTTCCGTGTCGGTATCGGCATCCACTACGGCAAGGTCGTGATGGGCAACGTCGGCTCCGCCAGGCGCATGGACTACACCTGCATCGGCGATGTGGTGAACGTCGCTTCGCGGCTGGAAACCGAAACCAAGGAGTTCGGCACGGCAATACTCATCAGCAAGGAAGTACGCGACCGCATCGGGGATGAGTTCATTTGCGAACTTCTGGGGGAGGCGCAAGTAAAGGGGCGCAAGGCGCCGGTGGCGGTGTACAAGGTGATACATCCGCGCGGCTCGGTAATCACCGACATTGCGGACTACCTGCCGGGCGGCGCGAAATTCATGTCCGGCCTCACTCTGCCGGATGAAGCTCCAGCTGCGCCTTGAGCTTGCTTTCGTCCAGCTCGTAGCCCTCGGCCAGCACTTCCGCCTTCAGTTCCAGTTCGTCGGCATTGGCCGTGTTGAGCAGGTCGGTTTGCATCCGCTTGATGTTCGCCAGCCGCTTTTGATCCACCGCGTCCGCCGCTTTGAAGCCGATGGTCAGCTTCTTGGCCTGCTTCTTGATGGAGATGTTCAGCTCGCTCTTGGCCTTGCGCGCCAGCGCCAGCGCCTCAAACACATCGTTGCCGGCGGCTTCGCTCTCCGCGTCGGTTAGCGAGGCGAATAGCTCTGCGTCGGGCCACGGGGCAAGATGGATGCTGGGCTTATCGCTGAAGGCGGCGAAGTGCCAGTGCCAGACTTCCTCGGTGATGTGCGGCGTGAACGGCGCGAACATCTTGAGCACCGCTTCCAGCGCGAGATGCAGCGTTTGCAGCGCGGAGGCGCGCATTTTCTCCGCCTCTTCCACCACGAGATCTGCAAAGGCGTCGCCGTAGAGCCGGCACTTCGCTATCTCCAGGTAGTTGTCGCAGAAGTCGTTCCAGAAGAAGCGCTCAGTGGCTGCCAGCGCCTCGGAGTACTCGTAGGCGTCCAGTTCTGATGCGGCGCGCGCCGTTGTGTCCGCCAGGCGCTTCAGCAGCCAGCGGTCAATCGGATGGGTGATGACCTCGGCCAGGTTGCCTTGCGGCGTGAAGCCCAGCAGGTGCGCATGCGCCAGCTTGGCGGCGTTGTAGAGCTTGGTGACCAGGCGCTTGCCGCCCTCAAAGGACTCGCGCGGGTCTTGCAGATCAATAAAGGTGTCCGCGCCGAGCTTGACGCTGCCCGCCCAGTAGCGCACGGCGTCCGCGGAGAACTGCGTAATCATGTCGCGCGGATTCACCGTCTTGGACTTGCTCTTGGAGATCTTGCGCCGCTGGATGTCCTGCGCATGGCCCGAAATCATCACGTCGTCCCAGGGGATGTTGCCCTCGTGCAGGTACGCCTTGGTAATGGTGTAGAACGCCCAGGTGCGGATGATGTCGTGCGCCTGCGGCCTGAGCGTCAGCGGGAAAAGCTGCGCCATGCGGTCGTCCGGCTCGCCCCACTTGGCGTTAATCTGCGGCGTGAGCGAGCTGGTCATCCACGTGTCAAACACGTCGTGCTCCGGCCTGAACTCGGTGGTGTCGCAGTGGGGGCAGATCTTCACCGGCGGCTTGTCGGTCAGCGGGTTAACCGGTAGGTCTTCGTCGTGGGCGAATATGGGCGCGCCACAGCCCCGGCAGTACCACACCGGGAAGGGCACGCCGTAGTAACGCTGGCGGCTCACGCACCAATCCCAGCGCAGGTTCTCCACCCAGTGGCGGTAGCGCACGCCCATGAACTCGGGAAACCAGCGGCACTTGGCGCCGAACGCGATGAGGTCGTCCTTCTTGTCCAATAGGCGGATGAACCACTGCGGGGTGACGATGAACTCCAGCGGCGTGCCGCAGCGCTCATGGCAGTTGACGGTGTGCTCAATCTTCCAGCTCTTGGTCAGCAGGCCTTCTTCGCGCAGCTTGGCCACGATGGCCTTGCGCCCCTCCATCAGCGGCATTCCGGCGAACTCGCCCGCCAGCTCGTTCAGCCGCCCGGCTTCGTCCAGGCAGACTTTGGTGTCCAGGCCGTAGCCCTGCCACCAGTCAATGTCGGTGGTGTCGCCGAAAGTGCAGCACATCACGATGCCGGTGCCCTTTTCCGGGTCGACGCGGTCGTCCGCCATCACCTGCACCTCGGCGTTGAAGTGCGGCGTGCGGATCTTGCGGCCCATGTAAGGCGCATAGCGCTCGTCGCCGGAATGGGCGAAGACGGCCACGCAGGCGGGCAGCAGCTCCGGCCGCGTAGTGGCGATATTGACGGGCGTGCCGTCATCCAGCGTAAAAACTATCTCGTGGAATTCCGACGGGTGGTCGTGGTCCTCAATCTCCGCCTGCGCGATGGCGGTGCGGCACTGGGGGCACCACAGCGACGGCGCTTCCTTGCGGTACACATGGCCCCGGCGGTTCAGGTCCAGGAACGAGCGCTGCGCCAGCCGGCGGCACACGTCGTTTATCGTGGTGTATTCCTCGGTCCAGTCGCAGGAGATGCCCACCGCCTGCCACAGGTCTTTGAACTCGGCCTCCTGCTCGCGGCTGACCTCCAGGCAGAGCTTGATGAAATCCTCGCGCGCCATCTCAAAGGCCTTGACCTTGCGCACGCGCTCCACCAGCCGCTCGGTGGCCAAGCCGTTGTCGTCAAAGCCGAAGGGGTAGAAGCACTCCCGGCCGCGCATGCGCTGGTAGCGGACGATGAAGTCGGCCTGGGTGTAGGAGTAAACGTGGCCGATGTGTAGCGCGCCGGAGACGGTGGGCGGCGGGGTGTCCACTGAGAAGATGCGGTCGTGTTCCGCCTCGCGGTTGAAGCGGAAGACGCCGTTATCTTCCCAGAAACGCTGCCACTTCGCCTCGGTTTCGGCGGCATTGTACCTTTTCGGCAGTTCGTCGGTTGATTTGATGGCTGATGTTCCCATTTTGCTGTCAGCGTCCGATGTATTCGCCCTTGAGATCGTAGGGGCCGACCTCGGTGATGCGCACGCGGCAGAACTCGCCGGCCTCCAGCCCGTCCGCGCCTTCCACCAGCACGCAGCCGTTTACTTCATAGGCGTCGCGGTAGGTGCGCCCGAGGTGGAATACTCTACCATCATCGCGCAGCACCGAATCAATGAGCACGGTTTCCTCCGCGTCCAGCAGCGCCTGGTGCTTGGCCAGCGCGACCTCTTGCTGCGCCCGCATCAGCGCGTCCAGCCGCTCCTGTTTCAGCTCCTCCGGCACCTGGCCGCTGAAACCGTGGCTGGGCGCGCCGGGCATGTCGGAGTAGGTGAAGACGCCCAAGCGGTCAACCTGGCCGGCCTCGATGAACTGAAGCAGCCGCGCAGAGTCCTGCTCGCTTTCGCCGGGGAAGCCCACAATCACGTTGGAGTTGACAGTGGCGCCGGGGACGGCCGCGCGCACTTCGGCGAACAGGCGGTAGATGGATTCTTCGGTCTCCGCCCGCCGCATCCGGCGCAACACCGGGCCGCTGATGTGCTGAATCGGCAGGTCGAAGTAGGGGACGAGCTTGTCCTTGAGCTGGGCGAAGGCGGCGATGAGGTCGGGCTTGACCTTGGCGGGCGTCAGGTAGTGCAGCCGCAGCCAGAATTCGCCGGGCAGCGCGCAGATGTCCGCCAACAGCGCCGGCAGGCGGTCGCCGATATCTTTGCCCCAGTCGGTGGTGTCCTGGGAGACGAGCGTAATCTCGGCGCAGCCCGCGTCCAGCAGCGAGCGGATTTCGTCCAGCAGCTCGGCGCGCGGGCGCGAACGGTAGGCGCCGCGCAGGCCGGGGATGAGGCAGAAGGCGCACTGCATATCGCAGCCGTCGGCAATCTTCACATAAGCCACCGAGCGTGGCGTGGTGAGCATCCGCGCCGTTGCGGGCTCCGCGCCGTTGAGGCGGTTGGGGAACCAGGTGCGCAGCAGTTCGGGCAGCCGATCAAGCTCCGAGGGAGTGAGCAGCGCGTCAATGCCCTCCGGCGCGGTTTCGCCCAGGTTGCGCAAATGAGCCGGGTAGCAGCCGGAGACGACCACGCGGGTGCGCGGGTGTTGTTGCTTGTGCAGCAGCGCCTGGGCGATTTCCTGCTCGGTTTCGTCCACCGCCGATTCGATGAAGCTGCAGGTGTTGACCAGGATCACCTCGGCGGCCTCAAAGCTGTTGACCAGCTCCACGCCGGCGGCGAAGCCCGCTCCCAGCATGGCTTCCAGGTCGCAGCGGTTCTTGGCGCAGCCCAGCGAAACCGGCGCGAGCCGCACCCCGTCCCCACGGGGACGCGCGAGCACGTGCCGGTCGGAGTAGATGCGCATATGAACCGTAAATTCTAGCACAGGGGAAGCAGCGGCCCGTAGCCAGGAGCGGCGGTCTCCAGGCCGCCGATTGGTGGCAGCCAGGGATGGGCAGCCTAGAGTCTGCCCCTCCCGAAGCATGGCGTGCCATCCCGCTGCCAGGTTTAGCCGGGCTGCCCGCCGCCGCAAGGCTATGGCGGGTAAGCTTCCAGTCGCCAGTAAGAGGGGTGAAGAGCCGGGCTGGTCAGCCCGGCGTACCCAGGGAATAAGCGGCGGGGCACAGGTCCCCGCCCTACAGAACTCCCCCCGGCCGACCTGCTATAATGGGGCACCAGTGCATTCTGGGGACGAAACAACACGCGCGCCGGGGCCGCTGCAAGAAGAAGCGGCGCTCTGGCGCGATTTCACCGTAGAGAACCGCGCCCGCCTGATCGAGCGCTACCAGCCGCTCGTTTACCACATCTACGGACAGCTTCCCCACGTGCCGCGCGACGAGCAGTTTGACGTGGTTTCCGAGGGGACGGTGGCGCTGATTGAGGCGGCGGACGAGTTTGACGTGGAGCGCGGGGTGAAGTTCATCACCTACGCGTACATGCGGATAAAGGGGCGGATGCTGGATTACCTGCGGCGGCGCGCGCTGCTGCCGGTCAGCACCGACGCCCTGGAGTTCGCCGAATTCACGCGCATTATCGGCTTCAGCGAGAAGGTGCCGGCGGAGAAGCAGCTCGAATCCCTGCGGCTGGCGGAGGAGCTGATGCTGCTGCTCACGCCCGCCGAGGAGCGGATTCTGCGCCTGATGTACCAGGAAGGGATGAGCCAGGACGAGGTTTCCACCGCCCTCGGCTGCACGCGGGCGAATATCAGCATACTCCACAAGCGCGCACTGGCGAGGCTGCGCGGCGCCATCGCCGCCAAGCCCCAGTGGCGCCTGGCCTTTGAGCCGTGAAACGGCATCTGCTTTGGCTGGCGGCTATCACCTTAAGCTGCGCACTGGCGGCTGCGCCCGCCAAGGTTGGCGCAGAGGTTGCGCCGGAGCTGGAAGCGTCCGTGGGCTTTGCCGGCTACGCTAATCCGCTGGCGGAATACCCGGCGCTCTTCTTCCTCGCAGGCGAACACGACACGGATGTAGCCAGCACCATCTACCACGACATCTCCCCGACCCCGGTGCACGTGCGCGTGGGCGGCCCGGTGGCTGCCGGCCGCGAGATTGTGGTGCGCACCGAAGCGAGCACTGTGGGGCTGCCGACCGCGAATGCGCTGTTTGTGGAAAGGGGCGCATACAACCCGTTGACGTCCGGCCCGGGCGCGCCGCCGCCGCTGGCGCTGCGCTACCAGGTGCCGGAGGGTGCGGAAGAGTTTGAAGTCTACCTGCCGGTTTGCCTGTACCCGCCGTCACCGGGCGTGGAGCACGCCGTGTTGCAGGTTGAGCTGTGGGAGGGCGGAAGCCTGCGCGCCACCCAGAGCGTGGAAGCGCAATTCCTTCCCGCGCGGTCCATTTACTCGCTGTTGCTGGAGCCCACCGGGGGCGGTTTACTGGAGGGCGACCAGATATCGCTGGCGGAATCGCCGGAGTTCCAGGGCAATACCGCGCCGGAGGCATTCGTGCTGGACAGCCGGGTGCTGATGGCGTCCGCGGCTGATGTCGGCCCGGACTACCGCGTACTGCGCCACTTTCAATACGTGCTGGTGGCGGGAAGCAATTGGGCGCAGTTGGACGGGCGGCTCAAGGAGCTGCTGGCGAACGCAGCGGCGATGGGCACGCGGCTGATTGTATTCAACGACGAAGCGACGCTGGAGCTACGCGGGCAGGCCTTTGCGCCAGGAAAGGATGTAGCACTTGCGCGGTTCGGCTTTGGCGAAGTCTGCGTGACCACGGCCGGCCTGGCGGAGGTGAAGCGCTTCATTCGCGCAGGTGTGCTGGAGCGGCTGGCGCGCGCTTATGCCTTCTCGCGCAACGAGCTGGCGCCAGCGGCGGAAGTCGGGTGGCCGCTGTACCGCAGCCGCCAGATGAGCACGGTGGAGCAGTTCGTCCCCAAGTACGACTGGATCGGCGAAACCGGCGAAGGGACGGTCAGACTTGCCAACCCGGTATGGGTTTACGACTACCTCACGCGCCCGGAGCTGGGCGAGCCGATGTCGCTGCTGGGGTTCCACTGGATGTCGCCCGCCCGCAGCGATGCCCGCAAGGAGCTGGCCGAGTGGAACCCGCAACAAAGCTGGAAGTACGGGTGGTTTCTGAGTTATAACCTGAGTAGCGCGGTCACCGGCAGCATCGGCCGCTCTCTCGGTTGGTTCACCGTGGTTATCACGTCGCTGGCGCTGGTGAGCCTCTGGCCGCGACGCCGGCTGGCATGGTTCACCGCGGTGTTTGCGCTAGTGGTGGTTGCTGCCACCGTTCGGGTGCTGGCGGGGCTGGGCGGCGCTCTGCCTTCGCACACGAAGATGGCGGTGGTGTCCAACCTGCGCAGCAGCGCGCTGTCGGACCAGTCCGAGCGGCGGTCGGTGGCGTACATTTACTCCTCGCTTTCGCGCACGGTTGAGCTGGAGCTGGACAACGAAACCGCCATGCTCACCGGGCTAGCGCCCTGCGAAGCGGCGGACGGCCGGACGTTGGTGAATGAAGGCGCGGGCTGGGCCGCGAGCACGCGGGTGGATGCGCTGTTCCCGCAGGAGGCGTCATTCAGCGTGCTGGAGCCCGCGGCCGAGCCGATGAAGGCGGAGCTGACGCCCGCGGGGGACGGCTTTGAGCTGCGGCTGAAGGGCGATGGTAGCGGGTTGAAGCTCGCGTTCATCGCCGACGGGCCGATGTGCGCCTACCTCGGAGATCTGGGGGAGGGCGATAGCATCACCGTGGACCTGCCCGATATCCCGCCGCAGACAGTGGGGTTCACCGACTACTATGTGCGGCTCGCCAATGAGGCCATCCAGAGCTACACCAGCGAGCACATACGGGACGCTTACGCCGGGCGCGAAGAGGCGGTGGAAACGGCGTCAATGATAATGCTGGCGCAGAGCATGCGCCAGGTTCTGCGCAACCTGGTGGCAGGAGGGGAAGGAATCACTATTGTGGGGCTGCGCGAAGGAGAGCTGGAGCTTACGCTGTCCGGCCAGCGGCGCACGGTCCCGCATTATGAAATCGTGGTGCACCGGTTGAGATGATGGGACGGACACCAATGCCAGTACGGATGTTACGCGCCCGCCCGTCGGAGCGGGAAAACGGGCGCGGAGCGCAAGGCAACTGGCCCGGCTGGGCGGGGCGGCGGCGCAAGGCGCGCGGATACTTCGCGGGGGTGTCCATCGGCGCGCTGCTCTTCGCTCTCACATTCAGGCTGATGTTTGCGCACTACCGCGACGTGCATGTGCAGCTCACACTGCTGCAGTTATGCGTCATCGCGGTTGTGGCTCTCTGGTTCGTGCCGGCGCTGGTGAGGGACTTTGACGCGTCGCTGGAACGGCCGGGGCTGCGGCTGCGGCCGGGAATGGTGAGCGCCTCGCTGGGCGGCCTGTTCGGCAACATCATGTACTTGTCGTTTCTGGCGTCCTTCGCGCTGTTGCCGCTGGCGCTGATGTTCCCGTTCAACCAGGTGGTGGGCGGCAGGTACTACGGGGAGGATTTCACCCTGTTCTGGGGATTCCACGTGGTTGTGTTCAGCTTCGTGATGGCGTCATACCTCGTATTGCTGCTGGGCGCGGGAACAGCTCTGCTGCTCATCATCCGCAGTGTGGCGGTTTACCGCGTGGCCGCGCTCGTCTTTCTAGCAAGCTCCATTACCGGCACCGCGGTGGTGGTGAACGCGCTGGTGGCCGGTGGGCTCAGAGGGCTTGCGCGGGCCATTCAGGTTCCCTACGTGGAGATCCAGTCCGCCGGCGGCTACCCGAGCCGCGTCGAGTCCTTCGCCTACGCGATTGACCACGGGACCTTCCTGCTCTCGGTCATTCATAGCATATGGTTGCGGATACTGCTGCAGACGCTCATTAACTTCATCTTGGCGATGATACTCGTTTTCGTCCTGCTCGGGCTGGCTTCGCTGGCGCGGGTGGGCACCGACTTGGCGCTGCGGAGCTTTGGCTGGCTGCCGCGGTTGCGGCGCGGAATGCCGACCGCCCCGCCGGAATGGGCGCTGGTGATCTCGCTGGCGCTGCTGGGGGCGGCCGCGCTCACGCTGTTGTACAACGCGAGCTTCCTGCAAGGCGAGGAGATGGCGCGGGTGCAGGCGGGGACGCCCTTCGCGCTGCTCTGGCTGGGAGTGGAGGCTGCCGCTGGATACATTATCACTGCATGCTGGTTCTACACCGTGAGGACGGTGGGCACGGGGCTGGGCGGCGGCTTGCGCCAATTGCTCGCGGGATACACCCGGCGTGCATCGGCCTATGCGGGGTGCGCCGTGCTGGCAGGCTTTTTCCACCTGTCGGTGCTGGCGCGGGTGGAGCAACGCCCCTGGACTGAGGTGCTGGCGGCTGCAGCGGCGATGGCCGCGCTTGTGCTGGGAATGCTGGCGCTGGGCGCGGCGCTGCTGGTGCTCTGGCGATTGCGCGAGGAGCCGGCGCGGAAATACGCGCGCACCGTGCAGGGCCTGATCGTGGGCTTCACCGCGGGGGTGGTTTCATATGTGAGCTTCCTACTGGATCCGCCGGCGAGGCTCTTTGGCTCATCCATCGCGCCAGCGGAAGCCGCGCCTCGGATTGCGGCCGAGGCGGCGCGCCTGGGGCAGTTCACCTACACGTCGGTGTTCCACGCCTGGACGGGCGGCCTCAGCCGGACACTTGCCGGGGAGGGAACGGGAATCGTCGCAGTGGGTGTGACCGTGGCGCTGGTTGCGGCGGCGGCGGCAGTGCTGGCTTGTTCGCTGCGCCTGTCACGGCGCATCGTCTGAAGTACGCCGCGAGCTACTCCTTAACGCCCATCCACGCGGGAAGCAGATTGTCGAGGTACTTGCGGTCGGCGGCGCCCAGCTTGATTTCCACCACCACACCGTCGGAGTTCACGAAGTAGCTGGTGGGCACGCCGCGCACGCCCCAGCTCCGGGCGAGTGTTCCGGCGTTGAAGCCGGTGACCCACGGCATCTCCTGCTTGGTCTCCATGAACTTCTTGACCGCGTCCGCCGTGTCTTCCACGTTGAGGGTGATTACCTCCAGCCCCTTGTCTTTGTACTCCCCGTAGAACTTCACAAACTCCGGCATCTCGGCCTTGCAGGGCGGGCAGTTTATCTTCCATATATTGATGAGCAGCGGCTGGCCGACGAACTCCTCGACGGAGTGGGTCTTGCCATCAAGCGTGGCGAACTCAAAGGTGGGAAGCGGCTTGCCCTTGGCTGGGACTTGGGGCAACGACGCGGTGTCGCGCTGGGGTCCAGGAGTCCCGCTCTCGCCCGCAGATTCACCTGCAGGCTCGGCGGAATCACCCCCGGGTTCGGCCGACACATCTGGCCCGCCGAGGCCCGGAGTTGAACCGGAACCCGTAGACGCCGGTTGAGCTTGCTGGCCCGTGTCAGACGAGTTATCCGCGGGCGGATTGCAGGCCACGAGCAGCAGGCCCGCAACTGCAAGTATCGCGATAATCGCGCAGTGTCTCATAGCATCTCCTGATGGCGGTGGTTACATGTCGTCCAGCGAGAAGCGCTGGTCCTTCAAGGACGGATCAACTTCAATCTCGTTGAGAACTTCTTTCACGCCCTCCTGGTTCTCGGCGATACTGCCGGCGCGTTTCTTTAGTTCTTCCGTCGGAACCTTGCCGCTAAGCACTACCCGGGCGTTGCGGCACTCAACCGTAAGCTTGTTCTGCACCAACTCCACGTCGGAGCTCAGGGATATCTCCACCGCCGCGGCGATGGCGCGGTCCTTAGCGATGAGGGACTGCTCCAAGCCCGGAACCTGGGTCTTCTCCTGCACCGCCCGCTGGGACTCGGCGGTGAGGCAGGAGGACAGCGAAGAAACAGCCAGCAGAGCCAGCAGAACCAGCAGCAACCTGAATGTGTTTGCTTTCATTATTGGCAACCAGTCCGCGTGTTGAGTGAATACACCTTTCCGCACGGCTTTATTCTAGCAGACCGGTGTTGGCGGCGGAAAAGCAAAGGGGCGCCACCTGTACGGCAGCGCCCCTGGAGGTTCAGTTGCGGGAGCGGCTACTTAAGCCACTTCTTAGAGGAGACCTTCACGGGCTCCTTGGGCGGGGACATCTCTTCAATGCCCTCCATGAAGTCCACAAACTCGGGATCCACCAGCTTGAGTATCTGGTACTTCATGTACGGCCGCAGCGTCTTGTAGCTGAACAGCTCGGGGTCGGACAACACGAGCGAGAACTCAACGTTGATGTTATTGAGGATGAACTCCTCCAGGCGGGCGATATCCTCGTCCGTGAAAGTGAAGGCGAACAACCAGCGGTAGCACTTGGCGACGTTGTCCCAGCCCTGGTCTTCCAGCACTACCCGTTCGGGGTAGTACAGGTAGTCCTTGTCCACGTCCAGATACAACGGGCGGGTGCCGGCCTTGTAGATCATCTCATCTTCAGTCGGGTAGTCGCGCCGGTCCTTCGCCATAGCGTCGCGGGCCTTGAGCACGTGCTTCTGTATCGGCTTCACGCCGTACTCCAGGTAGACCTTCTGATCGAGGTTGGACAGGTGGTTGATGTAGTAGCGGTTGGAGATGTTCGGCGCAGTGTAGAGCAGCACCACCAGGACTTCGCGCTCTTGCGGGGTTACATCGAGGTAGTAGTTGATCATATCCTCGATTCTGTCCCGGTCGAAGATGTTGAACTCGTCAATGACCGCTTGAATGTGGTCCTTGACCAGCTCGCGGGTGAGGACGTAGGAGTAGAGCTTGTAGCCGAACTTCTTGTCCTCAAAGAGCAGCATCTTCTGACCCGGATAGCGCGAGAGCGACCAGTCGGTCGACAGCATCGTGCGCGATGGAACTGCGGGCCGGAAATCCTCAACTTTCAGCCCCTGCGCCAAGACGGGGGTGGCGATTAACGCCAGACACACGAGGACCATCCAGAAGAATCTCATGGATCCCTCTCCTTCAGTGAACATTGAGAATACGGCGTAATACTACCAGAAACCGGCGGGAATGACAAACCTGCCGGGTCAGGCGGTTTCTCCGCCGGCATTCACCTTTCCAAGGGCACGGGGGTTCAATGATGCAACCGGCTCTACTATAATGTGATGGACTTCACATCAGCCTATGCTGACCCTCAAAATAGACGGCCGCACGGTTGAGGCGCCTGCAGGCGCCACTTTGCTGTCGGTGGCGACCGAAGCCGGCATTGAGATACCCGCTATCTGCCACCACAGCTCGCTGGAGCCTTACGGCGCCTGCCGGCTCTGCCTGGTGGAGGTCACTCACCCCAGCTGGAAGGGCAAGACCAAGCTGGTAACCTCCTGCAGCTACCTGGTGGAGGAGGGGCTGGAGGTGATGACCGCCACGCCCACCATCGTTTACTACCGCAAGGTGCTGCTGGGGATGCTGCTGGCGCAATGCCCCGGGAGCAAGACGGTGGTGGAGCTGCACCGGCGCTTCGGCGGGCCGGTGGAGCTGGAGTATTCGGCCAAGCCCGACGCGGTGGACTGCATTCTCTGCGGGCTGTGCGTGCGCGTATGCGAGGAGCATTCCACCTCGGCCATTGCCCACCGCCACCGCAGCGTGTTGCGCGATATTGCGCTGCCGGAGTCCGAGCACCACGGCTGCGTGGGCTGCGGCGCTTGCGCGCTGGTCTGCCCCACGGGCTTCATCAAGTTTGTGCGGGAAGAAGGGCGCTGGGAGGTCTGGGGGCACGATTTTGACCTGCCCGTCGCCACCGTGCACGTGGAGCGGTGCCACTCCTGCGGCCGGTGCGAGGAAGTCTGCCCGGTGCAGGTGCCGCGCATCGTGCTCACCGCTAGCGGGGACTCGTATTCCTACATCAGCCCGGCGTTTTGCCAGGGCTGCGGGCTGTGCGTGGCCGCCTGCCCGTCGGACGCCATCTGGCAGGAGCCCTATCCAGCGCAGGAGCTGATGGCGCGCATTAGGACGCTGGCGGAGCGGGAGCCGCATGTTGTCGCATTCGTCTGTCCGCGCTCGCCGTTCCCGCCGGGAATGCGCGACAAGGTTATAGAGCTGCCCTGCATCGGGCGGGTGACGCTGCCGATGGTACTCGCCGCGCTGGCGGCGGGCGCGCGGCGCGTGCTGCTGATCGGGCGCGACCAGGAGACCTGCTTCTTTGACAACGGCGAGGATGTGGCGCGGCTCACGGCGGACCTGGCCGGACGGATGGCGCACATGATGGGCTTCGGTGCGGGGCGGGTGGAGGTGCGGGTGCCCGAGCGGGGGCGCACCGGTCCGCTGGACTTGCTCAAGGAGGAGTTGCAGCGGAAGAACGAGCCCAATCCATACGCGGACGAGCTTCCGCCGGCAGTGGAAGCGGACAACTACGACGAAGTGGCGGTGATGCTGCGCGCTCTGTGCGAGCGCGGCATCACCCCTGACATAGCCGATTGGAAGGTGGTTCTACCCACTGCCGAAGGGGCGGACACTCTGGTATTCGTGAACCGGCTGCTGATACTGGACCACCTGGCATACGCGCTGGCGGATGCGTTCGTGCTGCGCGGGCAGGTGCACCGGGCGCTGAACGCACTGAAACGGCTGGGGATAGACGCAGACGTCTTGAGTGGCTCCGCGGGATGCACGGGCAGCGCAGAGGCGTTCCAGCGCGACGCCGAGGCCATCAAGGCGCGGGGAGCCAAGCGCGTACTATGCCTGTGCCCGGAAAGTGCGGCGGGGTTGAAGGAGCATCTGCCGGGCGTGGAAGTGGAACCGCTGCGCGACTTTATGGTGCAGCGGGCGCAGCAGGTGGAAGCGCCGGCGGAGCACCTGCGGGTGGCAGTGCCAGCGGGAATGAAGCTGCCGGAGCTGCCGGGCGTGGAGTGGGT
>CAZKNJ010000016.1:0-25120 GCA_964554185.1 uncultured Planctomycetales bacterium | reverse complement strand
GAGGGCGAGGTTATCTCCAGCGCGCTGTTCGCCAACGGCATCCATATCTTCGGCCATCATCACCGCGACGGCGGCGCGCAGGGCATCTACTGCGTCAACGGCCAGTGCTCGCAATGTATGGTCATCGCCGACGGACGCGTAGTGAAGGCGTGCATGACCGAGGTCAAGCCCGGGATGGCGGTGCGAAGCTGCGAGGGGATGCCGCCGGTGGCGCCGGACGACGGGAAGCCGCAGTTCCGCGACATCCCCGAATACGAAACTGAGGTGCTGATTATCGGCGGCGGCCCCGCGGGGCTGAACGCCGCCATTGAGCTGGGCAAGCTCGGCGTGGACTGCATCCTGGTGGACGACAAGCCGGAGCTGGGCGGCAAGCTGACACTGCAAACGCACGCGTTTTTCGGGTCGGTGGCAGACTGCTGGGCGGGCACGCGCGGCACCGACATCGGCCGGCTGCTGGCCGAGGAAGTGGCGAAGCAGAAGAGTGTGCAGCTCTGGGCCAACGCTACCGCGGTGGGCGCGTTTTACGATAAGAAAGTGGGCGTCGTGGTGGACGGCGAGTACCGGCTGGTGGCGCCCGGGCGAGTGCTGGTTGCGTGCGGCGCACGGGAGAAATCGCTCTCTTTCCCAGGATGCGACCTGCCGGGTGTTTACGGCGCGGGCGCCTTCCAGACGCTCGTGAACCGCGACCTCATCCGCGCGTCTGAGCGGCTGTTCGTGGTCGGCGGCGGGAACGTCGGCCTCATCGGCGCTTACCACGCGTTGCAGGCGGGGATCGATGTCGCCGGGTTGGTAGAGGCGCTGCCTTACTGCGGCGGCTACAAGGTGCACCTGGACAAGCTGAAGCGCTTCGGCGTGCCGGTATGGACCTGCCACTCCATCGTAAGCGCCGAGGGCGACGAGCGGGTGGAGCGCATCACCGTGGCGCAGATTGATGAGCGCTTCCAGCCGATTGAGGGCACCTACCGCACCTTTGAAGTGGACACGCTGCTCATCGCCGTGGGGCTGTCGCCAGTGAACGAGCTGCTGGAGAAGCTCACGGAATACGGCATTCCCACCTACGCCGCGGGCGACGCGGAGGAGATTGCTGAAGCCTCGGCCGCTATATTCTCCGGGCGTATCGTGGGGCGCCGCATCGCTCAGGACCTGGGGCGCACCGTGGCGATACCGCAGGATTGGGAGCCGCTGGCGGAGATACTGAAGAGCAAGCCGGGGGAGGCCAGCGAGTTTGAGCCGCCGCCGGACACTGAGCGCGTGTACCCCATGATCTGGTGCCTGGAAGAAATACCGTGCAACCCCTGCACCGTGGTCTGCCCGCGCGACCTGATACACATCAACGGGACGATCATGGACCTGCCGCACTACACCGAGGGCTGCGTGGGCTGCGGCAAGTGCGTGGCCATCTGCCCGGGGCTCGCCATCAACCTGGTCATCAACGACTACGACGAGACCGGCAACAAGGCGCTGCTGATGTTCCCCTACGAGTTTGCCACCAGCCTGACGCCGCCGGGGACGGAAGTCGTGACGGTGGATATGGAGGGCAATCCCGTGGGAGTGGGCAAGGTCATCGCGTTCAAGGAGCGCAAGGACCTGCGGCGGCGCAAGCTGGTGCTGGTGGAAGTGCCGGGAACGGACAAGCGCAAGGTCGCGGGCTTCCGCGTGCGGCCGCAGGTGGAGCCGGTGGAAACCAGCTTGCCCGAGGACGATGACCCGATCGTGTGCCGCTGCGAGCGGGTGCGCCGCAGCGAAATCGTGGCCCAAATACGCCAGGGCGTAATGGACATGAACCAGCTCAAGAGCGTGCTGCGCGTGGGCATGGGCGGCTGCGGCGGGAAAACCTGCCGCGACCTGATACTGCGGATATACAAGGAAGAAGGCGTGGACCTCTGCGAGGTCACTCCGTTCACCAACCGCCCGCTGGTGGCGGAAGCGCCGCTCGCAGCATTCGCCGGGGAGGGCGCGGAGTAGCGATGGCGCAGACCTACGACGCGATTGTGGTCGGCTGCGGAAGCGTGGGAGTTCCCAGCGCCTACCACCTCGCGAAGCGCGGGCTGAAGGTCCTGGGCATTGACTACCGCAGCGCCGTGGGGCAGGGCGACAACAAGGCGGCCATTGGCGGGGTGCGCGCGACCCATTCAGACCCGGCGAAGATACTGCTGTGCCAGGACTCGCTCAAGGAGATGTCCACCTGGCGCGAAACCCACGGCGACGATATTGACTGGAAGCCGGGCGGCTACTGCTTCCCGGTGTACGGCGAGGACATTGAGCAGACGCTCAAGAGCATCCTGCCGATGCAAAAGGGCTTCGGGCTGGAGATTGACTGGGTGGACGCCGGCGCCATAGCCGAGCTGGTGCCCGGCATAGAGCGCGAGGGCCTGCGCGGCGGCACCTTCTCGCCCCGTGACGGGCAGGTGAGCCCGCTCAAGGCGGCGGTGGCGTTCAAGCGCGCGGCGGCGGAATTGGGCGCGGAGTTTCACCTGCGCGAGAAAGTAACCGGCTATCTACGCGACGGCAGCCGCGTCATCGGCGTAAAGACTGACCGCGGCGAATACCACGCAGGACACGTGGTCATCGCCGCCGGAGCCGACGCCAGCGAGCACGGGAAGCTGCTGGGGATTGACCTGCCGGTGGCGCCGGACAGCCATGAGGCGGGCATCACCGCGCCGGTGGAGCAGTTCCTGGGGCCGTTGATTGTGGACCTGCGCCCCGGCCCCGAGGGCAAGACCGCGAACTTCTACTTCGGCCAGAACCAAGAAGGGCCGATCATCTTCTGCTACACGCCCAAGGAGCTGTTCCCCGGCACCAACCGCGAGCCGCTGAGCGAGTTCCTGCCGGTGCTGGCGCGGCGGATGATTACGCTCATCCCGCGCTTCCGGCAGCTGCTCATCCGCCGCGTGTGGCGCGGCTGCTACCCGATGACGCCGGACGGCGTCCCCATCATTGATAACGTGGCGGAGGCGCCGGGGCTGACGGTCGCGGTGGGAATGTGCGGCCAGGGTTTCATGCTGGGGCCGGGCGTGGGGATGAATGTGGCGGCGCTCGTTGCCGAAGGCAAGCCGCTGCTGCCGCCGGAGGTGCACCGCCCGGTAAGCCTCGGCCGGGATTACTACTCGGGGAAGAAAGAAGCGCTGAAGTAAGATCATTGCATAGCCTCAGCTGGACTCTAGGAAGCTCTCTCGCAATCCACTTCATAATCCAGTAGCCGCCGAAGAGTGCACGGAATGGGTAGAATCTACTGTGGCGCAGCAAGCGCCGCGCTGGGCGTGGGCCTTAAGGGATCCGAAAGAGACGAAGATGAGAACTCTAGCCATAATCTCGGCGGTGATTACTTGCGCTTTCATGTGCGCTGCTTGCACCGGGCGTATACCGCCACCGCCACCACCAGAATCTTTGTTGCCGCCGGCAGACTGGCCATACCACGGGAAGCCGGGGGAGATGCTGGTGCCGCGGGAGGGCTGCTACAGGTACTACTTCCCCTATGTTGAGGAAGCGCTGCTGCCTGCCGGAGTTAGGGAAGGTGAATCCTCTGCCATTGAGTTGCGCATCTCGGCGGAATACCGGCCCGTTATCCTGCAGGGATACACCGCGAATGAGTTTCAAGGTGTCCTTTTTAGCGAGTATCAGTACAAGGTGGAGCTGCCAGAGAACAAGTTTGCGATTATGCGGCGGCCATTCTTCGACGGCAAGCACGAGTTCGAGATGAACCTTGAGCTGCAAATCACAGAACCGCCGGGCGAAGGTGAGCCGGTGGAGAGCTTCATCTACCACTTGCCACCGCTGCCCGCAAGTAAGTATCTTGTGCGGGTGTTCGCCGCCCGCGAGCGCCAGTGGGGCGGCATCGGCTGGTATGGCGCGAATCCGGGAGAAGTGCCTGCTTCTTTCCGTCCGGAAGGCGACCCGTTCAACTGGCTGAATCGCCTGGATAATAACGAATACTCGTTTGAGATTCTGCCGGCGGAGACGCCGGAGTAAGGCTCCAGGCGGCGCACGGGGCGTTGGTTGAGCTCTTGTTCTTGCACCCACTGGAGCCGTCGTTTAGAATGAGCAACATATGCACCGCCGGCAGGCGATTCTCGGCTGGATCGCGCTGGGAATCAGCATGCTCATCGCGGCGCTGTGGGCCTTCTGGGGGATTATGGAGGCATTCCACGAGGGCTGGTGGGCCGCTACGCTGGGCGGACGGCTGCTGCAAACCGCCGCTTACCTGACGCCGATGGGCATCTGCCTGGTAATGGGTGCGCTGGCCATCCGCTGGCCGAAGATTGGCGCGGCCATCTACTTTTCGCTGGGCGCTGCTTTCAGCTTCCTGATCTTCCGGGAGATGTGGCCCGACTTCAAACTGGCGGCGGTGCTAAGCTGGCTGCCGGTCACGCTGCTGGTGGTAGGCGTGGGAGTGCTCTGGTGGTTCAGCCAGCCGCGCCCGCTGCGCCTGGCCTATTCCATTTTCGTGGGCATACCGCTGCTGGTGGTGCTCTGCTGCGGCGCGTATCCCGCCTACAAGGTGAGCACCCGCAATACCGATGTCAGCCTGGAAGCGCGACTGGTGGACGAGCCGCAGCACCTCTGGCGGCTGCCGACGGTGGAGGAAGCCGTGCGCTCCATGGCGCGGCACGGCGTGAACTGCGGCGGGCGCTGGGACGCGCAGACGAAACGGGCTACTTACGAGGTGCAGCCGGATAAGGAACCGCCGCTGTGGGATCCGTTCGCCGAGACGGTTTACTGGTGGACGGCCACCGAGGACGGCGCAGAGAACGCCTTCATCATCGTGTATGACGGCAAGGTGTGGAGCCGACGCAAGACACAGGGTTTAGGTAGCCAGGGATTCCGCGCGGTGAAAGACGTGCCCGAGGGGGATACTGCAAGCCAGCCTGCCCCGGGCAGGAATTGAACCTGCAACCTTCTCTTTAGGAGAGAGACGCTCTATCCGTTGAGCTACCGGGGCGCGCGAATATTCTAACAGACGGGCGAAGGCGGAGGACGTGAGCGCGGGATGCGACCGGCTTAGCCGAAGGTGCGCTTGAACCAGCTTTTCAGCGGGCCCTCGAAGCGCTTGGCGATGATGACACTCGCCTCGGAGCGGCGCGCCACCTGCGCGGGAATTTCGCCTACTAGCATCTTGCGCAGCAGCGGCTCACGGGAGGCGCCGATGGCCACCAGGTCGTAGTCCTTGGAGGCTTGCGCCACGGCGTCGGCGACGGTGTTGCCTTTGAGCACCGCTTTATCGGTGCGCATGCCGCTGAAGCTTCGCTTTTCGATAGCGTCCAGAATCTCACGGCCGGTTTCTTCATAAGCTTCGGGCTTGTCGTAGGTCACCGCGGTGCAGAGCGTGATGGAAGCGTCGTCGTGCTTGGCCAGCGGCTTCACAATCTGCGCGGCCAGCTCGGCGTTGGGGCCGCCGCCGGTTGCCAGCAGGATTCGGCGGAAGGGATGCTTGCGCCGCTTCAGCACTATGAGGTCGCACGGATTGTGCCGCAACAGGTAGTCGGTGGTCTCGCCGAAAACGTGAGAGGGATCGCGGGCGTAGCCCTTCCAGCCGAGGATGAGCAAGTCGGTCTTCTCGCGCTCTACAGTGTCCGCGATGCCGTCCACGATGAGGTGCGCCAGCGAAGTACGGGTACGGATGGCCGCGCCATGGCCGCGGGCGTATTCCTCGGCGGCTTTCAGCACCGATTGCCCCTGGGCGGCGAAGCGCAGGCCTTCCTCAATGGGCGTCTGGCGGGGCACCTTCACCACGTTGAGCACGGTGATGATGCCGTCAAACTCATGGGCAAGGGGAAGCGCGAGGTCGAGCAGCGGCGCAACGTTGCCGGGATTGGCCACGGGAACAAGGATGCGCATTTTCCCTTCGTAGACGGTGCCGGTAGCGGGCAGCGGCAGAACCTTGGGAGCTTCGCGCTCGGTGACGCGTACGTAGTAGCTGTGGTAGATGATGTAACCGAGCAGCAGCCAGCCCAGCGCCAGATACCAGGCCTCGGGGCGGAACCAGAACTGGGAGACCGCCAGCGCGAGGTTGCAGGCGAGCCCGACAATAGGCACGGTGGGATACAACGGCGTGCGGAAGCCGCCCTTGAGCTCCGGATACTTGCGGCGGATGACGATGAGCGAGAGGTTGACCAGCGCGAAAGTAAGCAGGAACACCAGGCTGGCGGCGGAGCCCAGCGACTCGATGGGCAGGCTCACGGCGATGATGAGCAGCAGCACGCCGGTTGCGGCGATGGCGAGATGCGGCGTGCGGCGGATGCGGTGAATGAGGGAGAAGAACGACGGCAGCCACTTGTCGCGCCCCATGGAGAAAGCCACGCGGGAGGAGGCGAGGATGGTGGCGTTGAGCGCGCTCATGGTGGACAGCAAGCCGCCGATGACAATCAGCACAACGCCGAAGCCGGGCATGAAGTTCTGGGCGGCGCGGACGATGGCGGTTTCCTTGTACTGGCCGAGGAACTGCCAGCTCGCCATGCCTTCCACCCGCACCGCGCCCAGCGAGACGAACACGATGAGCAGGTAGATGGCGATGGTGATTCCCAGCGCCAGCATAATGGCGCGCGGGATGGTGCGCTCGGGGCGTTTTATCTCTTCGGAAGCGGTGGCGATGAGGTCGTAGCCCTGGAACGCGATGAAGGTCAGGCCCATGGCGATGAACACTGCGGGTATGCCCTGCGGGAAGAAGGGGATGAAAGCGCCTGCCGTATCCTGGGGGGTGCGCAGCGCCACGCCAATGCCGAAGGCCGCGAAGACGCCGAGGGTGGCGATTTTGGCGAGCGTGATGATGTTCTCGGTCTTGCCGGTGGCGGCGGCGCCCCAGATATTGAGGCCGATGAACAGCCCGCCCATTACCACGGTGTACAGCACAATGGCCCCGCGCGGGCCCAGCGCCGCGTCAACCAGCGGCTGGAAACCGCCCGCGTAAAGCGTGAGGAACTCGTGGGTGTAGCTCGCAAGACCGGCGGCGTAGAGGCTGCAGGCGACGGTGTAAGCGAACCAGAGCCCCCAACCGGACAGGAAGCCCACCAGGCCGGGGAAGGCGCGCCGGATGAAGGCGTAGCCGCCGCCCGCTTCGGGGATGGCAGAGGTCAGCTCGGCATAGCAGAGCGCGGTGAGCAGCGTCACCACGCCGTTCAACCCGAAGGCCAGGATTGATGCGGGCCCGGCGACGCCGGCGGCGATGCCGGTGAGCACGAAGATGCCCGCGCCGATCATCCCACCCACGCCTATCATCGTGGCGTCCAGCAGGCCGAGGCTGCGGGTGAGCGTTACTTCCTGCGTGTCAGCCGGAGCATTACGGTTGTTATTGGAAAGCCCCATCCGCCGGTTGTGGTTTCTATTCTACCATTGAGGCTTGCCGCGGCCGCACAAGAAGGGGGGCAAGGGGTGTTAATACGCCCGGTAGGATTCGAACCTACGACCTTTGGTTCCGTAGACCAACGCTCTAATCCGCTGAGCTACGGGCGCATGGACACGTAATCTTAAGGGTGATTGCGGGCGGTGTCAATCGCCGCGGCTAGATGGTATCCAGCGACTCGAAGTAATCAACCGGCTCAAAGCTCGCGGTGGAGCGGTTGTGGATGAAGAGTATCTTGTTGGTCATTCCGCCGCGGTTCTTAATGATGTCCAGTACGCAGAACGCGCTTTGCATGGCCTTGCAGGCCTCGCTTTCGCGCATCTCGTCTTCAATTCCCTGCAGGCGCTTCACCAGCTTGCCGGTCTCCTGCTCCTGGTGGGTGCCGGCGAGGGTGCTGCGGTAGTAGTCAATGAGGTTGTGCAGGCGCGTCCCCTGGTTGGAGAGGATGCTCACGGTGTCGGCGAACTGCGTGCTCTGGTAAAGCTCCTTCAGGTCGGTGTTCGCCGGATCAACGCCGGCGTAGAAGGAGTTGTGCTCGGCGTAGTACTCGGTGGTGGCGTAGATGGTGATGTCCAGCTCGCGCGCCATCGTCTTGAGCATGGAGGTGAGCATATCCAGGTTGTAGCCGCCTTCCGCCTCGCGGGCCACGCGCATATGCGCCAGCAGCAATTGCAGCGAGTCAATCACCACAAGGACATTGGACTGGCCGTTGGCCTCCACCGTCTTATGCTTGAGGTCGGAGGCGAGCTTGCGCAGGTGGTCAATGCTGGCGACGCGGGTGCCCTCAACGATGGTGATGTTGTCCGCAATCTCAACGAATTTCTCGTAAGCAGCGAAGGTGCGCCGGTGGAAGGCGCTGTCGGAATAAAGCTCGCTTGGCTGCTGGCGTTTCTGCGATATTTCGCCCAGGTCAATCCCGCCGAGCATCGCCAGCGTGCGCTTGAACAGCTCTTCAATGCCCACCTGCAGCGAGACGAACACGCAAGGTATGCGGTAAGCCTCGGCGATCCGCGTGAGCAGCCACATGGAGAAAGTAGTCGTACCGCTGCCGGGGAAGCCGGCGACCATGTAGAGGTTGCCCGGGTGGAAGCCGCCGCCCAGGGCGCGGTTGAAATGCTCGCTGGGGGTGCGCAGAATGAGCCGGTTCTCAGAGAACAGGCGCTTGAGCAGAGTCCGCGCCAGTTGGTTGGCCGTGGTCAGGAGCTCCGGCGTCTCGGTATCGCGGTAGAAGAGGGTGGCGATGGTCTCGTGCTCGTCGGACCTGCCTTCGCCCTCCACCGCGCGGGCGGCGCGCTCAAAGAAGGCGCGCCCCGCCGGCGACATGCGGTCAACCATTTGCCGCTCGCCCAGATCGGGCTTGCGCCGGGAGAGCTCGTGCAGCCGCTGGTAGGAGGTCTTCTTAAACAGGTTGTAGGGCAGCCGGATCTTGAAGATATCGCGGCCCGGGAGGCTGATCTTGGTGCCGGGCACCGCGGTCATATAGTCGTAGGTGTAGGTGTCTTTCCTTATCTGCGTGAAAGCCGTGGGGCCGGGCTCTCCGTTGCTGGAGCCCTCTGACGCCACGAGGATGCGTGTCATCTCGGCAAAGATCCGGTCCAGGTCGGGGCGCGGGGTGATGCCGAACACCGTGTAGTCAACCTCAACCTCAATAACTTTGTGCGAGTAGTAAATGTTGATGGCTTCAAAGGGGATGTCAAAGTCCTTGTTGAGGCGCTCCACCAGCTCAATCGCCTGGTTGATGGCGTGCACTATTTCGGCGCTGGTCTTGGCTTCAAAGACGATGAAGTAGTTGCCCAGCAGGAACAGGGCGTTGCGCCGGCGCTCGGTGTCAACGGCCTCTTTGTCCGTCAGCTCGTAGATGAACTGCGAGCGGTACAGGTCGCTGGTGTACTGCCGCGACAGCTCGGCAACCTGGGACTGGGGCACGATGACGCCGCGCCCGAAGACCTCTTCGCCTTCCACCACGAGGGGCAGGGGCTTGAGCCCCTTATCCTCGCCTTCGTCGCCTTCCTCGTGCAGATAGCGCCCAACCTCCACGTACTTGAAGTAGGAGATGTCGCGGTCAACATCCACATCATCCTCGCCACGGTCCTCCAGGCTGAGGTTCAGCCGCTCGGCCCACTCCTCCACGGCGGTGTCGTAGGGGATGTTCTTGGCCATCGCGTAGAACTCCAGGATGTTGCCGCCGCCTTCATTCAAGCGGGAGGCGCGGCAGCTGAGGTCCAGGCAGTAGGTTGCGCGGGTGTCCTTGTCGGTTACCAGCGAGTAGTTGGACGCCTCGGGGTGGAACGGGCACTGCGTGCGGTAGGCGTCGTCCGAATCCTGGATGTGGCCGGAGTCAATCCCCAGCGCGGTATACACCGCCCGGGGGTTCAGCTTACGCAGAAGCGCCTGTACTGAAACCTGTGAGTACTTGGTTGGTTTCACCGTAGTTCGCCTTGATCCACGTGAACTATGATTTTAGCATAGAGCGGGGTTCAAAGGCGGTTTCCCCGGGGCTTCCTTGTCTTATGGCTGATTATGGTCAATAATCAAGCGGATGCCCGGATTTGAAGGCCAGATCGCCCATTTGCTGCGTGAGGCGCTCGCGCGCGCGGGCGTGCGTGCGATAGAGCCTACGCTACGGCGCATCGCCCCGCCCCGGGAGTGGGGGTTCACTACCACCGTCGCGCAGGAGCTGGCGGCGCAGGAACTGGCCCCGGAAGCCACCCGCCTGGAAGCCGAGCTGGGCAAGAAGGCCGCCAAACAGGCGCTGAAGGAGCGCACCGCGGAGCTGGCGGCGGGTTTTGCCGAGCGCATCGCGGACGCGGCGGGCAGTGGCTTGCCGCCGGTGGTGGCACGGGTGGAAGCCGAAGGCGGGTATGTGAATGTGTATCTGGACGCGGGGGCGTCGGCGCGGGCGGTGCTGGCGGAGATTATCGGAGCAGAGGAAGATTACGGGGGGGGAGAGCCGAAGGCTGAGCGCGTGATGGTGGAGTTCTCCCAGCCCAACACCCACAAGGAGTTCCACGTCGGGCACCTGCGCAATGTGCTGCTGGGGAACGCGCTGGCCAACATCTACGAGTTCGGCGGCTTTGAGGTCATCCGCGCCAACTACTATGGCGACCACGGGATACACGTGGCCAAGACGCTCTGGGGCATGACGCACCCGGAGCTGCTGGAAAAGGCGGAGGAGCTGCTGGGGCTGTCCGGCGAGATGAGCGTTTACGCGCGCACAGAGCGGCTGCTCACCGGCAAGAACGGTGGTGAGGAAGCTGCGGCCATCCGCGAGCAGGCTGAGCGCGAGGTGCGGGAGATACTGCGCGACCTGGGCGACCCGTCCACCCGGATGCATCAGCTCTGGCGGCAGACGCGGGAGGAGGACCTGGCGGAGTTCCACCGCATTTACGAGCGGCTGGGAGTACGGTTTGATGTGGAGTTCTTCGAGAGTGAAGTTGAGCGGCGCGGGGACGCGATAGTGGACGATTTGCTGGCGCACGGCATCGCGGCGGTGGAAACCGAGGGCGAATACGCCGGCGCGGTGGTTATAGACTTCGAGCGGTTTGACACGCCGGAGCTGTGGAAGATGGTGATTCGCCGCAGCGATGGCACGACGCTCTACCAGACCAAGGAGCTGGCGCTGGCGAAAATGAAGTTTGAGGAGTACGGCGTGGACCGGTCGCTGTATGTCGTCGGCAGCGAGCAGTTGCTGTACTTCGCGCAGATATTCAAGATACTGGAGCTCTGGGGCTTCGAGGAGGCGCGGAAGTGCCGCCATATCACCTATGAGCTGGTGCAGCTTGCCGGCGGCAAGATGAGCAGCCGGGAGGGGACGGTCATCCCGTTTGCGCGCTTCCGGGAGGAAGCCGAGGCGCAGGCGCTGGCGCTGGCGCGCGAACGCGGGCTTAGCGCCGACCCCGAGGGCGTCGCGCGGCAGGTGGCCGAAGGCGCGGTGAAGTACGCCTTCCTGCGGGTGGATTCGGGCAAGACTATCATCTTTGACTGGGCGCAGGCGCTTTCGTTTGACGGCAACGCGGGCCCGTATCTGCAGTACGCCTACGCCCGCAGCAACAAGCTGCTTGTGGGTTTCGCGCCGGACGCGGTGCGCCTGGCGGCGCAGGAGGTGGCGCCGGAGAAGGAGGAAGCGGAGCTTTGCCGCGTGCTGGAGCAGTATCCCGACCGGGTGGCGCAGGCGCTGGAGCTCAACGCGCCCAATGTTATCGCCAACTACATGTACGATCTGACGCGCGCCTTCACCGACTTCTACCAGGAGTGCCCGGTGCTCAAGGCGGCGGAGGACACGCGCTTCTTCCGCCAGTCGCTGACGCACGGGTTCAACACGGTGCTGAGTTCCGGCGCAAAGCTGCTGGGCATTCCGCTGCCGCAGGAAATGTGATGGTCATCACCCAGAAGACATTCAGCGTTTACCGGCTGGCCCGCAGCTTGCAGGGCTTTTCGGTGAAGCTGGACGAGCCGGAGCTGATCATCAACCGGATGCTGTTTGACGCCACCAAGCTGCTGGCGCGCCCGCCGGAGGAAGTGCAGGCGGCGTATGACCGCAACCCGCTGATACTCCTGAGCTTGATGGAGCTCAGCAACTTCGCCTCGCTTTTCAGCGGGGGTACCGACTGGCACGATTTCTTCATGCTTTTCCGGCGCAACCCGCCGGTCACGACCTTCGTGCATTTCCTCAATCCCACCAAGGAGCTGGAGCGCTACGAGTTTTACGGCTTGCACATGTCGCAGTCGGAGGATCCGGCGGAAGTGGTGCCCTTCGTGCAGAACGTCCTCCGCTACGCGCACAACTTCTTCCTGTGGAAGGAACAGGACCTGTTCTCGCTGGTGAGCCTGCTGCGTTCGCGGCTGATGGGGGCGGTGGTGGTCACCGAGCCGCTGGACGAGTTCACCCAGAAGCTGCTGCGCGTGCTGCACCACCTGAACATCCCCATCTTCTCGCGCATTGCGCTGGGGGAGCAATTCAACTACAACCAGATTGCCGGCTTGGACGACCTGTTTGAGAAGTTCAAGCGCCTGCTGCCGACGGTCCAGGTGGAGGAGGTCGTAAAAGACGACGGGGCGGAGCGGCGCCCGCGTACGGAAGACCGCCACGAGTACGGCGGCGGCTACTCCTCGTTCTTTGTGGTTCGCGCTATGGGCGGGATTGACGGCGTGGAAGTCCGCGGCAAGATGGAGGACGAGGTCGGCCTCATTATTGACCTCAGCGACACCGACGTGGACATGACGCTGACCGCGTACATTGAGAGCGAGCTGGCGAAGATGCTGGGGAAGCACCCATGGCTGCGGCTGGTCACCGGCGAGTTTGTGCGGCTGGTGGTGCTGGGACGGGAGAGGGAGCCGGAGGAAGTGGGCCAGGAAGTGTACCGCTGCATCAAAGAGCGGTTTGACCTGACGCAGGTGTCGGTGAAGCTGGTGCTGGACAGCCTGCGGCTGCAGAGCCTGAAGCCCACGGTGGCGGCCTATAAGGAGGAACGGCGGCAGGCGCTGGAGAAGCGCGGGGACTTTGATGGCCCGCTGTTCGCCTGCACCCACTGCCAGCGGTACTCGCGCAACGGCTTCTGCATTGTCTCCGTGCTGCATCCTCCGCAGTGCGAACTGACCTACGACGCTATACGCGCCCGCGCGCTGTTCACCGACTCACTGGAGCAGTTTTCCATCAAGCGCGGGGAGCTGACGGACAAGCAGAAGGTGCTGTACAGTGGCGTGGCCAAATTCGTTCGCATTCTGAGCGGCGGCGGCATTGAGCAGGTCAACCTGCAGAGCCTGACGGACTGCCCGCCGCCAGTCACGGCTTATGCCCAGAACCTGGCGTACTACAGCGACGCGGCGGAAGGCATCATCATCGTCTGCGGCGACTACGACGGTTATGCCCCCGACCGCCGGACGTTCATGGGATTGCTGGGAGAGGTGGCGGGCCGCCAGGTTGACGGGGTGATGGGAGTATCCGACAACTACATCCGAAGCCGCGAGTTTCTGTCCAGCGAAGGCGGGCTCAAGCGGGTCGTGTGGATGCCCAGCCTGCTCAAGGAGCGGCTGGGCCTGCAGAAGTTCACTTACATCGCAACCGAACGGGAATGCAACAGCACGACCTCGCTGCGGTCCTTCCTACGCGAGCGCGGCTTCCGCGTCTGAGCGCGGAGCGTGGCGCATTATCCCCGATGTGCAAGGTGGCATGACCTATGGAATTCGTCATAGCTGAATGGAAACCGCCGGAGCGGGACTTCAGGTTCTGCGGGATTCAGGCACGCTTGTTCTCCCGCGACTGGCATGAGAACCAGCGCGAACTGCTGGATATGTTCGCCGCGCTGCCCGACGAGGAATACGATCTCATTGTCACGCCGGAGGCGTCCAACCTCTACTACCATTACGACCTCATCCGCCAGCTTCAGGGCGGCGAGGAGATGGAGTTCATCGCGCCGTTCGCCGAGATCGCGCGGGAGCGGCGGACGCACGTGTTGCTGGGCAGCCTGATGGTGCGGGACGGGGACTGCTTCCGCAACCGCCTGCACTTGCTTAGCCCCGAAGGCAGCGTGGTGGGGACTTACGACAAGGTCCACCTCATCCGGTTGTTTGACGAACACCTGCACTTCACGCCCGGCGAGAAGCTGTTCACCGCCGAGGTGGCGGGCTGGAAGCTGGGGTTCGCCATCTGCTACGATCTGCGCTTTGCGGAGATGTTCCTCAACTACGCGCTGATGGGCTGCCACCTGCAGGTGCTGCCGTCGTGCTGGCCCGACACTCGCCTCAAGCACTGGCACCACCTCTATATGGCGCGGGCGCAGGAGACGCAGTGCTTCTTCGCGGGAGTGAACCACGGGGGAACAGATGCCGAGGGCCGCGCCTACCGGATGAGCCTGGTAGCGGATCCGGACTGCGAGACACTCGCGGAGTTGCCCGACGCCGAGCCGGACATCATCACGGCAGTGCTGCGCCCGGAGTCGCTCGTGAAGCAGAAGCAGCTCTACGACCTGATGGCGGGGCGCAAGCCCTTTCCCTACGCCTGAAGGCGGCAAACTCCCCAAGGAAATCAAGAACCTCTAGCCCACCGTTTCCGCCAGTTCCTCGTCCTCGGTCATCATCAGAGCCTGCTGTTGCGCGCTGTCTTTGCCCTTGTCCTTGGCCGCGACCATTATCGGTATCATCTGCTGGTCATAGATGACCCAGTCGGTGGGCAGGCTCACGCGGAACTCGAGGTCCGGCACTTCATCTTCGGTGGACTCGCCGCTGTTGTTCTGCGGCGGCACTTCCGGCTTCATTATGGTAATTACCACTTCGTTGTTGAGCGGAGTGGAGAGGGCGCGCTCCATTATCTGGTTCAGGCTGCGCATTTCGCGCGGCACATTGACAAAGGAGCCGCCGCCGAAGAGCGAGCGGCCGCGGCCGCCGAACTCGTTGTAGATGGACAGGAGCATTCCGCCGCCGTGCACGATGATGGAAGTCGGCCCCACGGGGAAGTCCTCCGGCAGGGTGAAGTGGATGGTCTGCACCACCGGCTCTTCACGGTAGGGGCGCACCGTTACTTTGATGCGCAGGGCGTCGCCGGGGCGGACGGTCTTGGGCTTGGCGGGCATCGGCCCGGCCTCTTCGCTTGGGGGCATCGCCGGCATAGGCGGCACATTCTCCTGCAGGCGGTACTCGGCGCTGCCATTGCCTTCGTTGCCGTCTTCAGGCGGGGCTCCTTCGCCATTTGCCGTCGGCACTTCAGCCTGCGCAGCATTGGCGGCCGGTGCAGCGGCTTCCTCCGCGGCGGCAGCGTCCTTGGGCTCGGGCTTGTCGGTTTCGCCGGGCAGCAACAGCTTGGCCTTTTCAATGGAGGCGTTCACACGGTTGCGCGTGAAGTCTATGGTGACACTGATGTCCTTCAGCTTGGCTTCCCCATAGATGTTGTTAGTGAGCAGCGAAGCCAGGGGAAGCAGCTCTTCCCAGAGGATAGAGGTTGGGAAGTAGTCGTCGTAGTAGTAGTTGGTGCGTTCAATGGGCTCCTCCAGCCCGTCTGCGGTGAGCACGAACTTAATGCGGATAGTTCCGCCGCGAGAGGCGTCAATGGTGCGCGCCAGGCCTTCGCCGGCGGCCAGCGAGACAAGCAGGTCCGTCCAGTCGGGATCGCGCACGAGGCTGACGTTGAACTCGCGGGTGCGCTTGTTGTCCACGTCGTTGACGGTGAGCTTGAACGGGATGGTGTCGGCAACCTGTCCGAGCAGCCCGCCGATGGCGGCCGGGCGGTCCTGGGTGGTTGTGCCCACCGGCGCGACCGTGTAGCCCATTTTAAACGGGCGGTAGGAGCTCTTCTGGGTGTAGGCCACATAACATTTCTGTAGCGGCATGTTGATTTCGCCGGAGCCCATGAATGGGTGGCCGAAGGCGAGCACCTGCCCGATAGAGTCGACGTAGGTGACGGTACCGATAGCGGAGAGATCGATGTCGCCCATCATCAACGATACGCCCACCGCGTCGCCCGGACGCAGCGTTTCCGCCCCCTTGGCGTCAAATAACAGGCCGGGCTTGAGCGGCGGCTGGACGATGCTGCCCTCAGTAACGACATCCAGGAAGGGATAGGCCACAGCCTTCTCCCTTATTGCTTCCAGCGATTGTGCGCCCAGGCCGCGAGCTACCAGCGGCGCCACCAGCGGCACCGCCGCCATCGGCTGCGCTTCGGTCTTCTGCTCGTTGTGTTCCTTCGCTTCTTCCCAGGAATCCAGGAAGTACAGCTGCAGCTTCCGGCGCGGCTCCGGCACCACCGTGTTGCCGGAGTAGTCGGCGCGGTGGCGGTTGGGCAGCGCCGAGAGCATGCTCTCAATCGGCGTAATGCCGCCGATGTGGGTGTCGCTGTAGGGGATGGCGGAGGACACTGCCCCCAGCAGCTTTCCGCGGATGTACACCGGGCTGCCGGAATAGCCCTCAGCGATGCCGCCGGAGAACTCAATGACGGGGCCGGAGAACTTGGCCAGTATCAGCGCGCCGCCGTCAAAGCCCTCATGTGGCATCACGTCAATGATCTCCACATCAAAGCTCTCGGGGTTGGAGCCGCGCACCACGGTGAGGCCGGTTCCTTTCATACCCACTTTGAGGTCTTGCAGGGGGAAGAACTCTACCGACGCGGCGGAGACCAGCGGCACTGCGAGCAGCAACGCTAGGACAACGAGAAGCAGGGGAAACTTTTTCATTAGGAACACTCCGAGTTTGGTTGCATATATTATCCCAGCATTCAGCGCGCGTCAATGAAGGCGGCCACCAAGCAAGAGGGCCCCCGCAGGGGCCCTCCCGGGAGCATGGAAGGCGGAGATGGTTAACTGCGGCCGCCCTTGGTGTCCTCGCCCGGCACCAGCACCAGGATGATGCCCTCGCGGATGCCGTTGGGTGAGCCGTAGCTGATCTGGTCAACGTTCTCGGCGGCGCCGAGGCCCTGGCCGCCAATAAGATATTCAGGATAAGTGCCGCCGTAATCAACGGCAAACCTCTCGATGGCGAGCTGGATGTTGTGCAGGTTGCTCTTCACCTCGGCTTCCTTGGCCTTGTCTTTCGCCTTGATGTAGTTGGGCAAGGCAATGGCCGCGAGGATGCCGATGATGACAATCACCACCAGCAGCTCGATCAACGTAAAACCTCTTCTGTTCATGGACTTACCTCCATTAGGTGAGATGTGCACAGCCGCCCTTTCAGCCGGCGTCGGGAAAATGCGGATGGACTGCTCTGGCGCTGTCCCCCTAAAGGACCGCCTTCCTTTGGCTCCCATATAGTTAGAACGCGGAATCGGTGCATTTGTTTCCGCGGCGCGCGAATTAGCGTGGATGCCCGGCCAAAAAAAAGAGGGCCCCGAAGGGCCCTCTTAGGTGTCGAGAAGTGCAGACGGGACTTACTCCCGGCCACCCTTGGTGTCTTCGCCAGGAACGAGCACGAGGATGATGCCGTCACGGATGCCGTTGGGGCAACCGTACTGCAGCTGGTCAACCGTCTCGTCGCCACGGGCGTTGGAGTACGGGCTGCCAAGGAAGAAGCCCTGGTCGTCCTGCAAGCGCCTGGTCGAGCGGGTCCAAGCCGGGACCTCGAACTCAGTTCCAGTGCCGGCTGAGCCACTCGCTTCGGTGAACTGAATCACCGGCTCGGGGCCGAGGATGTCACGGCCCTTGGTGCGGATAGCACCGTAGCCGCCCAGCATGTAATACTCAACGACCGTCGGCAGAATTGGACGGGTTTCATCCACGCTGCTCGCATTGGCTATCACAATCACGCCAGCGCACTTGTAGAAGAATTCGCCGGGCAGGAACGGGTTCGGTTTGTTGCTCTGCCAGAGATCCCAGAAGGGGTACTCAATGTCGGAGTAGCTGCGGCGAGGTCGCTGCTCACCGGTCATCTGGTCAACGGTCACGAACTGCGTAAACCGGTAGTCCGCGAGGACGTTGCCGGTCAGGGTGCAGTAGGGGCCGAAGCGGGTACCGAAGTTGACGGCGAGGTTGGAGTTGTTGTAGAGCGGGTCTTGGATGTCCTCCTGGAATTGCTGAATCGCGGCACCCTTCGTGGCGAAGGGGTTCTTGGGATACGCATCCACGTAGCCCTTGCGCAGCAACGGGTCACTCAGGATTGTCCGGTCGGGGCAATCCGTAATGTTAATGAAGGCATTTGCGCCGCCCTGGATGAATTGCGAATACTTGCCCTGACCACCAATGAGATAATCGGGATAAGTTCCACCAGTGTCAACGGCAAAGCGCTCAACGGAAAGCTGAATGTTGTGGAGATTGCTCTTCACTTCAGCTTCCTTGGCCTTATCCTTGACCTTGATGTAGTTGGGCAATGCTATGGCTGCCAGAATACCGATGATCACAATGACGACCAGTAGCTCAATGAGGGTAAAGCCCTTACGGTTCATTAACCGTTTCACCTCCTTAAAGCTTTCGAAAATAATTGATGGTATGAGTTCGCCGGGCACGAGCCCAGTTGGTTAATGATAACACAGCATTGGGAGACTGTCAACGAAGAATCCGGAAATATGCTGCGTTCCAATAGTGTTCGAGTCAGCCCTCTGACCCATTCCTCCCCCCTTTTGGTGCAACTATTTTATCACATTTACCAGATTGAAGATCGGCAAGTACAGAGAAACCACGATTGTCCCTACCAAGGCGCCGATGAGGATGATCATCATCGGCTCGATAATGCTCGCCATTCCGCGGACGGTTGCGTCAATCTCGGCGTCGTAATAGTCGGAAATCTTGAAGAGAATCTCCTCCAGGTTACCGGCTTCCTCCCCGACGGACACCAGGTTGGAGACAATCGGCGGGAACTGGCCGGTGCGCTTCATCGGAGCATGGATGGTCTCGCCCTCACGAATGCGTTCGCGGACATACATAATGGCGCGCTGGATGACGTTGTTGCTGGCGGTGTTCTTGGCCACTTCCAGCGCTTCCAGGATGGGCACGCCTGACGCGGTCAGAGTGCCGAAGGTGCGGGAGAAGCGGGTAATCGCCACCTTGCGAGCCAGCGGCCCGAAGATGGGAATGCGCAGAACGATGGGGTCCAGCACAATGTGCCCCCACTTGGAGTTGCGGAATTTCCAGAAAAGCAGGATGAACACCGGAATGCTCAGCAAGTAGCCCCAGTTGTTGACCAGCCAGTCGCTGAACTTGATCATCGTGCGGGTCAGCGCGGGGAGCTGGGCTTCGCCGCCGGAGAACTCCTCGTAGAACGCGCCGAACTGGGGCACGATGTACATAAGCATGAACAGCGAAATGCTCATGGCAAGGATGAGGATGATGACCGGGTAAATCATCGCGCTCTTGACCTTGTGCTTCAGGTCAAGCTCGTTCTCGTAGAACTGGGCCACACGGTCAAGGATGGAGTCAAGCGCACCACCGATCTCGCCGGCCTGCACCATGGAGACGAAGAACGGGGAGAACGCGCGCGGGTGCTTCTTCATCGCGAGGTTCAGCGTTTCACCGCCCTGAATGTCCAGCTTGACTTTGTGGAGTATCTGGCGGAAGGACGAGTTCTGCGTCTGCTCTTCAATGGTGTCAACCGCTTCAGCCAGGGTAAGGCCCGCGTTCAGCAGCAACGCGAACTGGCGCGAGAAGACGGTCAGCTCTTTCAGGCCGATCTTGAAAGCGCGCTCAATCAGAGCCAGCGGGTTGAACGGTTTGCGGCGCTCGACAATCCGGACAACGAAAAAGCCCTCATTGCGCAGGGCTTCCATCACCGCTTTAGGGTTGTCCGCCTCAACCGTGCTCTGGATGACCTTGCCCGCAGAATCCTTAGCCGTATATACGAAAGTCCGCATAGTTCACACCATTATCCCTTCGCGGGTAGCTTCATTCCATTATACCCGATATCCCGCGCGCGTGCATGAGCGGCTACGCGCCGCACGTTACACCCCCATGCTGGTGCCGTCCAGGGAGGGTGTCTCGCGTTCGGCAATGTCGGTCGAGCTCTTCGCGCCGGTAGCGGCCGCTGCGCTGATGAGCCGCTGGAGGTTGCCCACGTTGCCCGCGTGCGCCATCGCAACTTCCAGCGAGATCAGGCGGTCAACGTACCGGTCGCGCAGATTCTGGTCCATCGTCTGCATCCCCATCTTGGAGTGGGTCATCATCACCGAGTGAATCTGGAACTCCTTCTTCTCGCGGATGAGGTTGCGGATGGCCGGAATGTTGAGCATGACCTCAAAGGAGGCCACGCGCCCGCCGCCGTCGGCCAGCGGCAGCAACTGCTGGGAGATAATGCACTGCAGCGAGTTGGCCAGCTGGGCGCGGATCTGGTCCTGCTGCTCTGAGGCGAACACGTCGACAATGCGGTCAATGGTCAGCGGGGCGTTGTTGGTGTGCAGGGTGGCGAACACCAAGTGGCCCGTTTCCGCCGCGGTGATGGCGGTGGCGATGGTTTCCAGGTCGCGCATCTCGCCGACCAGGATGACGTCAGGGTCCTGGCGCAGTACGCGCTTCAAGGCGCCCGCGAACGTAAGCGTGTCGCGCCCCACCTCGCGCTGATTCACGTTACAGCGCTTGTGCTGGTGCACGTATTCAATGGGGTCTTCCAAGGTGACAATATGCAAGTCCTTGGTCTCGTTGATAACGTTGAGCATAGCGGCGAGCGAGGTGGACTTGCCGGAGCCGGTAGGGCCGGTCACGAGCACCAGGCCGCGGGGAAGCTGGATCACCTCCTTCATGATTGGAGGCAGCAGCAACTCATCCATTGAGGGGATCTTCTCCGAGATGGCGCGCATCGTGCAGTAGCTGCTCTCGCGCTGGAAACCGAGGTTGCAGCGGAAGCGCCCGATGCCCTTCTGGCTGTAGCCGAAGTCCAGCTCGCGCTCCAGCTCGTACTTCTTGCGCTGGTCCTCGCGGATCATGGAGAACGCCAGCTCGCGCACATCGTCCGGCGTGAGAGGCTTGTAATCCAGCCGCACGAGCTTACCGTGGATGCGCAGGGTGGGTGGAACGCCGGCGGTCAAGTGGAGGTCGGAAGCGCCGTGCTCCACCAGCTGAACCAGGAGGTCTAGAATCGTATAGTCCATTTAGAATTCCTCCCCAAGCCACATAGGGTTAGGTTTCAAATCCTTCAACTTCGGCCAGTTTCGGCGCGGTCTCGGTCAGGCCGCCGCGCACGCCGACGCCGGAGGGCACGGTCTCTTCACCGGCCGTGTCGGTCTCAAAGTCCGGACGGGCTACGCGGAGAAGCTCTGACAGTGAGGTCTGCCCAATCAGAACCTTCTTCACGCCGCTTTCCCACAGCGTGGCCATACCTTCGCGCCGGGCAGTGTGCTTGATGATGTGGATGGCCGTCGTAGTGGTGATGAGTTCCTTGATCGCATTCGACATGCGGAAAATCTCAAAGATACCGGTGCGCCCCTGGTAGCCCACATGCTTGCAGAACTTGCAGCCCTTCGGGTGGTAGAGCAGCGGCGGTTTGCCCTCGTACTTGGAGGCGTCGAATGCGCCTTTGATGTAGGCGAGCTCTTCTTCGTTCGCCTCCCGGGCTTCCTTGCAGTGGGGGCATAGGCGGCGCAGCAACCGCTGGGCCATGATCCCGATTACCGAGGCGTTCATGAGGTACGCAGGCACTCCCATATTCTCCATGCGCGGGATTGCGCCGGGTGCGTCATTGGTGTGCAGCGTGGACAGCACCAGGTGGCCTGTCAGCGCGGCGTTGACCGCCAGGTCAGCCGTCTCGCCGTCGCGAATCTCGCCGACCATGATGATGTCGGGGTCCTGACGGACAACAGTGCGCATCCCCGAGGCGAAGGTCAAGCCCACTTTGGGATTCACGTGCACCTGGTTGATGGCGTCCAGCTGGTACTCCACCGGGTCTTCAATGGTGACGACGTTCACCTGCTCCGTCGCCAGCTTCGCCAGCGAAGTGATGAGCGTCGTGGACTTGCCCGAGCCAGTGGGGCCGGTGATCAGGATGATGCCGTGAGGCTGCTGAATCAGGGAGTTCCAGATTTCAAGCTCGCTCTCGTCGTAGCCCAGGTCGGTAAGCTTGTAGTCCTGCGACGACTTGTTGAGCAGCCGCATTACGATTTTCTCGCCGAATAGCGTTGGCAAGGTGGAGAAGCGGATATCGTATTGCGCGTCCGCGACCTCAAGCTCGATGCGGCCGTCCTGCGGCTTGCGCCGCTCGGAAGTATCCAGCTTGGCCATAATCTTGAGGCGGGCGGTAACCGCAGGGATAGCGTTCTTGGGGACGGTCAGAATCCGGTGGAGCATCCCGTCAACCCGGTAGCGCACGACCATATGGTCGGACTTGGGCTCCAGGTGGACGTCGGACGCGCGGTAATCGGCGGCACCGTTGAGGATGGTGTCCACCAGCTTGACGATGGGGGCGTCCTCAATCTCCTTCAGCGTCGCTTTGTCCACCAGGCTCTCGTCAATGGCGTAGCCCTTCTTCATCCGGTCTTGCTGGAACTCCTCAATGGACTTCTGCGCCTCGTGGGACACGCCGAAGAACTGGTCAAAGGCGTGCGAGATGGCGCTGGGTGAAGTGATATAGGGCTTGATATCCATTCCGGTGGACAGCCGGAAGTCGTCAATCGCCAGCAGGTTGAGCGGGTCAACCATCGCCACAATGAGCTGGTTGCCGTCCTTCTTCACCGGGAAAGCCTGGTGCCGCTTGATCATCTCCGCGGGAACCAATCGGGCGATATCCGGGTCGATGCGCTCCTCGTAGAGGTCGATCTTGGGTAGGCCGAGCTGCCGCGCCAGCAGGTCCTGAATCTCATCTTCCAGGGCCAGCTGCATATCAACGATAACCTCGCCGATACGCTTGCCCGTCTCCTTCTGCTTGGACAAGGCATCCTTAAGCTTCTCCTCAGAGATGATGCCGGCTTCAATTAGAAGCTCGCCGAGTTTCTTGTTCATTAAGAGACCACCTCAGGTAGAGTGTGTGACTTCCTTCCTGGCGCGTGGGTCACGAGTCCAACGACTTTTATAACACGCGCTACGCGTATAGTCAATCACAGGTTTGGCCCCAGCCGACCGGTCCAGCCAAAGGCCACCGCGTCCAGCGTATGGCGCCCCGCACGCCGCCCCTCCTTAGCCTCGCGGATGCGCACCGCGCCCTCGAGCAGATGGTGCACCAGGTCGCCGCTGGCAACCGTGTGCGCAGCGTCGCGACAGAGCTTGAGGTTCACCGCTACGAAGCCGCGTTCCACCGCCGTCTTGGCTTCAGCCCGGCCCAAGTTGCAGGCGCGCGACACCGCCGCATCCAGCCGCGGCGACCCGAGCGACAGGTTCTTTGCCCTCAGGCACTCGTCCGGCGCGAAGTCCACCTTTCCGGCGACGGACAGCCCGGCGGCACACACGGCGCTTACCGCTTGCGCATGCTCCCGCGAGTCCACCAGGATGAGCACCCGCTTGCCACTGCGGGCAACTTCGCCCAGCGCGGTGGGCGGCAGGCCGTGGCGGTAGAGCATTGCTGCGAGCTTGTCCGCCTGCGGCTGCTCCAGCTCCCGGTGCCCGCCGTACTCGTCCAGCCCGCTCTGCCGCACATGCAGCCACTCCAACGGGAAGGACGCGGCGTGCTCCTGCCAGCCGTCCAGCATGGAGCGCACCCACACGTCCCCCAAATGGGCGGCACCGCTTTCTGGCGGAACCAGCCGCAGCATCACGCGGCGCGGCACCTCGCTTCCCCCGCTGAAGGCCGCGAGTACGCGTTCGCTTTCCAGCCGCTCCCACAGCTCCGAGAGGTCTTCCGGCGCGATGAAGCCGGTGATGAGCCCCTCGGACGGGATGCCGCCACGGCGGATGAGGTTGTCCAGCTCCCGCAATTGCACTCCTGATAGTTTACCGTTAATCGGGGCGGCCTCTGGTAGAATCGGCCAATGGCATTTCCCCACAGCGATTTGCGCGAGTTTATCAGTGCATTGGCGAGCGCGGGCGAGCTGGTGCGGGTCAGCGAGCCGGTGTCGCCCTACCTGGAGATTACCGAGCTGGCCGACCGCATGAGTAAGTCCCCGGCGGCGAAGGTGCCGGAAGGCACACCGCCGTTCCTCTCCCGGGGCGGGAAGGCGCTACTGCTGGAGCGGCCGGACGAGCGCAACATTCCGGTGGCTATCAACCTGTTTGGCTCGCTCACGCGCATTTCGCTGGCGCTGGGGGTGGAGCATCCCAACGAAGTGGCGGAGCGCATCACTGATATGTTGGACCTCAAGCCGCCGCAGGGGCTGCGCGAGAAAGTCGCGCTGCTGCCCAAGCTCCTGGAGGCCGCCAACTTCCCGCCGCGCGTGGTGAAGTCGGCGTCCTGCCAGGAAGTGGTGGAGCAAGGCGCGGAGGTTGACCTGGGCCAGTTCCCCATTCTCACCTGCTGGCCGGGGGACGGCGGGCCGTTCATCACCTTCCCGCTGGTCATCACCCGCGAGCCGGAGACCGGCCGCCCCAATATGGGCATCTACCGCATGCAGGTGTACTCGCGCAACGAGACCGGGATGCACTGGCATGTCCACAAGGACGGCGCGCGCCACTTTGACGCGGCTGCCAGGAAGCCGGAGCGGCTGCCCGTCGCAGTGGCCATCGGGGCGGATCCCGCGACCTGCTACGCCGCCAGCGCGCCGCTGCCCGGCGGGATTGACGAGTTCCTGTTCGCCGGATTCCTGCGCCGCAAGCCGGTGGACCTGGTGAAGTGCAAGACCAATGACCTGCTCGTGCCCGCCGGCGCGGAGATAGTGCTGGAAGGCTATGTTGACCCGGCGGAGCCGCTGCGGCCCGAAGGCCCCTTCGGCGACCACACTGGTTACTACTCGCCGGTGGACGATTACCCCGTATTCCACGTGGAGTGCGTCACCCACCGCCGCGAGCCCATCTACCACACGACGGTGGTGGGGAAGCCGCCGCACGAGGACTACTACCTCGGCTACGCCACCACGCGCATCTTCCTGCCGCTGATGAAGCTGATGCTGCCGGAGCTTACCGACATCTGCTGCCCGCCGGAGGGCGTGTTCCACAACTGCGTCATCGCCAGCATCCGCAAGCGCTACCCGGCGCAGGCGCGGCGGGTGATGGCGGGGCTGTGGGGGATGGGGCAGATGAGCTTCGCGCGCACGATTATAGTGGTGGATGCGGACGTGCCGGTGGAGGACCTGAGCGAGGTGGCGTTTGAGGCCTTCGCCAACACCGACCCGCGCCGCGACCTCATGTTCTTCGACGGCCCGACCGACGCGCTGGACCACTCGGCGCCGCAGCCGCTGTTCGGCAGCAAGGTCGGCATTGACGCCACCCGCAAGATTGCCGGCGAAGCCGCGCGCGAATGGCCACAGGAAATCGCCATGAGCGACGAGGTGAAGCGGCGGGTGGATGAGCTCTGGGGGAGGAT
>CAZKNJ010000015.1:0-45058 GCA_964554185.1 uncultured Planctomycetales bacterium | reverse complement strand
TATCCCCGGTATGCGGCCGGGTCGGTGTAATCAAAGCTCTCCATGTCCTCAAAGATCCCCGCGATGCTCCTACCGAGCACCTTGATCTCAAACTCCTCGCCGACCGGCCCCTGGTCGAAGAGCTTCATCAGCTCCTCCGGTTTCAGCGGCTCCTCGTTGTAGCTGAACGAGGGCAGCCAGCCCCCCGTGTACGCGTCAGCGAAGTGTCGGCTGCACACCTGCGAGCCGCTGATCATCCCCAGGACCATTCCCAGCTTGTGATAGAGACCATTGAATCCGCGCACGTCCTCAGGGTCCATCGGCCCCCACAGATACAACACATGGTCGGACAGCACGCCTACGAGGACCTTGGCTACCAGCTGTTGAATGAGCCGGGCGTCCTGCGTCTCCCCGAAGCGGCAGGCGAACCGGTGCACCGTATTGAGCGCCTCCAGGTCGCCGTTCAGGTTGGCCGCCACGCACATCTCCTTGACCGTGTCCTTCAACTTGATGTAGTTGGGCAGCGGTTGGGCGTCCAGATACATCTTGAGGGTGGCCAGGCAGCCAACTCGGTTGGCACCCACCATGTCCGTCAACTCGTCGAGCCGCGCATACATGTATGACGCGGGAAACAGGTTGACCTCCACGTTGTGGGGGCAGTTGTTCCCCAATTCCAGCAGCTCCAGCACGTGCTCATACTCGCCGAGGCGGGCGTACATCTGGGCCGTCCAGTAATACATCATCGCGTTGCCGCCTTCCATCCGCGCCGCGCGCTCCATGCCCTCTGCGGGGAACTGAGGCCAGTTACGGTAGATGTCGAGTTCCTCCGGTGTGAGTGACTCTGCGCCTTCCGTCTCGTATCTCATCCCAAGGCCGCAGTAAGGTCCCCAGTGATAGGCGACTTCCTGCCAGTAGAGATAGAGCGACACGGCGTCATCCGGTGCAACCTCAGTAGCTTCCTGGAGCAGCAGTATCCTCTCCGGCACGTCGGCCCCGCTGAGGAAGTACCGCAGCTGCCAGTACTCGGGCATATCGCCGAACTTGCCTTCAAGCGGGATGATGTCCTCCTCGTGAACCAGGTAGCCCGAGGGATTGGAACCGGTTCCCGCGAATCCGGACCAGTAATAGGCTTTTGGCTCGCCGTCGTTCCTTTCGCGCTCTCATCCCACATCGCCTGAAAGGCCTTCAGCGCGTCCTCCCGCGTCTGCAGCGGCATCGCATCCACAAACGCCGCGAACAGCGCCTCCACCCGCTCCGGCGGGGAGTAGAGGACGGAGTACTCGGCCTCATCGTCGGCCAGGGCGCTGCTTCCCCAACCGAGCAAGACGAGAAGCATTACTGCTGCCATGCATCTATAGAGCGTTCTCATCACTTGCCCCCTTCCGGTGGCGCAAACGCCGCCGGGTCGCTGAAATCGAACTCCATCAGATCGTCAAAACAGGGCTGGCAGCGCACGCGGTACATCTCCTGCTCCATCAGCATGTAGTCCCACAGCCTGGCGGCGTTGTCCCAGAACGGCTGGTGGAGAATATCCTTTCTTTGGTCGGCGTCCAGACCTAACTCCGAGGCCGCGCGCCACTCCCAGCCGAAGTGCGCCCCATTGCTTCGGCCCCACACCATTCCTCCCAGCCGGTTGAGCCGGATGAAGCCCCGCACGGTCGCGGGATCGCCATTGCCAGCGCTCATCTCCTGCCCCCGGCGGGCGACCGCCGAACCCATGGCTATCCCCACAATGGCCTGCACCGAGGTGCATTGCCCCTCGCTGGCGTAGCGGTAGGCGAAACGATGGAGCATGTTGAGCGTGTCCGTGTCCCCGGCGTCGGCCGCGGCCTGCGCCAGATCTTTGACCATGTCAATGCGTTCAGTGAACCGTGGTAGGGCTATGCATATGTACCAGGGCAGCGCCAGAGCGTACCTGTCGTTTTTGCTGTAGCGCTGGCGGATGGCGCTCATCTCGCGGTTGATGTAGCCCGCGGGGAACATCGCCACCCACTCGTTTACCGGCGCCTCATTGCCCTGGCGCAGCAGCGCAAGCACTTGCTCGAGTTCCCCACCGTCCAGGTGCAGATAGAACGCGGCTTCATAGGAGTAGAAGGCGTCTTCGCATCCCAGCTTCGCCGCCCGGCAGATGTGCTCAACCGCGTTGTGCTGCAGCGCTGCTACCTCTTCCTCGCTGACGCGCCACTCATCCAGTCCCGTGTTGTGCCGGCGTCCGGCGGCGGTGTAGCCCTCGTTGCCCAGGCAGTAAAGCGAAAGCGGGTCGTCCGGTGCTACTTCCACCGCCCTCTCCAGCATCCACAGCCGCTCAAAGCTGTAGCCGCCCGACGTGCCGTAGCGTAACTGCCAATACTCCGGCATGTCACCGAACTCCTCCTCCATCGCGGCCACGCTTTCCTCGTCCGGACGCACCCAGTGGTACTCCGGATTGCCCGACTCGTTCTCCGGCCACAGCGCCTTCGCTTCCGCCAGGTTCTGCGCCGGCATCGCGTCCATCACGGCGTCAAACAGCGCGTCCACGCGTGCCGGTGGCGAATAGAAGACGGAGTAATGTTCTTTGCCCGCCGGCTGGTCGTCCGCCACCGCCGGCAGGCAGAGCGTAGTCGCGCTGAGCGTGGCAAGCGTCAGCACTAGCACAAGTCGTCCAATCTGTTTCATCGCCCCTCAACCTCCTTCTAAGCCGGCGATCGGATTTGAACCGATGACCTGCTGATTACGAATCAGCTGCTCTGCCACTGAGCTACGCCGGCGCAGCGCTATTATAGCCAAAACTGTGCGTCTGGGTATGCCCGCCGGCGCGGTCTGTTAGAATCCTTGCACGGGAGGCAAACCGTGAAAGTCTATCTTGCCCAGATAAACACAACGGTCGGGGATTTCAGCGGAAACGGCGAACGCATCAAGCAGGCATGCGCCGATGCCGCGGCCAGGGGCTGCGACGTCATCCTGCTGCCGGAGCTGGCTACTACCGGCTACCCGCCGAGGGATCTGCTGTTTCTTAGCGACTTTCTGAAGCGGAGCGAGAAGGTGGTGGAAAGCGTTTGCGACGCGAGTGGCAGCTGGCCGGATCTTTCGGTCTTTCTCGGCTGTCCCTGCCGCGAAGGCGGCAAGCTCTACAACTCCTGCGCGGTCATCATTGACGGCAAGATCATCGGCTACTTGCACAAGACTCTGCTGCCCACCTACGACGTGTTTGACGAGCGGCGCTATTTCTCCCCGGCCAAGAGCTGGCTGCTGCCCTCATGGAAGGGCGTGAAGATCGGGCTGACTATCTGCGAAGACCTGTGGGACGAAGGCTACGAGACCAAGGTGGTGCCCAGGCTTGTGGAGCTGGGCGCGCAGGTGATCTTTAACATCTCCTCGTCTCCCTACAACGCCGGCAAGTGGAACGAGCGCTACGAACTGCTGCGCCGCCACGCCCTCACCAGCAAAGCGCCCATCGCCTACTGCAACCTGTTTGGCGCCGAGAGCGAGCTGATTTACGACGGCGGCTCCATGGTCGTGGGACGCGATGGTAGGTTGGTTGCTGCCGGGCGCTGCTTCGCGGAGGATGCGCTGATAGTGGAATATGACAGCAGCCGCAACGACTTCGTCGGCACTGCCGAGCCCCCCGCGATGTCCTTTGAGGAAGAAGTGTTCAACGCGCTCGTGGTGGGCACCCGCGACTTCCACCACAAACAGGGATTCACCAAGTGCGTCATCGGCCTTTCCGGCGGCATTGACAGCTCGCTTGTAGCTGCCATCGCCGCGCAGGCGCTGGGGCCGGAGAACGTGCTGGGAGTGGCGATGCCCAGCCGGATGAACATTGCCGACTCGCTGGAGGATGCCCGCGTGCTGGCGCGGAAGCTGGGGATTGAGTTCGCCGAGGTCCCGATAGAGGATTCCGTCCGCCTGGCCGAAGAACGTTACGCTCGCGCCTTCGGGCTGCACAAGCATCCTGAGACCCGCGAGAACCTGCAGGCGCGTGAGCGCGGCAAGATCCTAATGGAAATATCCAACGACCAGAAGCGGTTGCTGCTGGCCACCGGCAACAAGACTGAATACGCGCTGGGCTATGCCACGCTCTACGGCGATATGTGTGGCGCCCTGGCGGTCATCGGCGACCTAAACAAGACCGAGGTTTACGCGGTTTCTCGGTGGGTCAACGAGTGCTTCAGCAGCCCTATTCCCGAGCGCGTGTTGACCAAGAAGCCCTCGGCGGAACTGGCGCCGGGCCAGGTTGACCCGTTCAACTACGATATCGTGTCGCCGCTGGTGGACGAACTGGTGGAAGAGCAGGCTTCGGCCGCCGGGCTGGCCGCCAGGGGTTACCCGGACGAAGAAGTGCGCCGTTGCGTCCGGCTGCTGTTCACCAGTGAGTACAAGCGCCGCCAGGCCGCGCCGGTGCTGAAGATCAGCAAACGCGCCTTCGGTCGCGGCCGCCAGATGCCGCTGGTGAACAAGTACATTCCCGAATAGCGGCGCGGTTTCGTCCCAATCCGCTACAATCATCGCGCATGCCAGTTGCCCGCGAACTTCCGCTCATCGTGCTCGTTGGACGGCCGAACGTCGGGAAGTCCACGCTGTTCAACCGCATGGTGGGCCGGCGGCTTGCCATCGTGGACGAGCTGCCGGGCGTCACCCGCGACCTGGTGACGGCGGAGGCGGAGTGGGACGGCCTGCGTTACATGCTGTGCGACACCGGCGGCATCGGCCGCGAAAGCCAGGACCCGTTGCAGGAGCTGGTGGCCGAGCGGGCCTGGACGGTGGTGGAGGACGCCGACACCGTCATCTTTGTCACTGACGTCCACGCCGGAATCTCCGAGGGCGAGATGGAGCTGCGGCGGACGCTGCTCAAGCTGGGAAAGCCGGTGATACTTGCGGTCAATAAGGTGGAGAACGACAAGCTGGAAGCGCAGGCGGCGGAATTCTACAAGCTGGGCTTTGCGCAGACTGTCTTCATCTCCGCGCTGTCCGGACGGGCGGTGAACGAGCTGCTTGACGTGGTGAACAGCCACATTGACCTTACCGCCTATCCGTTGGCGGACGCAACGGTTGATGATGAGCAGGAGGTTGCTGCTGAGGCCGATAGCCCGAGCCCGAATGACATCCGGCTGATAGTGCTGGGCAAGCAGAATGTCGGCAAGTCCTCGCTGGTGAACGCGCTGCTGGCGGAGGACAAGGTGATGGTCTCCGAGCTGCCCGGCACCACCCGCGACGCCATCAGCGGCAGCTTCACCTGGGAGGGCCGCAACTTCGAGCTTACCGATACCGCCGGACTTAAGAAGCTGAGCCGCATGGAAAGTGTGGAATACTATTCGTTCACCCGCGCTGATTTCGCCGCGAAGACCGGCGAGGTCTGCCTGCTCGTATTGGACGCCGAGCGCGGCATGGAGGATATGGACAAGCGTGTGGCAAGGCGGATTGAAGAGCACGGACGCGGCGTCGCAATCGTGGTGAACAAGTGGGATCTGATGGATGACAGCCCGGCCGCGCGTGAAGCCTACTCTGGTTACGTGCGGCGGAATCTGGCCAAGATGAATTGGGCACCCATCGTTTTCACCAGCGCCGTTGTTCCCTTCGGCTTGGAAGAGCTGCTACGGGCCGTTGTCGCCGCGCACGAGAACTTCCATCGCACGGTGGACCCCGCCGCCCTCCGGCAGGTGATAGACGAAGAGACGACCATCTTCCCGCCACCGGTGGTCAAGAACCGCGTGCTGGAGCTCCACGGCGTGAAGCAAACGCGCACACGCCCCCCGACCTTCGTGTTTGAAGTCAACGACCTCGCGCTGCTGCGCACGGCCTACCGCAACTTCCTGCAAAACACGCTGCGCAAGTACTTCGAGCTTGACGGCACGCACATCCGCTTGTTCTTCAATCAGGTGGAGAAGAGACGTTCTCGCGGCGGCAAGTGATAGTCTAGTCTTCAGCTCTTCTTGGTGGGTCTGTGCATCCGGTCAATCGTGCTCTGTGGGCGCAGCCTCACGCGCACTTCGTCAATCTGCAGTCCCAGCGCCTGCGCGATTTCCTCCGGCAGTTCGCGGGCGCGGACTCTCAGTGCTTCAGCCGCAGTGGAGTTGCCGGCATATAGTACCAGTACTTCCTTGCCGCCTTCCTTGAGCAGCGCCGCTGGCGCAGTGAATCCCTGCAATTCGTCATCCACCAGTGCGAAGGCGTCCAGCAGTAGTTGCCGCCGGTCTCCCTTGGTTCTGGTTTTCTCCGGAAGTGATTCCCAGTATGACTTGAGGATGTCGCCTAATTTGCTGCCCTCGGCCATGCTACTCCTTCATTATCCGGTTCATCGCGCGGAACTGCGGGTGATTCTTGTCCCGTGCCCATTCAAACGCCACCGACTCGTGCGATGTCACAAGCGCGCCCATCGCCAGCATGGAGAGCAAGGCCCATTTCTTGTTAGCCGCGTCGCGGCTGCCCACGCAGTCATGCACAACCCGCACGTAGTACTCCAGCGGCAGCAGCCCCATGACCGTCTGCCACACGCAAACGTGCGACTCAATTCCGGCGATGATTACATCAATCGGCCGTGGCCGGATGCCGTCGTTGATCATTATGCGGCTCTGCGCTACGAGCATCCGCTGTTCAATCTCCACCAGCTTCTCAATGAATGTAGGTTCCAGGTTGCAGGAAAACGAGTCCTTCACCACGAAGTGCTTCTCCGTGGTCAGCGCGTCAAACGCTTCCTTCACCACGGGCGTCGTCCGCCCCAGGCCCTGCGGATACTGCTCGGTGAGGATTACCGGAACGCCGAACAGCCCCGCCAGCCTGATGAGCTTCACCATGTTCTTCGTCAAGCGCTCATACCCGTCTATCAGCGGCAGCAGGCGCTCCTGCAGGTCGATCACGACCACGACCGAGCTGTCTGCGCCGGCCAGATGCGGCTGGAATCCGGTGGTCGCCGCCATCACTCCTCCCCCTTGCGGAAGCAGACTTCAACCCGCCGATTGAACTCGATCACCGCGGCGTTCATCTCCAACAGCGGGCCGGGATTGATGAAGTAAGTGTGGTTGTGCACGTCCATCCCCTTGGCCTCGTGAATGTGGCCGGAGAGCACTAGGCGCGGATGGTTGAGTGCCACTAGCTTGGCCAGACTCTGGCTGCCCACCGACCTATCTCCGTTGACCTTGTCGCGGTAGCCCAGCACCGGCTGATGCAGCACCAGTACATCCAGCTCGTTCATCATCGGCTCCAGCGAATCGGCGAAGCCCTCATCCGGCGATTCAAACGGGGTAGGACTGGGGCAGGTGATGCTGCCACCTTTTCCGGCGAAACGCACGCCGTCAATTTCAACTCTGGTGTTGTGCAGGTTCACCACACCGTCAGTCTTGTCGATTTGCAGCAGCACGTCCCGTGGGTCGCAGTTGCCTGGGACAATGAGCACTTTGGTTTGAAAGCTGGCCAGGTCGGCCAGCACCTCTTTGGCGAAGTTCAGCGGCTCAAACGTGATGAAATCGCCGAGAAAGACCACGATGTCGGGCTTGGTTTCGTCCGCCAGGTCGCAAAACCAGGCTTTGGCGCGCGCGTTGTTGTGCAGGTCGGTACCGACAAGCAGTCTCATTCGGTTTTGTCCTCCTCCGTGTCGGCCTTCAGTTTGTCAACGAAGAACTGCTTGATATCGTTTTCCGATTTCAGCTTGGAGTAGTCCGGCCCCAGCTCTATTAGCGCGTCCAGCAGGCCACGGACGAAATCGGTGCTGCTAAAGCGCATGCCCTTGGACACATTATCCAACCAGCGCGCCTGGTCGCGGTAGACATTGATGATGGCGCGCTCCGCCTCACGACGCAACCTCGGCTCGGTGGAAGGTGCGCCGTCCCGCTCAGCGTCTCGCTGGCTGCGGGCGAGGTCTAGCTGGCTGCGGGCGAGCCTCCGCACCTCTTGTGGCGCGCCCCGGTCAGTGGCGATGCGCATCAGCCACTTCATCCCTTCCTGGTAGTCTCCCAGTTGCCGGTGGATTTCGCCGATGAGATAGCCGATTCCGGGCGCGCCAAGCTTCAGCTCCGCGGGATTCTCCCGTTCATAGGCAGCTTGGTAGCGCGTGATAGCCTGCCGCAGAAAGGACTTCTCCTTCTCGTTGAGCGAGCTGTCCGGCGACAGGTCCGCCCACTCCCGGTAGATCCACGCGCATCGCATTGCCAGGCCCGCGTACTGGTAGTGCCGCAAGTTAAGGTGCTGGGCGACCGTCCAGGCCATCTCAAAGGCCGCCGCCGCCGCCGGCAGGTCCCTCACCTGCCTGAAGTCATAGACGCCGAAGTCCTTGCGCAGATCCGACAGCACCGAACGGAGATTCCGCGAGTCCTTGATGAGTTTTCGCTCCTCAAAGCAGGCTTTCTCTGCCGCAAAGCAGCAGTCGGAGCAAACGACAACGCTGTAATGAAGTGGATTCTGGCCCGAGTATACCGTGTAGAAATCAGGGTCACGTTTAACCACGCTCGCGGCCGAGGTTTTGACCTGGGGGCTGTTCACTTCGGCGTTGCACTGCGCGCAGGTGAAGCTCTTGTAGTATAGGTCGCGTGGGAGGTTGTCTGCTTGGCCGCTTGGATCGAGCGTGTAACTCATTCCTGCAGCCGGATTATATCACAGCGACGGGGTGGCTCCGTCAAGCCTGATTGCTATAATGATGTAGATGGAAGGCTTACTTACAGCTTTGCAGATACTGACCTCACTCGCGGTCATTTCTCTCTGCGTAGTAGTAGTGGACTCGGTCGCAAAGCTCCGCCGGTTCGCGCGCAAGCTGGGAAAGACCAGCACCGAAGCGGTGGAGAACATCGCAGAGCTCACGCGGATGGCAAGGGAGAAGGAGCTTCCCCACCGGGCCGACGAAGCCCTGGCGGAGGCGCGCCGGGTAATGGGTGAACTGCCTGATCTCACTCGAAGGGCCCGCGAGTCCCTAGCTAATCTCGACCGGCTGCTGGCGGACGAGGCTGTGAAGTCCGCCCCGGGGCAAATCGTGGATCTGGTTGCGCGCGGCAACGACCTGGTAACGCAGGCGCAGCAGGCCGTTGACCGCTTGAACGCCGTATTGAAAGCCCCGGCAGACACGGCTGCGATGGTCACGCAGTCCGTGCGACCCATGGTGGAAGACGCCCGGGAGAAGGTGGATCTGCTGCGCTCCCTTTTCACCGCCCTTGCAGCCGGAGTGTCGGCGGGCTGGGATGATTTGCGCAGCGGGGCCGAGGACACGGGTGAGCCCGGTGAGGAAGCTTGATCAGGCGGTGGCGCGGGGGAACCGTGCTTCCGCTATGTTATAATCAGATACGCTAAGGAGGAATGCTATGGACAAACACGAAGATGAAGCCGCACGCAACGTTGGACTGCTCATTGCCGGCTTTGCTATCGGTGCCTTGACGGGCACCGTTCTTGGCTTGCTCTTTGCTCCGAAGTCTGGCCGCGAACTGCGGGAAGAGATCAAGGAGAAAGGCAAGGATTACTACTCCAAGGCCAAGGATATGGGCGCTGAGTACGTTGATGTGGCCAAGGAGAAGGCTGCTACGGCCTACGATAAGAGCAAGGAAACCGCCGGGGCCGCCAAGGACAGGATTTCCGAAGCCGCATCCAAAGTGAAACAGGCCATTGACACTGGCGTGAAAACTGCGCGCGAGAAGCTGGAAGAGCGCCGCCAGGAAGACTGATCCCCAAGCTCAATCTTCAGGTGGCTGATTGCCTCGGAAACCCAGTAAGCTCGTAATACTCGCCCGGCGTCCTGAGCTCGCATCAATAGAGATGCTGGCAAATGCCGGGGGCCGGCTGCGCCTGGAAACCACGGTCTGCAATCCGGACGAGCTGGTGATCGAAAAGCCGGCTGGCGGAGCATCGATGCGATTGGTGGATGCATCTGGAGCGCAGCTCGAGCCTCCCGCCTTGGTTCTTCCCCGCATGGGTTCCATCTCCGACGAGTACTCGCTTTGCATTATGCAGGCGTTCCACTCGGCAGGATTCGCCCTGGTCAATGAGGTCGGTTCCCTCGTGCGCGTTCGTAACAAGGTCAACGCACTGGTAGAGCTGGCGAGTGCTGGGTTTCCCGTACTTCCATTCGCTTTGGCGCGGATTCCCACAGACGTCCCCAGACTGGCTAAGCAGCTCGGCGGCTTCCCGGTGATGGTGAAGTTCATCCGTGGCTCCCAAGGGCTGGGAGTAATGAAGGCGGGCGACGCCGCGACCGCGACTTCAATCGTGACTGCCTTCAATGCGCTGGGCTTCGACGTTTACCTGGAGAAGTTCTGCCGCCCCGGTTCCAGCAGCGACGCCCGCATTTTGCTGGTGAAAGGCAAGCACATCGCCGCCATCCAGCGCCAGCCCCGGCGAAAGGACTACCATGCCAATGTCCATGCGGGTGCTAAGGCGAAACTGTACGAACCGAGCGCCGAGGAGCTGTCGCTCGCTGAGAAGGCGGCGGATTTCTTCGGACTCGGGCTGTGCGCAGTTGATTTCATCAAGACGCGCGATGGAGTGTTCATTCTGGAGGTCAACGCCAGCCCCGGCCTTACCGGTGTCTCGGAGGCCTGCGGGAAGGATGTCGCCGAACTCGTATTGCGCAAGCTGCTCGGCCTGCGCAGCCGCGCCTAGAAGTCAATCTCGCCTGTGAGGAATGGGTTGCTCCGCTTCTCCTCGCCAATCGTGGTCGTTGGGCCGTGGCCCGGATAGACGATGGTCTCGTCCGGCAGTGTCATGAGCTTGTTGGTTATCGAGGAAAGCAGGTCATCCTTGTTTCCGCCGCGGAAGTCCCAGCGGCCGATGCTGCTGGCGAACAACACATCACCGGCGAGCACTCCGAGTGAAGTCACCAGCGCGATATGGCCGGGCGAATGCCCTGGCACGTGCAGCACACTCAGCTCCTCCTTCCCAAGCTTGAACACATCACCCTCCGCGCAATACATATCCGCCGGCGGCGATGGCTCCATCTGCGGGAAACCGTATTCCTGCGCCGCCGCGGGCGAGCCCTCTAGCACCGGTTCATCCAGCTTGTGGTAAACGAGCTTAGCCTTCCACAGCTTTACGTAGTAGGCGTTGAGCCACGCGTGGTCAAAATGGCAGTGTGTGTTGAAGATGAACTCCGGCCGAAGCTCCAGGCTCTCGGCCACCTGGCCGACTTCCTGCGCGTCCAGCCCCGGGTCTATGAGCGCCGCTTCGCTGCTCTGCGGCTCCCATAACAGGTACACGTTAGTGGCTAGCGGACCGCATACGAACGTCTTCAGGTTGAGCATAGCGCGGTATTCTACACCCACATACGCAAAACCCCGCACCACGCAGCTTGGCTGCACGGCGCGGGGCCTTGCCCATCGTCATGTTAGGAGGCCGCTGCGGCTTTGACCTTCTCCGCGAATTCGGAGTAGTCCATCTCCGCCAGAGCCTTGTAGAACAGCCATCGCTGGTGGACCGATTTCTCCGCGCGTGCCAGCAGTGCTTCGCCTTCCTCGGGGAAGTCCCGCAGCAGCCGCCGGAAGCGGTTTTCCGTCATCGCATAATCGCGGAAAGTGGCCTTCGGCTCGTTCATATCGAGTTGCAGCGGGTTCTTGCCCTCGTCAATGAGCCGAGGGTCGTAGCGGTATACCGGCCAGTAGCCCGACTCCACGGCAAGCTTGCCCTGCGCCTGCGCTTGCTCCAGCGGGAAACCGTGCTCGATGCAGTGGGCATAGGCAATGATAATCGAGGTTCCTGGAAAACTCTCGGCTTCGAGCATGGCTTTCACCACTTGCCCGGGCTTGGCGCTGTAGCACACGCTGGCGACATACGCCGAGCGGTAGGCCATCGCCATAAGCCCCAGGTCCTTCTTGGCGGTTTCCTTACCTGCGCTGGCGAACTTCGCGACCGCGGACATCGGTGTGGCCTTGGAACGCTGGCCGCCGGTGTTGGAGTAAACCTCGGTGTCCAGCACCAGCAAGTTCACGTCGTCCCCACACGCCAGCACGTGGTCCAGTCCGCCGTAGCCGATGTCATAGGCCCAGCCGTCGCCGCCGACTATCCAAATAGACTTCTTGATGAAGTACGGCAGCATCTCCCGTAGATACGCCAGCGTCGGAGTCAGCTTGCTGTTGCCCTTGTCAATGATGGCGGCGATTTCCGTGGTCAGTTCCTGGTTGGCCTCAATCGCCTCGGTACTCTCCGCCTGCTCGGCCAGATCGTGCAGTTTAGCCAGCCGGTCTTTAATATCCCCGGGCAGGCCGCCGTCGGCCAGCAGCTTCGCACGCATGTCATAAGCCTTCTGGTGCAGCGCGTTCACCGCCAGCCGCATGCCGAAGCCGAACTCGGCATTGTCCTCAAACAGAGAGCTGCTCCAGGCCGGGCCGCGTCCCTTCTCGTTTACGCAGTAAGGCGAAGTGGGCGCGGTGCCGCCCCAGATGGACGAGCAGCCGGTGGCGTTGGCCTGCATCATCCGGTCGCCGAACAGCTGGGTTGTGAGCTTATTGTAGGGAGTCTCGCCGCAGCCGGCGCAGGCGCCGCTGAACTCCAGCAGTGGGCGCTTGAACTGGCTGCCTTTGTAAGTGTGAATCTTGATGAACTTGGCATCGGTTTCCGGCTGCCGCAAGAACTCATCTAGGGAGACCTTAAGCCCGTCAATCACGTCGCTCTTCAGCGCCATCTCTAGCGCCTTGCGGCCGGTTTTCTCCTTGCCGACCTTCTCCTCGCCGGGGCAAGCGACGGCGCAAGCCTGACAGCCCGTGCAGTCTTCGGGGAACACCTGAATGTGGAATACGTCTCCGTCGTCCGCCTGTTTGTCCTTGTAGGCAACCGTAATGTACACATCCGCCGAGAGTTTGATATCCGACTTCCGGTGGATTTTCGGTCTGATGGCCGCATGGGGACAGACAAACGAGCATAGGTTGCACTGGATGCAGAACTCCGGGTTCCACACCGGTAGGTGCGTCGCGATTGAGCGCTTCTCATACTGCGAGGTGGCGGTGGGGAAGGCGCCGTCCGCGGGCATGCGGGAAACCGGCACACTGTCTCCTTCCTGGCGGCCCACCGGGTCCAGGACTTCGTCGTAGAATGCCCGGACCTCCTCCACATCAATGTGAAGCCGCTCCACTTCCGGTCCGGAGACCGTGATCTTGTCGGGAATGGGCGCTTCCACCACCATATCCTTGCCCTGGCGGAAGGCCTTGATGTTCATCTCCACCACTTCCTTGCCCTTGCTTGAATAGGATTTGGTGATGGCACCCTCAATCGCTTTGGTGTATACATCATCCGGCAGCACTCCGGAGACCCTGAAGAACGCTGCCTGCATCGTCGTGTTGATGCGGCCGGGAATACCCAGCTTTATGGCGATCTCGTAGGCGTTAATAGCGTAGAGCTTCAGCTTCTTCTTGAGGATAGTCTCCTGCTCGCGGCGGGGCAAGCTGTTAAAGAGTTTTTCAGGTGGGGTGTAAGTGTTGATCAGAACCGTGCCGCCCTCTTTGATACCCTTGAGCACGTCAATGCGCCCCAGGAAGCTCTCCGCGTGCACCGCAACGAAGTCTGGCTTAGAGATGAGATAGGTGCTCTTGATGGGTTTGTCCGAGAAGCGTAGGTGGGAACAAGTCACGCCGCCGGCCTTCTTGCTGTCGTATACGAAGTAGCCCTGGACGTACTTATCCGTATTTTCGCCAAAAACCTTGATTGTGTTCTTGCTGGCACCAACGGTGCCGTCGGAGCCCAAACCGTAGAACTTGGCGCGATAGGTTGAGGGGTGCTCCGAGTCGATTTCCTCGGAGAAGTCCAGCGACAGGTGCGACACATCGTCGTGTATACCGACGGTGAAGCCGTTGAACGGCTTCTTGCTCCAGGCATGCTTGAACACTGCCTTCACCATCGCGGGCGTGAACTCCTTGGAGCTCAATCCGTAGCGGCCGCCGATGACTAGCGGCATTTCCTTGAACTTACCCTCGCGGGTACCATCCACGCAGGCCGAGCGCACGTCCAAGTAGAGTGGCTCGCCGTCGCTGCCGGGTTCCTTGGTGCGGTCCATTGCCACCACCGTCTTCACGGTTGGCGGCAACGCTGCCAGGAAGTGCTTGGTGGAGAATGGGCGGTAAAGACGAACTTTAAGTAGCGCGCACTTCTTGCACTCCTGCTCGTGCATATAGATGGTGGCTTCCTCGGCTGCTTCCGCACCGCTACCCATGATAACCACAACTACTTCCGCGTCTGGAGCGCCATAGTAGTCAAATAGCTTGTACTGCCGGCCTGTTAGCTTGGCGAAGCGGTCGTACGCCGCCTGGAAGATGTCCGGGCATTTTTCGTAGAAAGCATTGACAGCTTCACGCCCCTGGAAGTACAGGTCGGGGTTTTGCGCGGTGCCGCGCATCGTTGGATTCTCCGGGCGCAGCGCACGAGAGCGTATTGCGACGATATCCTCTTCGTCCAGCATCTTCGCCATCACATCGTATGGGATTTCTTCGATTTTCTGAATCTCGTGCGAAGTGCGGAAGCCGTCAAACGCATGAAGGAACGGCACGCGACTTTTCAACGTGGCCGCCTGAGCCACCAGCGCGTTGTCCGTAACCTCCTGCGGGCTGCCGGAAAGCACCATCCCAAAACCGGCGGAGCGGGCGCACATGATGTCCGAATGGTCGCCGAAGATGGAGAGCGCTTGGCAGGAAACCGAACGCGCCGAGATGTGGAAAACCGTCGGCGCCAGCTCGCCCGAGATCTTAAACATGTTTGGAATCATCAGCAGTAAGCCTTGCGAGGCGGTGAACGTGGTAGCAAGCGCGCCACCGGTCAGCGCCCCGTGAATGGCGCCGGAAGCGCCGCCCTCGGATTGGAGCTCCACCACGCGCGGTATCTGTCCCCAGATGTTCTTGCGCCCGTGCGCTGAGTACTCGTCGGCCAGCTCACCCATCACCGATGACGGCGTGATGGGGTAGATTGCGATCACCTCATTAGTGGCATGGGCCGTGTACGCGGCGGCCGTGTTGCCGTCAATAGAAACAAACTTCTTTGGCATTTAGCAGTCCTCCTGATTTGCCCTTGATAGCCCGGCAGGCGGGCCTAAGCCCTGGCCTCCGCCAGACCCGGCGCCCAGGACACGCACGGCGGTCACCGTCGTGTCGGCCCGAGGTGCAAGAGGTTAGCGGGGTCAATGGACCGCGAAACGATTTCGCAGCCCAATAATACCACAACCGGCCCGGTCGGGAACCTCATTCGGGCGCATTTGTGAAATCGCGCACAGCTTGTTTGCGGCGCGCTATACATGCTGGCGGAAGCCTCCTAAGCTAGCACCAGGTGAACGCGTGCGGCCTTCGGGTATAATCAGCGCAATCCGGTGCAAGGAACGGGGATATGCTCACTATAAACGACGTTGAAAGGACTAAGTTCGGTTCCAGCCTATTCGGTTACAGCCGGGCCGAAGTGGACGAGTTCGTGGACGAGGTGCTGGCCACTCTCCAATCCCATGTGGAGGAATTGGAGAACCTGAAAAAGCGCGTTGCCGAAGCTGACGCAGCGATTGAGCTTCACCGGGCGAATGAAGATACGCTGAAAAGCAGCATAGTCCTGGCGCAGAAAAGCCACGATGAGATAGTTGCGGCGGCTCATCACGAAGCGGAGAATATCATCAAAGAGGCCCAGCTCAAATCTGTGCAGGTGAGCGCGGACTACGCGCAGCTACGAGCAGACCGTGAGCGCTTTGAGTTTGAGTTCCACGTGCTGCTGCGCGCTTTTCTTGACCGACTGGAGGCCCAGCGTCCGGAACTCCAGCGAGCTGCGGACACCGTCGGCAGCGCCGGCCCAGCCTCCTCTGAGCGCAGCGATGCTGCCGCGCCGGGTAATCCGCGCACAACCCAAACAAAGGACGAAGTCGTGTTTCCTGATGAAGAAGCACGATAGAGGAGGCAACTGCGCATGACCGCCAACTACCGCGTTGAGAAGAAGGGAGACGGACTTGAGGGGACCTACGAGAAGCTCTTGGCCGATACGCAGGTTCGCGAGTATGTGGAGCTGGCTGACGAGGCCATGGCCTCAATCGGCTATACCGAGCACGGTTTCCGCCATGTATCACTGGTGGCGGAGAACGCCGGCAGGATACTGCAGACCTTGGGCTTTCCCGAAGACGAGGTGGAAAGCGCGAGGATTGCCGGGCTGCTGCATGACATCGGCAATCTAGTGTCCCGCGAGGTTCATCCCCAGATAGGCGCAGTATTGGCTCACCCCATTATGATGCGCTTCGGATTGGATGCACATCAAGTTGGCACTATTCTTGGTGCTATCGGCAACCACGAAGAAGAGGGTGGTGTTCCGTTCAACGCGGTGAACGCCGCGCTCATCATTGCCGACAAGGCAGACGTTCATCGCTCGCGCGTGCGTGATTACCAACCGGAGTTGGAGGACATTCACGACGATGTGAACTACGCATGCGTAGAGGCTTCGCTAGAAATCGACTCGACTGAGAAGACGATAACTCTGAACCTGACGATTGACACGGAGATCGCCACACTCATGGAGTATTTCGAGATATTCACTAGCCGCATGGTGGTCAGCCGGGAGGCGGCGGAGTATCTGGGAGCGCAATTCCGCTTGGTGATTAACGGGACGCTGCTGAGCTAGCTTTTCCCTTTGCCCTTGCGCTTGAGCTCACGCAGTTCTTCTTCCAGCGCCTTGAGCTTCTCCGTGAGTTCCGGTAGCTTCTGCGTGAGCGCCAGCACCCTCATGGCTTGCTGGTGCGGCTTGGCCGGATAGCCCGAGACCTTGCTGCCCGCCGGCAGCGAGCCGAAGACCCCGCTCTGGCCGGCGATGACGCAGCGGTCGCCGACCTCGATACCGCCTTGGATGCCTACCTGCCCACCGATAACGCACCACGAGCCGATTCGGGCGCGTCCCGCGATGCCACACTGGGCGGCAATCAGCGTATGCTCGCCCACGTGCACGTTATGAGCAATCTGCACTAGGTTGTCTATCTTGCAGCCGCGCCCGATGCGCGTTTCATCCAGCGCCGCGCGGTCAATGGTGCAGCACGCGCCGATTTCCACATCGTCGCCCACCACCACCCGCCCGAGCTGGGGGAACTTGCGGTGGCCCTCGGCGGTGGAGACAAAGCCGTAACCCTCCGCGCCGATGACCGTGCCCGCGTTGATGATGCAGTGTTCTCCGATTACGCAACGCTCCAGCACCTTCACGCCGGGATGCAACCGTGTCTTCGCGCCAATGGTCGCGCTTTCGCCGATGAAGCAGTTGGCGTCGATGCGCACGCCGTCGCCGATGGAGGCACCGGCGCATACGACCGCGAACTCACCGACGCTCACATCGCTCCCGAGACTGGCCTTGGGGCTCACTGATGCCAGCGGACTGACTGCGGGCTTAGGCCGCGGTTCTTGCGCGAGGAAGTGCTCAATCACCTGCACGAACGCAAGCCGCGGGTTCTCGGCAATGATAGCGTCCGCAAACGAACCGGATAGATGCTCGGTAATTATCACGGCTGCCGGGCGTGCCGCCCCGTCTTTCGGAATCAGGCCGGCTGACTCGGCAAAGGCGATGCACCTGTCCTTCGGGTGCTCCAGGCTGCACACACCCTCTATGGCCAGGATGCCGTCGCCCTTGAGCTTCCCGCCCACAATCTCAGCCAGCTCTGCAAGTGTCACGCTCATATTCTCACCCCGACCGAGGCAAACAGCTCGTCGCGGAAGTCGGTCATCAGTTTAAACTCGTAGTAATTGCGGAAAATGTAAGTAATACCGTATTCGTTTTCGTCCTTGAGCTGCGACTTCACGTAATACTCGCCGGACACATAGAAGTCCTCAGCGATATTCACCCGCCCCCGCAGGAAGGGGCTGTTGAGCTTGTAGTCGTAACCCCCCTCCAGCAATGCAAATCCTTCCTTCCTCGCCGCCAGTCCCAGTTGCGGGCGCAGCTCAAACTGCCCGGGGTAGAAGACGCCGTGGAAGAACGCATCCGCGCTCTGCCCCAGCCTCACGCCTGCCGTAAAATCAAACCGCGCCTCTCCCTCCTCGCGGTTGATATCCACCCGGCCGGTCGCCCCCAGGCGAAACCTCGTGGATTCCACATCATATATGAGCGATATGTCCTCTTTAACGGTGAACAGCTCCGCCTTGGCAACCGGCTCCATTATCTGCAGCGGCTTGGCGAACTCGATCTCTCTAGTAAGGTAGCCCTCTACCAAGTCCGCTTTTGCTTCCACAAAGCTGACCGGCAGTCCGTGGAGCGCCTGCAAGTTCGCACTGACCACGCCTCCTGCGTCGTTCACTTGTAGGTTGAGCATCGTGGATGAGCGTATCTTCACAAAGTGCCGCTCAACTACGAGCACTCCGTCCCTTGGCATCAGCGTCACGTAGACTCTGGTAGTTTCCGCCGGCAGCACCAGAATCAGTGGATCGAAGTCGGTGTATCCTGTCTGGTTCTGCAACCAGGCTCGCACCTCACTCAACGCCATTCGCTCAACCCAGCTAGCATCGCTATACGGGGTGCCTCCTAGGGCCTCTGCCAGCGCGGCCTCCAAACCGGTGCGGTCGGCGCTGGTGATGTCGCGCAGTAGCGGCGTGTCCGAGCGGAAGCGGAACTCCACGGCAAAGGTCTTTATCTTGTCCCCGCTGAGCTGGATGGTTATGCGGCAAAGTGTGATTTCACCGGGACTTATACTCAGATCTGCGAGCTTCATCCCGCGCTTGCTCAAGGCAAGATCAATGACGCTGCTAAGGGTAGCGGTGATCTGCTCCTTGTTTGCCTCAATGCGCGCGACCGATCCCTCAAGCTGCTCCATCAGCGCCAGTTCGAGCGTGCGAGCAATCGCGTCGTGCACTTCTTCCGCGACTTTGCGGCTGGGCTCGACGTCCTCCCAGACCAGATCCAGCTGAACCATCTCTACCCGTGCAGATCCCGCGCCGTCCGTCTCCGCGGCCAGCGCGGAGCCGACCGTGAGCGTGCAGAGAATCGCTGCCAGCGGAATGCAGATCAGCCGCATACTCGCAAACTCCCAGCAGAGCAGTTAGAACATCTCGCCGATGCCGAAGTGGACGCGTGAGCCGCCGTCGATCAGGTCCCACCCCATATCCAGCCGGATGGAGCCCAGACCCAGGGCGGGCACGCGGAATCGCACGCCGAGGCCTGCAGTGCGGGCGGCGTCAGTCTCCGAGAAGCTCTCTCCGACCCAAGCCCAATCAGTGAAGACGACACCGGTGAAGGTCCTTTTCTTGTCCAGCGGAAAGCGGTATTCAGCGTTAAGCTGCAGCATCTTGGTGCCCAACAGGTCGTCTTCCGGACGCCCGCGCACCGAGTTCACCCCGCCCACCCGGAACTCCTCGAACACGGGAACGTTGCCCTCGGCGATGCCGACCTTGGCGCGCAAGGCGAAGGTGTTTTTCTCCATGTGTGGCATGAACACACGTCCGTCCAGCACATACTTGCGGAAGTCAAAGTCCCCTCCGAAACCGGCAATCTGGGTGCTTCCCCCGAAGTAGGTGCCCTCATGCGTGGTGAAGACGTTATCGCGGGTGTCGTGAACCATCCCGAGCGTTACGCTGCGGGTCTGGCCAGTTTGCTCCAGGCGGCGGCGGCGTTCCGGCCCGTAGTCGTGGAAGGGGTCGCCCTTTATTACATCGTAATCGTAGTCGGTGACGCCCAGCCCGATGGTGCCGGAGAGCTCGGTGTTGAAGTGTTGCCCCCAGGTAACATTGCCGCCAAGGCTTGTCACGTCGATTTCGCTCTCAATGGGCGAGCCGGGATTGCGCTGCTGGCGGTAGTTGAGGTCGTACACACTCGCCGAGAAGAAGTTATCCTCGCTCATGTACGGGTCGGAGTAGTCCACCTGGTAGCCTGGATTGTTCTTGCTGAAAACCACAATCGCGGACACGGTTTTGCCCTTTCCCTGGAAGTTGCGCTCGCTGTACGAGACGGTGCCCTGTAACCCGTTGACGGTTGAGTAGCCAAGGCCGATGCCCGCTTGTCCGGTGGGCGCCTCCGTCACGGCGAACTTGAGAACCAGGTTGCCCGGGGTCACCGAGGGTTCCATCGTCGGCTCCACCTGCTCAAAGATACCCATGTTGTAGAGGTCCTGCAGGGCCTTCTCAACGCCGCTCTTGGCCAGTAGCTCTCCGGTCTTCACCTGGCGGCCGACCACCATGCGCAGCAGCGATTCCTTGGTCTTCTCGTTGCCCTCGAACACGATATCGTCCACCACTCCTTCTCCGATGGTGACGTACACCGTGCCCGCATCATCCTCCAGGGTGCTAAGGGCAAACTCCACGATGTACGCGCCGACATACCCATCTTCGGAGTATTTGCCCAGCACTCCTACTGCAATGTCATCCTCCAACCGCCGGAGGTTGGTGACTTCCCCCGGAGTGAGGCTGATGAACTTCTGGAGCTCCTCGTCGGAGTAAATGGTGTTTCCGCTGAACTTCACCTCGCGGAAAACCGGGTTCTCCAGAACCTCGATAACCAGGATGGTCATGCCTTCGAGGTAGTCCAGCGAAAGCTGTGGAGGCTCTTGGAAATAACCGGTGGCGTACAGCAGCTCGGAATTGCGATTCAACTCGGTGAGAACGTTGCCGCTGATCTCTTGCCCCGGCTTGATGGTCAGCGCATCCAGCACGATGCTCTGGTCCAGATTCTTTAGGCCCACTATCTGGATGTTGTTGACCACCACCCCCTGGGCGTAAACCGGTGCAGCCGGAGCGGTCATCTCCAGAATGAGCAGTGCGAGCGCGAAAACTGTGATTTTCGCTAAGTTGGCGACGGGCATTGGTCCCATCCCTCCCTCCAGGATGTGAGATAAAGACGCGGGTATTATAGCAGCGCGCGCGGCTACTGCTCAAACTCCCGTTCCAGCGTCACCAGCAGCGCCAGCGCGTCCAGCGGTGCTTCGGCCTCGTGGGCGGGCGCGGACGCTGGAACGGCCGTTGCCGGAGAGGTCGCTGGCGGCTCAGTGGGAGTGCTCACCACTGGTTCCGTCCGTCGCTCAGCCGGGGGCCGTGGCGTCCTGGCGGCGACTATCCTTCGTTCCGGTTGTGGGCGTACCTGTGGAGCCTGGGCGATGGTCTGCACCTTCGCCTCAATTGCTGGCTGCGTCACCGGGACAACCGGGGCCTCGATACTGGCGGTGGGCTCAGGCCCACCGCGTGATGCGAGCATAACCGGGCCATCCTCGCGTGGCAGCAGCACTGCGGCCATCACGCCGATGACCACCACCACAAGTGCCATAGCAGCCAATCCTGCGGCAAGAGACGGTCGCCGGCTGCGTTCAGGCTCTGCCTTCAAGGCTACCCGCAGCTCGGCCTCCATAAGATGCAGCTTGCGCTTCAGCGCTTCGCTGTCACCGGTTTCAAGCTGAGAGGAAGCTTCGTCCCACCAGCGTGCGAGTTTTTCCAAACGGTCTTTGTTCATAGGCTTCTGGTATGCAATTATCGTAGCGGCGTGCCGGCAAGTTAAATCCTGAGTGGGCGGCACGGTGTGCTAGAATTATGGTTCACGGCCACACCTGTTTGGGGGGCATTATGAAGGGATCCACATTCAAGGTTTTGGCAGCATTTGCAGCCGCGGTGTGTGCATACATACTGCTCGCCGCTTATGCCGCGTCCGCTGAGTTGGTCAATGTGGGGATTCTGCACACCAACGACACCCGCGGCCGCATCCAGTCCTATTACTACCAGAGCACCAAGCCGCTGGGCGGTTACGCCAAGCGGGCGATTTACTTCCAGGAGAAGCGCCGCCACCAGAGTATGCACTGGCTTACGCTGGATGCGGGCAACACTCTGGGGTATACGCCGCTCAGCTACTACCTTGGCGGCTACCTGGACGTGCGGTTGATGTCCATGCTCGGGTACGACGCTGCCGGCCTGGGACCGCTGGACTTTGCGGTCGGGCGTAAGAAGCTGGCCGAGCGCATTGGCGAAGCGGGCTTTCCTTTCCTGTGCGCCAACGTTCTCGATGCGGCGACCGGGAAGTACCTTGGTGAGCCGTTCAAAGTGCTAGACCTGGGTGGCTTCCGGGTTGCGCTTCTGGGGCTAACGGATCCGGGCGCCCCCTCCCAGGTGCCCACGGCCAACACCTCCGGCCTTACCTTCCGCGACCCGCATGAGGTCGCCGCCGAGTGGGTCCCCCAGCTTAAGAACCAGTCGGATACTATTATCCTGCTTTCAACCCTGAAGCTGGCTGACAACATCCAGCTGGCGGTTTCACACCCCGAGGTATCCGTTATCGTGAGCGGCGGCCAGATGGCGGCGCTGAGCGTTCCGCTCAAGGTGGACAACAGCCTGATTGTCCAGTCCGGCAACTGGGGGTCCCACGCCGGCTTGCTCAAGCTCACCTTTGAAGGCGACCGCAAGAACGGATACAAGCTGCGGTACTTCGACGAACACCTGGAAGAACTCGGCGGACGCTGGACGGAGAACAGCCAGTATCTGGCAGTTATCTCCGAGCAGCGCGCCCGCATGGATGAACAGCTGGACGTGGTTATCACCAGCCTGGCTGAATCCATGCCGCTCGACAAGCTCACTTCATTTGAGACCTCGCTGGGAAACCTGTTTGCCGACGCAATGAAGTCGGCTGCCGGGACTGAAGTCGCACTCCTAGAGGCTGGCGGTTTCCGCGGCGGTCTCTCTGCCGGACCGGTAACCCGCGGCGACTTACTGAAGGCTTATCCTGGAGAAGCGCGCATCGTAAAAGGGGTTATGCGGGGAAGCGACCTGAACGCCCTGATGTCCCAGGGGGCGCAGGCCATCGGCCGTGGCAGCTTCCTGCAGGTCAGTGGTGTGAGCTTCGGGATATTTGATGGAGCGGCTTACAGCGTGCGTGTGGGCGGAGTGCCACTCAGACCTGAGGCTGATTACACGGTTGCGGTGACCGACCGGATGGTCCAAGGACTGGAGGGCCTAACCGCGGTTTACTCCCTTCGCCAGCAGCAACTGCACCCCTATCTGGTGCGGGAGGTCGTTGAGGAATATCTCTCCACCCGCAGCGACTACGCTGGCGAGTTGGAGGAGCGGATAAGCTACTTCGCCGAGCCCCCGGAAACGGGAGCAATCGCGGATGTGACCGCAATCGAAGAAGAAGCTCCGGCAGAAAGCGTGCTGGATGAGGCGGCGGAGACTCCGATTCAGGATGAGATCGCCGAGGCGCCACCGGAGGAGCCCGCACCCGAGAATGAAGAGGCGCTGGAAGAACCTGCCCCCGGCGAATACGAGGTGATTGTTGAGGAGGAAACGGATCTGGGCCTGGCCCCTGCGCCAGAGCCGGGAATGGAAGAAGAGGCCGCCGAGCAGGCCGAACCGGTAGTGGAGGAACTCCCGTCAACTCCAGCCGGCGATCAGTCCATCGGCTCCACTTCGGTGGAGATGGAGGGCCTCACCTACGATTTCGGGGTGAATGAGGTGACGCTGGACGGCCAGCCTGCGATTGAGTTCGCTCTCAAGCTGCGCAACACCGGCGAGACCCACAAGATGCTCAAGTTTCCCACCGGCCAGCACTTTGATTTCAAGGTCTACAAGGACAACAAGCTCTTCTGGAATTACTCGTACAACCGCTATTTCACGCAGGAGGAAACTTCGGTTGCGCTCGCGCCGGGCGACGAAATCGAGTTCAAGGCGTACTGGGACGGAACCGACAACCAGAAGATGCAGCTGGCGGAGAACCTCTACCGCTTCGTAGCGGAGCTGACGACCACGCCGGCGCAGGAAGTGTCGTTCATCGCGCTGTTCGTCCCGCTGATCAACTGAGCTAAATGCCGCCCATCATCGACCGCGCCGTAATCTTCGTTGCAGTACTCGTCGGCTTCATGGCAATGGTGGATACGCTGGCGCTGTCCATCCGCACCAGCGGCGCCATCACCAAACGGTTGGCCTCGTCCATCGCGCTGTTCAACCTCATCATCGTCTTCGCCCGCCTGTCAAACATGATTCAGGCGCCCATCGTGGGCAATATGGCCGACAAGACCGCCGTGCCCGACCCGGTAATCCGTGATGCTCTGGTGAATGCGCTGATGTTGAAGATCCACTTCATCATCCTTGCGACCACCATAGGAACGGTGCTCGGTGCCCTGCTTACGCCCACGTTCGTCCGAATCTTCACCCGGCTGTTGGAGGTATTTGAGGAGGTCAGGACGCTCCCGCGCGTGGTCCTCTACCTGTTGCATCCCAAGCGCTGGCTGCGGGCGCACAAGTACTTCGTCTGGCCTTTCCATGGGCGGCTGGTGGAGTATTTCAGGAGCATCCGCCGGCTTCCGTTGGATTTCATCGCCTTTATGGTTCTGGTCACCGCGTTCTACACGGTGGGGGTTCTGTCCACGATCTACGCCGGCGCGCTTAACCCTTCATTGCGCGCCACCGCCGTGACGCTGTCGGGAATCGTCAACGGCATTGCGACCTTCCTGCTCTTCATCCTGGTTGACCCGCCTGCGGCGATGATCACTGACCAGTGCATCAATGGCCAGCGTCCGCTGGAGGACGTCAAAGTAATGAACCTTTACTTGGTTGTCGCGCGGTTCACCGGCACCATAATCGCCCAATTCATCGTGGGAACGATGGCGTTCTATGTGATGTACGTTGCGGGCTGGGTTGATAAGCTATTCTAGAGCGATGCCTGTCCGAGCGCGCAAGATCCCTGCTATCGTCGGTCCCACCGCCTGTGGCAAGACTTCGCTTGCACTCGCGCTCGCGGCGCGCTTGCCGCTGGAGATTGTCTGCTGCGATTCTCGCAAGGTCTACCGCGGCCTAGACATAGGCTCTGCCAAGCCCACAGCTTCCGAGAGAGAGTCAGCGTGCTTTCATCTGCTCGATATGGTGGAGCCTAGTGCAGGCTTCTCGGTGCAGGAGTTTGTGCAGGCAGCCCATTCCGCCATTGCCGGTATCCGTGAGCGCGGCAGGTTACCTTTGCTGGAGGGTGGCACCGGACTTTACATTGAGGCGCTGGCGGAGGGCTACGATTTCGGGCAGGCTCCGCCGTTGAGAGTGCTGCGCCGGCAGTTCAACCAAGCCTGGGAGCGGGGCAGCGAGATGCTGCGAAGCCGCGTCCGGTCGCTACCGGGGGCTGGCGCGGTGGACCTGGACAACCCTCGTCGGGTCATCCGGCTGCTGGAGCGCGTGCTCATGTCCATAAACGAAGCGGAGTGCGCAGCGCTCCTTGACGCCTTGGGATTCACGCCGGCTCAGGAAGAGGTTATGCAGGCTCGGAAAGCGGCGAGTGCTTCACGCCCGCAACCGCTGCCGCCGCTGGTGCTGATGGGCTACCGGCTGGAAGTGCAGCGCGAGGCGCTGGAGGCCCGTATCCACACGCGAACCGGGCAGATGTTGGCGAATGGGCTGGTGGATGAGGTCCGCACAATCCTGGATGCGGGCGTGCCGCCGGGCGCGCAATCCCTTTCGGGCATCGGCTACAGCGAGGCGGTGAGCTTTCTCCAGGGCGATCTTTCGTTCCAGGAACTGGCGGAACTAATCACTATCCACACTCGGCAGTACGCCAAGCGCCAGGACGCCTGGAATCGTAGCCGCTTCAAGCACTTCACGCTGCTCGCTTTCACCACGCCCGCCGAGCAGGCTGAAGCCCTGCATGTGATTGAAACGGACATCCGCGGGGAGTACCCCGAGGCCGGCTCCGGCTAGCGGAACTCCCGTGAATCCAGCACAATCGTCACCGGTCCGGCATTCACCAGCTCCACATCCATCATCGCGCCGAACACTCCGGTCTTCACCCGCAGCCCATACTCCCCGATGGTGGCCGCGAGTTTCTTCACCATCGCCTCCGCTGGCTCCGGCGCCATCGCCTTGATGAACGACGGGCGGTTACCCTTCTTGATATTGGCGCACAGCGTGAATTGCGAGACGAGCAGTATCTCGCCACCAGCATCCAACGGAGAGAGGTTCATCTTCCCTTCGGCGTCCGCAAGTATGCGAAGCTGAGCGATGCGTTTGGCCATCCACGCCAGGTCTTCCATCGTGTCCTCTTCAAACACGCCGGCCAACACAAGGAAGCCCAGGCCAATGGACGCAACAGCCGCGCCTTCAACGCGCACTTCCGCCCGGCTCACCCGCTGAACCACCGCCCGCACTAGTTCTCCTCCTTCGGATGCTCAAGCATGCGTTCAACCGCCATGATGTCCTCCACCTTCCGGAGGGTCTCCAGCACTTCCTTGAGCTGCTCCTTGCTCTGCACTTCCACCATCAGCTGGAAAGTGGCGACCTCATCGCCGTGCATCACGCTGGGATGCAGGTTCAGGTTTCCACCGGTCAGGTTCACCGAAAGCTCCGACAGTTCGCGCATCACGTCAAACAGCAGTCCGACGCGGTTCAGCGCGGTGATATGCAATGCCGTAGGGTAATAGATGTTCTTCGCATCCTCGCTCCATTCCACCGGTATCACGGTGAACTCGGCCATCGTGTTTCCCAGCGGGCAGTGGGCGTGGTGAATCTCCACCCGGTGCTCCTTGCGGTTATCCAGCCCGAAGACCTCGTCGCCCGGCACCGGTGTGCAGCAAGCCGCCAATTCCACCTTCCTTCTCAACGGCCGGCCGCCCTTGCGGGCAATCCCCAGCTCGCTGGCGGTGCCCACCGCCGTGTGGAACGGGGAACGCCCCCAGGAGGCTGTGGGCTGGTAGCGCGGCTGCAGGGATTCCTGAATGTGCTTGTGTTTCAGTTGTTTGACCACTTCGTCCGCCATCAAGTTGCCGACGGCAATGCGGTCAAACATGTCGTCAATCTTGCGTATGTGGAGTATCTTAATGAGTTGCAGCAGCTTGGTGTTGTCCATCAGGTTGAGCGGATACAGCCCCTCTTTGGTGATCTGCTGCCGGAGCAGGAACCGCCCCATTTCCACCCGCTCGCGGCGGGTGCGGCTGCGGAACCACCGCTTAATCTTCACCACCGAACGAGGGCTCTTGACTATGTTCAGCCACTCCGGCTGGGGATTGGGCTTGCCCTCGGGGTTCTTGACGACCTCCACTACATCTCCATTGTCCAATTCGTAGTCGAGCGGAACCGGCACGCTGTTTACTTTGGCGCTCTGCGTGCTGTGCCCCAGGTCGGTGTGGATGAAGTATGCAAAGTCCAGCGGAGTTGCCCCTTTGGGCAGCGACACGACTTCGCCCTGCGGCGAGAGCACCAGCACCTCGCCTTCGGTCAGCGACGCCCTCGTTTTCTCTACGAAACGCCTGGAGTCAAGATGCTCCTCCGACAGGTCCTGGATGAACTGGAACCAGGAGAACGTTTTGCTGAGCTTCCCCTGGGACGAGAGTTCCTTGTACTTCCAGTGCGCGGCTACTCCGTGTTCCGCTACATCGTTCATCCACACGGTGCGAATCTGAATCTCGGTTATCTGGCCGCTCTCTCCGGCGACAGTGGTGTGCAGGCTCTGGTAGCCGTTGCTCTTCGGCGCGGCGACAAAGTCGCGGAAGCGGCTGAACAGCGGACGGTACAGCCCGTGAATCACACCCATCGCCCGGTAGCAGTCAATCTCGTCACCGCTGATAACGATGCGCAGCGCGATAAGGTCAAACACCTGGTCAATGGACACTCCGTCCTTTTGGATTTTTCTCCAGGTGGAGTAGGGCGATTTCACGCGCCCGTAGATCATCTCAACTTCCAAGCCCTCCTGCGCCAATGCCTCGTGCACCTGCTCTTCCATCCGCTCGTATAGCTGAGTTTTGGCCCCTACCGTCTTGTCCAGCTCTCGCAGTATCCACTCATATTCCTTCGAATAAAGGTGGCGGAAGCAGATGTCCTCCATCTCGTTGGCGATTTCGCGCAGGCCCAGCCGCCGTGCCAGTGGTACGTAGAAGTCCAGCGTCTCCTTGGCCTTGCGCTTGATGCGGTCGGGATGAAGCGTGTGTACCGTGCGAAGGTTATGCAGGCGGTCGGCAAGTTTGATGACCAGCACGGCGAAGTCCTGCGCCATCGCCACGAAAAGCTTCTGTAGGTTGCGCGCCTGCTCGTCGCTCATTGTCCGGCCGGTGAAGCGGGCGAAGAGGTCAATGCGCTGGATCTTGGTCAGCGCGTCCACCTTCCGCTCCACATCCTTGCCGAATACCCGCCCGATTTTCTTCAGCCGGACGGGTGTGTCCTCCACCGTGTCATGCAGCAACGCGGTAATGATGGATTCCTCGTCCATGTGGAGTCGCGCGCAGATGAGGGCGACATTCAGCGGGTGGGTGATATAGGGCTCGCCAGTTTCGCGCTCGACGTCCTTGTGCGCCTGCAAGGCCAGTTGGAACGCAGCCTCAATCCTGCTGGTATCCGCGTCCGGGTGCTCCACCCGGTAGGTTTCAATGAGCTTGCGGTAAAGCTCGGTGGCCTCGGGGTGTTCGCTTTTCGTCTGTTGCCTGGCGAGCGGCATACTTGCTCTGTATTATATCCTCTGTCTGCGCTAGCTATCTTCCAGGCCTGTCAGCCGCAGTAGCACGGACAGGTTGTTCATGTAGTTATCAAGTTCAAGCTCAAGCTGAAGGTTGTGCTTCCCCCCCTCCTGAATGCGGTCGGCGAGGTGCGACATCCGGAATCCCATAACCCGTAGCGGCGCCTCGCCTGGGCGTAATACTAGCAGCGCTAGATGCGTGCGGTCGTAACCGATGAGCGATGCCCGCTCAATGCTCGCATCCCTGAGCAGCACCATCGGTGCCGGATGCCCCTCGCCGAAGGGGTAGAAGCGCACGAGCGACTCGCACAGCCGTGGGTCCGCCAATTCCTCCACAGTCGTCTCCAGTTCACACTCGTTGGCCTGCGCTGGCTGTTCCGTCTCCACCAGCTCAGCATTAGCCATCATGCTCCTCAGTTCATTGATGCGGCTGACGGGTATGGTCCCGCCAAAAGCGGCGGCGTGCCCACCGACTCTGGTGAACAGGCCTTTGGCTGGTTCTATGGTGTGAAGCAGGTCAACCCCCTCAGGTGCCCTGCCGCTAGCGATGGCCTCTTCATCCTCGGTTGAAGTGTCGGCAAGCAGGATGGCGGGGCGCTGGTAAAGCGCTGCAATACCCGCGGCAACGATGCCGGTGATGCCCTGATTCCACTCCGGCTTGTAGAGTACCAATACCGCCGAGTCCTTCTGCGCTTCTGCCTGCAACTTGGCTTCAGCGTCCATCAGCTTCTGCTGCGCCCGGCGCATCCGGTTAAGCTCCAGCAGCTGCGATGCGACGTGCGCGGCGTTAGCCTCATCCTGCGTGAGCAGCAGCTCCGCCGCCAGGCGCGCATGCGCCATTCGGCCCGCCGCGTTCAAGTGTGGAACCACGTTGAATGCCACATCTCGCTTGGTGAGATGCGACATTCCTTCCAACTTCAAGCAGCGCAGGAACGCCCGCAGCCCCACATTCTTTGTCTGCGTTACCCGCGGCAGCCCGTTGTGCGCCAACCGGAAGCAATCGCCGGTCATCGGTACGATATCTGCAATGGTGCCGATGGCCGAGAGATCCAGGAAGTGCTGCTCCGCCAGAGCCGGGCTTTCGTCGGCGGCCTTGAGCCATTCCTGGGCGGCGAAATAGGCCAGCCCCGCGCTACAGAGGGGATCTACTCCATCGTCAAGCTGAGGGTTGATGATGGGGACGTCCGGCGGCTCACCCGCGGACTGGTGGTGGTCAATCACCACCACATCAATTCCCAGACTGCGCGCCAGCTCAATCTCCTTGTGGTTGGCAGTTCCGCAATCCAACGCAACAATCAGCTTGTAGCCGTTGTCAGCCGCGCGCCTGACCACGCGCTCGTTCAGCCCGTATCCCTCGTTGAAACGCGATGGCAGGAAGTAGTTGGCCTTCAGCCCCAGGTGCTGCGCCGTGCGGAACATGATGCACACGGCCAGTACTCCGTCAACATCATAGTCGCCGTAGAACAGGATGGATTCGCTCTGCTTGCGTGCGTGCTGCAAACGCTCAATGATCGCGGGAAGTGCCGGAGCCTTGTCCAGTCCGCCGGCGTGCTCCAGGCCGGAATGAACGAACGCTTCCGCTGCACTTGGGTTCTCGTCCCAACGATTGGCGAACAACCGCGCAAGCACCGGTGAGAGGCCGTGCTCCTTCTGTAGCAGGTTGTTCAGGCTTCGTTCTGGACCGCCCTCTGGGGGCATTTCGTCACCTACCGCCGGCGCAGCTTCTTTTTCTTCTTCTTTATCTTGTCCGCAGCTTCCCGGCGGCCTTCTTCGTCATCAGCCTTGCTCACCGGCTCCCTGGCAGTTCGCCCGGCTCCCGGCTTCCGCTCATCCTTTGGGGCCAGCACCATCTCTTTCTCCTTTTCTTCGTAGATCTCGGCTTCATCCTCGTCAAACTCGCCAGTCGCCACCTGTTCGTGCGCCGCCACCAGGTCAACATACTTGGGTAGCCGGTACTTGCGCTCCTCGCGGGTGAAGTAGAGCACGATGGGTGCAGCGATAAAGACGGAGGAGTAAGCGCCGGAGATCATTCCGAAGAGCATCGCCATGCTGAAACCGTACAGCGCGCGCCCGCCGAAGAGCAGCAGCGCGATAAGCATTATCACCACTGTCGCGACGGTCGCCAGCGACCGCGTAAGCGTTTGCGTAAGGCTGAGGTTGATGATGGTCGGGAAGTTGATCTGCGGGAAATTGCGCAGGTTCTCGCGGATGCGGTCGTAGATGATGATGGTGTCGTTGATGGAGTAACCGATGATAGTCAGTACCACCGCAATGAAAAACGAGTTGACTTCCAGCTTGAGCAATGCGGTTCCGGACAGCGCGATTATCACATCGTGGATCAGCGCAACAACTGCTGCAATGGCGAAAACAAGGCGGTTGAAGCGGATGAAGATGTAGACCATTATCGCGATGGTGCCAATGATGAGCGCGATGATGGCGTTTCTTATTAGCTCCGCGCCCACTACCGGCCCCACATAGTCCTGCTGTAGCACCTGCATGTTCTCGGAGCCGCCGTACTTGTCGCCGATCTCCCGCTCCATTTCGCTGATCTTCTCAGCCCGCAGCTCGCTGCGCGTGGCAGTGTCCTTGGCGCTGGAGGTGTCAATGCGTACGCGAATCTCCACCTCCCGCTGGTGTCCCCGCCGCAGTTGCACCATGGCTTCGCCGACGGAGTACTTCTGTGCAATCTCCGCAATCTCGGCGGCGTTGCCCGGCTCCTGCAACTGCAACTGGATTAGGCTGCCGCCGGTGAAGTCAATGCCCAGGAACAATGGGTTGCCCATCGTGCGGTAGTTGCCAACCATGATGATGACGCCCGCAATGATGGCCAGCGCGGAGATGAGCAGCCAAAGCTTGCTGTACTGGACGAAGGGGATGAGTTTGTATCGGTTTAGGTTCTGGAGCATTGTTTCCTCTTATGCGTATAGGCCCAGCTTCTTGAAGCGCATGGTAACAAATTCCAGGATGAAGCGGGTTACGAATACGGCGCTGAACATTGAGATCAGGATGCCGAGCGATAGGGTTATGGCAAAACCCTTCACTGGGCCGGTTCCGAAGAAAAAGAGGATTAGCGCTGCGATGAGGGTCGTCAGGTTGCCGTCAAGAATGGCGATCCAAGCACGCGCAAAAGCCGCCTCCATTGCCGCGCCGAGGGTCTTGCCCCAGGCGAGCTCCTCTTTCAAGCGCTCAAAGATGATGATATTAGCATCAATCGCCATGCCGATGGACAGGATGATGCCCGCGATACCCGGCAGCGTCAGCGTGACATTGAACAGCGAGAGATAGCCGACGAGCAATACCACATACAGGGCGAGCGCCAGGTTGGAAACGAAGCCGGGCAGGCGGTACAGCAGAATCATGAACAGCAGGATGACAATGAAGCCGCCGATGCCGGCGACTACGCTCGCGTCAATGGACTCCTGGCCCAGACTCGGCCCGACTACGCGGCTCTCGAGCTCCTGCACTGGAATGGGCAGGGCGCCGCCCTTGATCTGCCTTGCCAGCAGTGTGGCGTTTTCCACATTGAAGCCGCCGCCTTCAATAATGCCACGGCCACCCCAAATGGGGCCGTTGATAACGGGGCAGGAAATCACCACTCCGTCCAGCGCAATCGCCAGGTACTCCTTAACATGGTTCTTGGTGAATTTGCCGAACGTATCCGCCGCGTCAGCCTTGAACTCAAAGCCCACCGCCGGGCGCCCCATTTGGTCCCTGGTTGGGTAGGCGTCCGCCAGGTCGCGTCCCGTAACCACCACGGGCAGGTTCAGACCTTCAATGGACGCGCCTTCCTCGAGCGCATCCTTCCCCGCGTGGACAAACTCCAGCAATGCGGTCTTGCCGATTAACTGGAGCACCGCGTTGGGGTCTTTTTCGCCGGGCACCTGCACCAGCACGCGGTCGTTACCCACCACCGTGATGACGACTTCTTTCTGTCCCTGGGGGTCAACGCGGTTGCGGATGACCTCCACCAAGCCGCTCATGTCGTCGGGCTTGACTTCCTGGCCCATGGGCGGGGTCGCCTGCAAGACGACCGAAACGCCTCCCTTCAGGTCCAGGCCGAGGGTGACAACGTCGAATCCCTCTGCCATGCGCCAGATGGGCTGCACCAGCGCAATCACGAGGACAACGAGAATTAACAGGAGGTTAGCCTGCCGTTTATTCATCTCCACTCCAGTCGCGATAGAACCTTTATACTAGCACTTTGCCTTTGACTCCTCAACTTACGCAGGGGAGTTCGCTTCGCTGGAGAGGTAGGCCAACACCCGCTCAAAACCCTCAATGTCCCCGACTGAAGCGCAGGGCGCTTCGCGGGCTATTCGCGCGTTTAGCATCCGCAGCACCTTGCCCGGCCCCACCTCAATGAACGCGTCCGGCCGCTCCTTGAGCATATTCTGAATCGTGTCCATCCAGCGCACCGGCGCGGTCACCTGGCGGTAAAGCGTCTGGGGGATCGCTCCGGCTCCACCGGAATACTGCTCGGCGGTCACATTCGCGTAGACGGGGAACTGCGCGGCGGAGAACGATGTTGCGTGCAGCTCTGCCTTCAGCTTCTCCGCTGCGGGGGTCATCAAACTGCTGTGGAAGGGCGCGCTGACCTTCAGCTCAACCACGCGCTTGGCACCGGCGGCGCTCAGCGCTTGCGCAGCCTGGTCTATCCCCGCGGCGCTGCCGGATATAACTAACTGGTCGGTGCTATTGACGTTGGCCAGCTCGGCTACCTCGCCTTCAAGCTTCAGCCCCGCTAGCGTTTCTTCAATCGCCCGCTGTTCCAGCCCGAAGATTGCGGCCATCTTGCCGGCGCCGGGGGGCACCGCTTCCTGCATGAACCTCCCGCGCAGATGCACAATGCGCAACGCCTCGGCAAACTCCATCGCTCCCGCTGCCACCAGCGCGCTGTACTCGCCCAGCGAGTGGCCTGCAGCGATTAGCTCAGTCCCATCCGCCACAAACGGCTTCAGCACCGACCAGATTGCGCAGCTCACGGTGAGTATCGCCGGCTGCGCGTTGGCCGTCAGCGTCAGCTCTTCTTCTGGGCCGTTGAATATCAGGTTGGACAACGGGTAGCCGAGCGTCTCGTCCGCTTGCGCGAAGTACTTGCGAACCTCCGCGTATTCGTCGTGGAAGTCCCGGCCCATTCCCGCTTGCTGGGAGGCTTGGCCGGGAAACAGCAGAGCAAGTTTCATAACCCTCTCCTCTTTGGCGCTAAGTGCCCCAGATCAAGTAGCACGACGCCCAGGTCAGCCCTGCGCCGAAAGAAAACAGCACGATCTTGTCCCCCGGCTTGAGCTTCCCTTCTTCGTTCAGCTCGTCAACGCACAGCGGGATGGAAGCCGACGTGGTGTTGCCGTACCGCTGGATGTTGATGTATACCTTCTCTTCCGGCACGCCCAACCTGCGCTGGGTGGACTGAATGATGCGCTGGTTGGCCTGGTGCCCCAGGAACCAGTCCACTTCCGAGGGGTCAACGCCGTCCTTGGCGATAACGTCACGCACTGTCTGATCCATGCGGCGCACGGCGTGCTTGAACACCTCCTGCCCCTCCATGTAGATGTAATGCTGCTCGTTGAGCACGGTGTCAAGCGTCGCGGGCGCGGCGCTGCCGCCGGCGTACTGATAGAGAATATCAATCAGCGTGCCGTCACTGCCTAGCACGAAGTTACGGATGCCCCGCCTGTCGCTGGTGGCGGGAACGGCCTCCAGGTACAGCCCCGCCGCAGCGTCGCCGAACAGCACGCAGGTGTTGCGGTCGGTGTAGTTCGCCATGGAGGTCATGATTTCCGAGCCAATGACGAGAGCGTTATGGTACATTCCGCTCCGAAGGTAGTTGTACGCCGTGGCCAGCGCATAGATGAAGCCGCAGCATGCGGCGTTCAGGTCAAAGCACGCCGCCTTGCTGGCGCCGATGCGTCCCTGGATGATTGACGCAGTCGCCGGGAAAACACGCTCTGGCGTGACCGTCGGCACAATGATAAGCTCAACCTCCTCCGCTCTTATACCGGCGTTCTCCAGAATCCTCTGCGCCGCACGCTCGCCCAGCAGCGAACAGGTCTCGCCGGGGCTGACGAAGTGGCGCGACTTAATTCCTGTGCGCGTGGTGATCCACTCGTCGCTGGTGTCAAGGACTTTCTCAAAGTCCTCGTTGGTGAACACGCGGTCAGGTGCATACCTGCCGGTGCCCTTGATTAAGACATCGATGTCCATTGTGTTTGCTCCAAGGAACCATGGATTGGCTGGATGCTAACAGGAGGCTTAATACCGGAGCACCACCAATTATACGCCATCCACGCCAGCGGGTGGACTCACTGCGTGGGCTCAGGGCCGTTTTCAGCGAGCACATTCGCCCGCCGGACCTCGGCTTCAATGTTCCGGCTAACATCCTCATCAACCATCCGGGAGGCCCAGAGGATGGAGTTCATAATGGCCTTGGCTTCGCTTCGCCCGTGGCAAATGACCACATTCCCTTTCACGCCCAGCAGGGGCGCGCCGCCCCACTCGGAGTAGTCAAACCTGCGCTTGAACCGCGCCATGCTTCCGCGGAAGAACAACCATGCCGCCATCGCGGTGAAGGGATTCCGCGTAATCTCCTCCTTCAGCAACGTGCCGAAGGTGCTCGCCAGGCCCTCCGCGAACTTGAGCAGGATGTTGCCCAGAAACCCGTCGCACAGCAGTACGTCAACGTTCCCGTCCAGCAGGCTCTGGCCTTCCACATGCCCGACGAAGTTGATGGCCGAATCCTCCGAGAGGAGCTTGTGAGCCTCTTTTACGAGCTGGCTGCCCTTATAGTCTTCTGAGCCGTTGCTGAGCAGCCCGATGCGGGGGTTCTCGCGCTTGAACACCCGGGACATGTACACCCGGCCTATATGGGCGAACTGGTGCAGGTGCACCGGACGGACGTCCACATTCGCGCCGGAGTCCAGGATGAACATGGACTTGCGCCTGGTCGGCCAGGGCGTAGCGATGGGCGGCCGTGAGATGCCCGGTATCCTCCCCAGCTCAAAAAGCGCGCAGGTCATTACCAGGCCGGTATTTCCCGGCGAAATGATTGCCCCGCCGGTCTTCTTATACAGCTGGAACGCGATATTGATCGGGTTGTTCGCGTAGCTCCGGTAGGCTTTCACCGGGCTTTCAATGCTGTCGGGCAAGCGGTCGCTGGCAGTGTGAAAGGTCACGGACGCTCCCACGGCACTAGCGGCGGAAGCCAATTCGTTTCCGGCCGGTGATTGCGTATCAGAATCGTCATACACCACAAGATGCAGGTCAATCGGGCGCTTCAGCTTCCTCAGCCCCAGCGCCGCGCCCAGCATGATTTCATCTACGCCCTTCTCGGCGGAAGCAGCATCAAGAACGATTGTCGTTTCAAGCATCTGGTAGAATTACACTTTACTATATGGGGGCGGCTGTTTTGAAGCCCCTAACGGCTCAGGTTCATGGATAAGATCACCCATTTAAGCTCTGGGGCGGTGGTTTTCGCGCCCAGCGAAGGTATCCCCGTGGTACTGATACAGGCCAGACGGCACTCAGGCATGTTCTGGGGCCTGCCCAAGGGGCACATCGGCCTGGGTGAGACGCTGGTGCAAGCCGCCATCCGCGAAACCGAGGAGGAAACCGGGCTGGATGTTTCCTCACTCCGGTTGGTCTGCTATCTGCGTCCGGTGTTTTACGAGTTCTTAACCCGCAACGGTGGCGTGGAAAAGCTGAACTGCAAGACAGTCCACTTCTTTCTGCTGGAAGCGCCGGCAGGCTTGCCGCCAATGGAGGCGAAGTTCGGTGATGAGGGAATCAAGCAGGTTGAGTGGTTCCCGCTGGCGCAGGCCAAGGAGCAGGTGACCTTCAGCAATTACCGCACCGTGCTGGAGTCGGCCGAAAAGGCCTTGCATCTGCGCTGAAACGGGCAAATAGCCCTTGGAATCCCTTGACAACCCCTTGCCGTGGGATAGAATAGAGCTTCAGAGTTCGCACTCCCCCTTTGGGCACCGTTATGGAATTTCCGCTCAGCAAACACAAGAATGCCCGTATTGCCTTAGGCTTTGACGACGTCTCGCTCGTTCCCAGCGCGTCCACCATTGACCCCGCGGATGTCGACCTGTCCGTGGACATAGGCGGACTCCGCATGGAGTTCCCGATAATCGCCAGCGCCATGGATGGTGTCGTCAGCCCGTCTTTCGCGGTAGCGATGCACGAGCTGGGCGGCATGGCGGTGCTCAACCTCGAGGGTATCTTCACCAAGTATGAGAAACCCGAGGAGCCGCTCGCGCGCGTCGTGTCGGCCAGCGACGCTGAAGCGACCCGCGTTCTCCAAGACATCTACCGCGAGCCCGTTAAGCCGGAGCTGATCGAGCGCGCAATCAGGCAAGTCAAAGACCGGGGCGCGCCCGCGGTAGGCAGCCTTACGCCGCTCGGAGCCATGCGCTGGGCCGACGATGCGGTAAAGGCCGGACTGGATGTGCTCGTGGTGCAAAGCACAGTCATAAGCGTGCGTCACCGCTCCAGCAAGGGAGAGGTCCTGTCGGTCGCGGAACTCATAAACAAAATCGATATGCCGGTGCTGCTCGGCAACTGCGTCTCCTACGATGTCGCCTACGAGCAAATGGAAGCCGGCGCAGCAGGGATTCTCGTCGGCGTGGGGCCTGGTGAGGCCTGCACCACGCGCGCGGTTACCGGAGTCGGCGTGCCGCAGATTACCGCCACCGCCGATGTCGCCGCCGCCCGCCAGGACTACCTGGAGAAGTCCGGCAGGTACGTGGCTGTTATCACCGACGGCGGAATGCGCAAGGGCGGCCAGATGGCCAAAGCTCTGGCTGCTGGCGCTGACGCGGTGATGGTCGGCAGTATCTTCGCTGGCTGCCCGGAAACGCCCGCGGCACCTTACCACTGGGGAATGGCGACGCCGGACCCGAACCTGCCTCGCGGAACCCGCGTGCGGGTCGAAAAGAACATCCCACTGAAACAGCTTCTCTTCGGGCCGACCTCGGTGACCACTGGCGAAGAGAACCTCGTTGGCTGCCTGCGGTCCTCAATGGGACTCTGCGGTGCGGCCAACATCAGTGAAATGCAGGGAATCGGGCTGGTTGTGTCCCTGTCCTTCATGACCGAAGGCAAGACGCTACAGCGTTCCCAGCGCCTGGGCATGGGTGCATAGATGGCTCAGCAGGAGAAGATAATCGTCGTTGATATGGGTTCCCAGTACACCCAGCTAATCGCGCGGCGCATCCGCGAGCTGGATGTCTTCTCCGAAATCCGCACTACCGACATCACCCTGGAAGACATCAAGCACGAAATGCCTATCGGCCTCATCCTCTCGGGCGGCCCCGGCAGCGTCTACGTGCACGGCTCTCCGGAGATTGACCCGAAGATACTTGAGCTTGGAATCCCTATACTCGGCATCTGCTACGGCCTGCAGTTCATCGGACGGATGCATGGCGGCGAAGTCATCTCAGCGAAGGCCGCTGAGTACGGCAAGACCGACCTGCAGGTGGTGGAGCCGGACAGCGTTCTCTTCCGCAACCTCAACCCTGAACTCATCTGCTGGATGAGCCACGGCGACGTGCTTGCCAGCCCGCCGAAGGGATTCAGACTGGTGGCCAAAACCTACCATACGCCGGTTGCGGCGATGGAGAATCCCGCACGCAAGCTTTACGCCGTGCAGTTCCACCCCGAAGTCACCCACACGCCCTGGGGCGTCGAGCTCCTGCGCAACTTCGCTTTTGAGGTCTGCAAGGCCGGCGGCACCTGGAAGGTCTCGTCGTTCGTGGAGGACGCTACAGCGAATATTCGTGAGAGCGTGAAATCTGCGCGCGTGTTATGCGGCATCTCCGGCGGCATAGATTCGCTCGCAACCGCCGTGCTGGTGCAGCGGGCGATCGGCGAACAACTTCACTGCATTTTCGTTGACCACGGCCTGATGCGGATGAACGAAGCTGACCAGGTGGAGCGCGTGTTCAAGAAGCAGTTCAAGGCCAACTTTCAGCGGGTGAACGCCGCGCGCCGCTTCTTCGGCAAGCTCAGAGGGGTGACCAATCCGGAGCGCAAGCGCAAGATTATCGGCCGCGAGTTCATCCGTGTGTTTGAAGAAGCTGCGCTGAAGGTGAAGAACGTCAAGTACATCGCCCAGGGCACCATCTATCCAGACGTGGTGGAGAGCCACGGCGTCGGGAAGCACCAGCACGTGATCAAGAGCCACCACAATGTGGGTGGCCTTCCCCGCACAATGAAGCTGAAGCTCGTGGAGCCGTTGCGCGACCTTTTCAAGGATGAGGTTCGCAAGGTCGCGCTGAATCTCGGAGTGCCGGAGAGCGTGGTGTACCGTCAGCCTTTCCCCGGCCCGGGTCTGGCTATCCGTATCATCGGGGCGGTTACTCCCTTCAAAGTTCGCATTCTCCAGCAGGCGGACGCGATAATCCAGGAGGAGCTGGCGAGCTCGGAGATCTACGCCGACATAGGCCAAGCATTCGGTGTGCTGCCAGACATCCGCTCGGTTGGCGTGATGGGCGACCGGCGCACCTACGGCTACCCCATCATCCTCCGCATCGTCACGACCACCGACTGGATGACGGCGGACTGGGCGAGAATCCCGTACAATGTGCTGGAGACCATCAGCAACCGCATTATCAACGAGGTCCCGCAGGTGAACCGGGTGGCGTACGATATCAGCAGCAAGCCACCCGCAACCATTGAATGGGAGTAGCGGACTTGCACAGAGTTGGTGAACAACCATGATTAAAGTGCCGGAGCATTTCCATCAGCTATATGCGCCCGAAGAGATAGCCGCGCGGGTGGAAGAGATCGCCAACGACATCTCCTCGGACTATGAGGGCAAGCGGGTGCATCTCGTTTGCGTTCTACGGGGAGCGGTCGTTTTTCTGGCGGATCTGCTCCGCCGCCTCAAGATTCCCGCCTCCTGCGACTTCCTGTCGGTTGCCAGTTACGGTGATTCCACCGAGAGTAGCGGCGTCGTCCGCATGATAAAGGATCTGGACGACCCGGTGGAGATGCGCGACGTGATAATAGTGGAAGACATTGTTGACACCGGCCTCACGCTCAAGTACATAGAGGAGATGCTGCGTACTCGCAAGGTGGCCTCGCTGGTGAAGTGCACGCTGCTTGACCGGCCCGACCGGCGCAAGGTGGAAGTTGAAATGGACTATGTCGGCTTCACCATCCCCGACTGCTATGTCGTGGGCTACGGCCTGGACTTTGAGCAGAAGTGGCGCCAGCTTCAGGGAATCTGGGCGATAAACTGGCCGCAGAAGGAAGGCGAGTAGTTCTGGCGCTGATGCCGGATTGGCAGTTTGCCGGCCGGCGGCACCGTAGCTTTACATCAGCGTTCACAAAGGGTATAATACTTGCGCTTCGAGCAACTCTACCCCATGGAGAGAAACGACCCGCGCTGCTTTTCGCAGTTCGCGGTATTCCTGTTAATGCGCTTTCGCCGATTAACGACCGGTAAAGGTGTGATTCCGTTATGAGTGACAATCTGACAAAAGAAACGCTTGATGAGATGAAGCTCACCGAGCTTCGCAAACTGGCCAAGGACAAAGGTATCAAAGGAGCCAGCAAGATGAACAAGTCCGATCTGGTAACGGAGCTTGTCAAGCACGGGGGTGAATCGGCCGATCACCCGCGCCGGGTCGTTGCCCAATTCGAATCGTTGCCGGTGAACGTTGATCTCTCAGGCGAGTCCAGCAACAGCGCTGCGGCTCCGGTGCGGCCGGTGAACGATCGTCCGCCGGTGCGCCCGCCTTCCACCATCAACAAGTGGGATGCGGGTTCCAGGGATTCGGTGCAGCAGCAGGCGCGTGCGCCGAAGGGCGACAAGGATTTCGATGTGCGGAGGGCTTTTCAGAAGCCGGCGCAGCAGTCGGAAGCGCAGCCGCAGCCCCGTGAACGCGAGATGAGCCACGCCCCGCAGGGAAGAAGCCAGCGCGAAGGCCGTCACCGCAACGGGCGCCGGCGCGACCGCGATCGCGACCGCAGCTCCGAGGCCCATGAACAGGTGTCGGTGCAGAGCGACCTGGAGCAATCATACTTCCAGAAGGGCATTCTGGACATTGTGTCGGACAGCAACTACGGCTTCATCCGCCAGCGCGCGTTCCACCTCGGCAACGATGACATCTACATCTCTATGTCCCAGATAAAGAAGTTCGGGCTGCGCACCGGCGACATGGTCTCCGGCTACGTTCGCACACCGAGAGACGGCGAGCGCTACCCGAGCATGGTCAAGATTGAGGCGGTGAACGACCGCCCGCCGGATGAAGTGCGTCAGCGCCTCTCCTTTGAAGACCTTGTTCCCATCTACCCCAACCAGCGGCTGCTGTTGGAATGCGATGCTAACGACGCTTCCACCAGGCTTATTGACCTCTTCGCTCCGGTCGGCCTGGGCACCCGTGGCATCATCGTCGCCAAGCCCAAAGCGGGCAAGACGATAATGCTCAAGAAAATCGCCAACTCGCTCGCGAACAACCACCCCGATGTGAAGCTGATCGCGGTGCTCATTGACGAGCGGCCGGAAGAAGTCACCGACTTTGAGCGCAGCGTGAAAGGCGAGGTTATCTCCTCCACCTTTGACGACAAGCCGGAGCATCACATCCAGGTGGCCGAGCAGGTAATCGAGTACGCAAAACGCAAGGTGGAAAGCGGACAGGACGTGGTGATCCTGTTGGATTCGCTTACGCGCATGGCGCGCGCGCACAACCTGACTTGCCCGCCTTCGGGCAAAACGCTGTCCGGCGGCCTGGATCCCAATTCGCTTTACAAGCCCAAGAGCTTCCTCGGCGCGGCCCGCAACATTGAAGGCGGCGGCTCGCTCACCATCCTTGCAACCGCGCTGATCGAGACCGGCTCCAGGCTGGACGATATCATCTTTGAGGAGTTCAAGGGCACGGCCAACATGGAACTCCACCTGTCCCGCGAACTGGCCGACAAGCGCATCTTCCCCGCCATCGACATCATGCGCAGCGGCACGCGGCACGAAGAGCTGCTTTACAATGCAGAAGAGCTCGAAGTGGTCTGGAGGCTTCGCCGGATGGTTGCCGACATGGATGAGGCCGACCGGATGAACCGCCTGATCACCAAGCTGCTGCAGACCAAGAGCAATATGGAGCTTCTGTTCCAGGTGCGAAAGGCCACCGAATAGGTTAACTTCGCGATTTTCGGCTTGGGGATTATGGACATTGGCGCTTGAGTGCTATATTATGCAGGCACTTGATGCCTGATATGAAGGTCATTGGAATCTCCGAAGCCGAACCGGGTCAACGACTAGCCAAGGACGCGAAGATGGGTTTCACCACCCTTCTTGCGGCCGGCACGACTCTCACCACTGAACGCATTAAGCACCTGCGCGCGCGCGGAGTGACTAGCATCACGGTTTACACGGTGGAGGAGATTGCCGAGATGGAGGCGGCGGAGGAAGCCGAGGAGCTGGAAGCTGCGGAAGCTGTGCGTGAGGAAGCTCCCGAAGAGACGCCTACCATGGCTGCACCGGCTCCGGTTGAGGTGGACGACTTTGAGCTGGCGGAACCCATTGGTGAGGTTACGGATAGTGAGCTCGAGCTGGCAGTAAGTCGGCTGGCGGTGAACGGTAACGGCGAAATCCTCCCGTCTGTGAGTTCGAGGCTTAGGCAAGTGCCCAGCCTGGAGAACCACGCCATGGCCTACTCGCGTTCAGTCGGCTCAAGCGAGTCCATTCCACTACTTCCGCCGAATCGTGAGGAGGAGTGGTTCTCCCGCGGCAAGGATTCGATTCGCGCGAACGCTGGGCTCGAGCCAGCCATCCCCAAGGCGTTTTCTTCGGTAGTCTCCAAGCGGCTGAAGCGCGCGATGGCGGCGATGTACTCCGGGGAGTCGATGGGGCGGGCCGACCTGGACGAGCTATCGCTGATGTTGTACCTCAACCTCAACGTCGAATCCAACCGCTACCTCTACTTTGACGATGTCGCCACGCCGGATGATTACGTGCCGACCCACACGCTGCGTACGGTGACCACCTTCTTCATGTCCGAAGGCCTGGAGGGCTTCCGCGAAGACAAGCGCCGCGAGTTTATCAAGGGAATCATCAGCCACCACTTGGGCCTTGCGGGGCTGGTGTCGCGCATCGGTAATGGCACCGGTTTCACCGAAGAGAAGTCTGAGCAGCTGCGCGAGGAGTACAAGATCCTCTACCACGAGTTGAGGCGCGCTAACGGCATCGACGAGTCGGTGCTGGAGATGATCTTCCTGCAAAACGAGCACTACGACGGCAGCGGTTTCCCTTACCGTCTGTCCAGCGAGGCCATCCCTGTGGAATCCCAGGTGATGGCGATATCCAATAAGTTCTCTCACTTCACCCTGAGCAAGCCGAAGCTGCCCCGTGCCACTCCGCGTGAGGCCTGCATGCGCGTGGTTGCCGGCAGCGGAAGCCAGTTCAGCCCGAAGGTCATGCACACTTTTCTGCGTAACATTGGCTTCTACCCGGTGGGCTCGCCGGTGTTGCTGTCGGACGAACGAACGGCAGTGGTCTGTCAGCAACATCCCGATGCGCTGTTGCGTCCGGCGGTCCGCGTGCTGGAGCGTCAGCCGGGCGGCGGCGCCGCCCTGGGCGAGGAGCTGGATCTGAGGTCTAACGGGACGTACATTGATGGCCCCCTCCGCGAATTCTGACCCGCGCCTTTGCGCCCTCCTGCTGGCGGGAGGCGAAGCCCCCAAGGAGATTCAGGCGGCCGCCGGTGCTCGCAAGCTCTGCCTCACCGAGCTTGGCGGTATGACGCTGTTGGAGCGCGCATTGCACACCATCTGCGGCGCGCTTCCCGACTCGCGGGTGCTGGTGAACCTGGGCTTGGACGATGAAGGCGTTTCGCTGGTCAGCGATCCCCCATTCGGCAATGTCATCTGTTTCTCCGGGGCGCCCGACGTACTTTCGGCGATGGAGCAGGCGCTCTCCCTGCTGGAGGCCGACGGCGGCGAAGAGGCGCTTAGCACGAACCTGCTTCTAATGACGGTCGATATCCCGCTTTTAACCGAGCAGCAGCTCAGCGAGTTCATCAGCCTGGCGCAGGCTTCCGGGGCCGACGGCGTGTGGCCCATCGTTGAGCGCGCGAAAGTGGAAGAGAAGTTCCCCGGCAGCCAGCGCACCTATGTCCGTACGCAACAGGGCGTTTTCACCGGCGGGAACGCCTTCCTCGTGCGCCCGCGCCTGCTCAGAGAGAACAGCGAGCTGCTGCGCAAGGTATATTCCAGCCGTAAGAACCCGATGGCGCTGGCAGGCCTGTTTGGAATGGGTCTGGTGATGAAACTGATGTCCGGGCGCATCTCTACCCCCGAGTTGGAGAACTGGTTCTCCCAGCGGTTCAGTGCCAACTTAAAGCTCATGGTCTTCAATCACCCAGAGATTGCGGTCGACATAGACAAGTATAGCGATTACCTGCTCGCGCGCGAAATACTCGGCTGAATTGCGCAAAGACAGCCGGCTGCCCGCCCTTTTCTATTGCCTCATCCGGACTGCTAGGCTATAATCAGCGCGAAAGGGAGGAGGTCATGAAACACACTCGCTTTGCGCTCGTGTGCATTCTCGCCTTGCTGGCGGTCGCTGTTCCTGCACTGGCGCAGGACTACCAGGAGAAGGTTCTCAGCTACGACGGTGGCGAAGCCACTGGCTACAAACAGCTTTATACGGAGGCCGCGCGCGTGGACTTCCAGCCGGTGAAGGACTGGAAGGCCACATACTTGACGGGCGTGGAGATTTACGCCAGGCGCTACGGCAGCGGCGCCGACCCCAAGAAGTCGTACACCAATGTCGCGGTCACCGACTCCGAGGGCAAGGTGCTTACCCAGAAGCTGGTGCCCTACGCGAGCTACCCTACCGAGGCCGGCTGGGTGTATGTCGACCTGCCAACTATTAAAGTCAGCGAGGTCTATTCTGTCGTGGTTTACCCGTACGCGCGGCCGGAGTTCGGCGTTGAGATCGGCTGCACCGAGAAAACCAAGGTATTCCGCAGTTTCCAGGGAAACCCCAGCGCCGGGTTCAAGCTGGTGGAGGACAAAACCGACTGGATGATCCGTGCGGACGTGCGCAGCCTTCTGGAACCCCTCCGCTACATTGACGCAAGCGAAATCTCCGGCGTCAACTACTTGCACCACGATGATGGCACCGCCGACGGCTACTTCACTTTCCAGCGGGGTGGCGCGCTCGTGGGCTTCAAGAACATGGGCTTCAAGACGCTGGAAGACGTCTTCATCTACGGCAAGGTGGAGGGCGATTGGTTCGCCACCAAGCCGACCTTCCGCGTATTCCTGCTGGACCACGACTTGCGAGTGATTTCGTCAGTGCAGCGCGACTACACAGTGCTCACGGAGATTCCCCACTGGACCAACGTGGACTTCCCCGACACCAAGCTGCCGGGCGACTTCTACATTCTCGTGGAGCCGGTGTCGCGCCCGGAGTACAAGCTGAACATCGGCTTTGACACTAGCGGTGGCAACAACCCCAACTACTACGGCACCGTCGGCGCGTTCTGGGACTGGCCGCTGTCCGTCCTGCGCGAAAAAACCAACTGGATGATTCGCGCGAAAGTCATCTGACCGCACGGCTGAGAAATGCATGATATTTAGCTGCCGGCGCTTGACAGTCGTCGTTTCCTGCGGTAGACTCTCCTTGGGAGGACGGACTTGTGAGAAACACAAGCGACCCGGGCAGGCGCGCCTTGCGTCTCGTTATCTGGCTGTCAGCCGCCGCAGTGGCGGCAACACTGGTTTTCGCCGCGTGCAAAGGTGGCGGCGGCTTCACTCTGTCCAGGCCATCAACGGTTGAGCTTGAGTCTCTACCGTGCCCCGAAGGCGTGAAGGCAGAACTGTGGGC